>NZ_JBSRQL010000001.1:0-456719 GCF_054083135.1 Stenotrophomonas maltophilia group sp. LNF247
ACCAGAACCCGCTTTTCGAACCTCACCGGCGCGCTGAAGTGCTGCCCGCGCTCGCAGGAAACGGTCCGGTGGCGGGGGGGAGGGGCTGGCCGGGACCGTTGGCGCCATGGATGGCGCCATCGAGCCCCCAAGGATGGGATTACGGCGTGTCCCGGCCAGCCCCTTCCCCCGCCACAACCGGTATCAACAAAGGCGCCGGCAGGCGAACCAGCCGCCGGCGTTTTCATCAACTCAACTCAACCAATCCTTGCAGGCGCCATCCACCTGCTCCCCGCACGCCTGCTGCATCCGCTGCTGCAACCGCGCCAGCGTCTCCGCGCCCTGGTGCTTGCCGCTCCACGCCTTCAACTGCCCGGCCAAGCGCTCGAAGCGTTGGCGGGTGCGCTGGTGGTAGCCCGACGGCTGTGCCTCCAGCTCGGCGATCAGCGAGGCGGTCGCCTGCTCGATGCGTGGTGCATCGTCCGGTGCCAGCTTCAGCAGGCCTTCCACATACAGCACGCCCCACTGCACGCGGGTGGCCGGGCCCTGCGCACCGTCGTAGGCACGCTTCAACCACTCCAGCGCACCGGCGGTGTCGCCGCGCTGCTCGGCCAGTTCGGCCAGCTCGGGCATGTAGTAGTACGGCTGTTCGCTGCGCTTCAGTTCCGCCAGCAACAGCGACTCGGCGCCTGCGTCGTCGCCGACCTGGCGTAGTGCGTAGACCGCGCTGCTGATCGTGGCCTGGCGCGCATGCGCATCGGTGGCGGCAGCGTCGGCAGCAGCCACGCGCTGCTTGACCCGATCAACCAGGGCCGCGGGCAATGCGCCCTTCGGCTGCTGCTGGCGGGCCAGCGACACTTCGGTCAACGCACGCGACAATGCGTCGTCGGCGCGGTCGCCGCGCTCGGCGTCTGCCCGCTCCAATGCCACCAGCAGCTGCTGTCCCAGCGTGTTGCTGGTGGCCGGCCCGGCACTGGCCTGCTTGACCAGCTGCACGCCTGCATAGCCCAGCAACTCACGGTTGCGGCGGACTTCGGCGGGCTGCGCCAGCACGGCCTGCAGCAGCTCGCGTACTTCGGTGGGCGAGGCATCGGGCTTTTCGGCCGTTGCCAAGGCCAGCAGGGCGAAGCGGCGCTGCAGGGCAGCGTCGGGTGCGGCCTTGGACAACTGGCGCAGCACATCCTCGCTGCTGCGCTCGCCGGCCAGGCGGTTGGCGTCCACTTCCCAGCCGTAGTCGCCCAGCACCTGCCAGTCTTCTGCGGCCAGTCGGTCCGGCGTTGCCAACGCGGTGGCCAAGGTGGCGGCAACAGCACTGCGGCGGCCTGCGGCGACGGTCAGTGCCCGGGTCAGTTCGGTGGCATCATTGCCGCCGGCCACGCGGGTGATTTCGTTGCGCTTTGGGTCCAGCACGATCAGGGTCGGATAGCCGCGTACGCCGAAGCGCTCACCCCAGGCTTGCGCACCTTCCTCGTCGCCATCCAGGTAGACGGGAACGAATTTGCTGGTCAGCGCGATGAAGGCCGGGTCCTTGAACAGGCCCGCCTTGAGCTGGTTGCACGGTGGGCACCAGACGGCGCCCCAGTACAGCAGCACCGGCTTGCCGCTGTCGGCGGCCTCGGCGAAGGCATCATCGACATCGCCCTGGCGCCAGGCGATTGCCTTGGCCGGCGCGGGCACCTCGGCGGAGTTGGCGATGGAAACCGGGGCCGGGGTGCAGGCGCTCAACGCCGAAGCCAGCAGCAACATAGAAAGCGCGACGCGCATCGGCAGCATCTCGAAGGGCAGGGTGACAGGCCATTGTAGGAACGGCCGGGGAGCCTGCTGATTCAGTTTGCTCATGACGGGCGTGCCGCAGGGCATGACGCACGCCGGGTATTGGCCGGCGGATGCCTTCAGGCCGCTGCCCGCACCATCTGCTGATACACCAGCCCATTGAACTCGCCGACGTCGCCGTCCAGCACGAAGCCATAGCGCAGGTAGGTTGGCACTGCATTGAGTGAGGCGCGCACGGTCAGCACCGGCTCGCGCACCTGCGGGAGCACCGCGTCGAACAAAGCATGGCCGATGCCTTGGCCCTGGTAGCTGGGATCGACGAACAGCATCGCCAGGTGGCGGCCTTCCTTCAGCTCTACCACGCCGACGATGCGGCCATCCTGCTCCGCCACCAGGATGTGGTTGTCACCCTGCAGGCGTGCAGCGAACGCATCGGCGGCGGCGACACCGCCGAACGTAGCAATGCCGGCCGCGCTGAGCGAGGGCGCGACGGCCGCAGTGAATGCGGCCAGGCATACCGCGCTCATCGCGGGCAGGTCATCGATGTGGGCGGGGCGGATCCTCGGCATGCAGCGTTTTTCCTGTGGCGTGTGGCGTGTCATCGTCGCCGGTTGCCTGCACGCTAAGCTGGTCCCATGAGTGAATTCAATCTCGCCTACGATTCGTTGTTTCCGCAACAGGGACTGAGCCTGGGCCTGATGACGCCCGTTGCGGCGCATGGGCTGGCCGATCCGCGTGAGGCGCGACGTATCGCGCGACTGGCCGATGACCTGGGCTTTGCCGCGTTGTGGACGCGCGACGTGCCGCTGATGGTGCCGCAGGGTCCGGACGCGACAACGAGCGCGTTGGACGACCCGTTCCTGTGGCTGGGCATGCTGGCTGCGGCGACCGAGCGCATCGTGGTCGGCAGCGCGGCCATCGTGCTGCCATTGCGCCATCCGCTGCAGGTGGCGAAGTCGGCCTTGAGCCTGGACCGGATCAGCGACGGCCGCTTCGTGCTGGGCCTCGGGTCTGGCGATCGGCCGGAAGAGTTCGCGGCATTCGGCGAATACCTGGAGGGCAGGGCGGCGACGTTCCGTGAGCGCTGGACCTTGTTGCGCGCGGCGTTGTCACCGGAGGCTGAAGAAAGGGTCGCGGTAGTGCAAGCCACCGGTGGCTTCGACGTACTGCCGGCCCCGGCCACGCGCATTCCGATGCTGGTGGTGGGCACTGCGCGGCAGAGCCTGCAGTGGATCGCACGCGAAGCCGAAGGCTGGGCCACCTATCACCGCGAAGAGGCCGCGCAGGAAGGGCGCATCGGCCTGTGGCAACAGGCGCAGGCGCAAGGCGCTGGGCCAGGCAAGCCGTTCGTGCAGTCGATGCTGCTGGATCTGCAGGCCGATCCGCACGCACCGCCCGAGCCGCTGCCACTGGGCCTGAAGGTCGGCCGCGACGGCTTGCGTGACTACCTGCTGCGCGTGCATGCGCAGGGCGTGGGGCACGTGATGTTCAACCTGGTCGACAACGGGAGGCCGATGGACGCGGTGCTGCGCGAAATTGGAGAGCAGGTGCTGCCGGATGTGCTTCGGTAGGTGTCCACCTTGGTGGACACGCCGTGTTGCTGATGACGGTGCGCCCGCCGGGCATGGCCCGGCGCTACCTGCCGCGGCGTGCATCTGCGTATCATTTGCATTTGATATCCCGATGCCGGAGTCCCTTGTGACCCAACGTTCCCCCATGCACCCGACCGGACGCCTGTTCGCAGCGGTCGCTTTCATCGAGGCCGTAACCTGGACCGGCCTGCTCATCGGCATGTGGATGAAGTATGGCCCCATGACCAACGTGGCGCTGGTGAAGCTGTTCGGGCCCCTGCACGGCGTGGCCTTCCTGGTGTACGTGGCGGTCACGCTGTTTGCGGCGGTGCGCCTGCGCTGGCCGTGGTGGGCCAGTGCCTTGGCCCTGCTGGCGGCCATCCCGCCGTTGGTGACGCTGCCGCTGGAGTGGTGGTTCAAGCGCCGTGGCCTGCTGGGCCTGCGTGCAATGCGCTGAACCCACTGTTGCATGCTCATTCAAGAGAATGGGTATCAAATGCAAATACGAGCCGTTATCATTTGAGGGTGGCATCCGGTCCTGAGTGGGGCGGGTGCCGGGCGGGGCGTGCAGACGCGCCCGGCCAATCCTTTCCTGTTACGGCTGGTGTTTCATGCACGCACGTCCCGTCGTTCCCGGCTTGCCGGCGCTGGTGTTGGCTGCCCTGATCGGCACCATGGCGATGATGTCCTTCGTCGCTGTGATCGGTCCGGTGGTCCGCATGCTCGGGCTGTCCGAGTGGCATGCCGGACTGTCGGTCACCGCCGCGGGCGTGTTGTGGATGCTGGCCGCGCGCCCCTGGGGCCAGCTCAGCGACCGCATCGGCCGCAAACGCGTGCTGATGCTGGCGATGAGCGCCTACACCGTGGTCTATATCGCGCTGGCGGTGTTCATCGATGTCGCCCTGCAGGCAGTGCCGCCGGTGCTGGTGTCAGTGCTGGTGCTGGTCGGTGCGCGTGGCCTGATCGGCCTGTTCTACGCGGCTGTGCCTCCTACCGCAGCGGCGCTGATCGCCGACAGGGCACCCACCGGACAGCGTGCAAAATTCCTCGCCCGCCTGGGCAGTGCCAACGCGCTGGGCATGGTGCTCGGCCCGGCCGCCGCGGGCTGGCTGGCCTATACGAACCTGTCGCTGGCGCTGTACGTGGCCGCGCTGCTTCCGTTGCTGGCACTGGCATTGCTGGCCTGGCGCCTGCCGGCTACACCGCCCGTGGTGGGCGCGTCCGCACAGCGCCGCACGCCGATGAGCCGCCTCGACGCGCGCCTGTGCCTGCCGCAGCTGGCAGCGTTCATCGCCATGGTCTCGGTGACCATCGCGCAGGTCACGGTCGGCTTCTTCGCAATTGATCGCCTGGGTCTGGATGCGGCGACCGGCGCGCGCATGGCCGGCATTGCACTCACCGCCGTTGGCGTCGGCCTGATCCTGGCGCAGGCGCTGGTGATGAAGCTGGAGGTGCATCCACGTCGCTGGATCGTCCTCGGCGCTCTCATTTCCGGCATCGGCTTCACTTCGGTGGCGGGCGTGCAGCAGGCCTGGCAATTGCCTGCGGCGTATGCGCTGGCTGCGTTCGGCATGGGCTTCGTATTCCCCTCGTTCCAGGCGCTGGCCGCCGATGCGGTAGAGGCGCACGAGCAGGGCGCCGCCGCAGGCACCGTGGCGGCCGCGCAAGGGCTGGGCATGGTGGCCGGGCCGATGCTCGGCACGCTGTTGTATCGCGGCGGGCCAAGCCTGCCTTACCTGCTGGTGGGCGCGCTGCTGCTGTTGCTGTGCGCGCTGGCTGCAGCGCATCGGATGAAGGAGACCCCATGAACGATTCCCTGATGCAGGGCGCGTGGCCGGAGGCTGCGCCAGCACCACAGCAGAGCACCGACGACGCGTCGCTGTTCCTGCTGCAGCATGCCGGCCAGCACGTGCACGCCCGCGGTTGCCGCGCCACGTTGCCAGCCGGTGCACTGGCGACGTTGGCAGAACGCGTTTCGGCGTTCTTTGCCCAGCAGCGTGGCGGCCCGGGCCTGCTGGTTGGCGCGGTGCCGTTCGAGCCGCGTGCCGACGATGCGCTGTACCAGCCCGAGCGCCTGCTGCCGGCGCTGGCACTGCAGCCGCAGGCCGCACCGCCGCTGGACGGCGCCCTGCGGGCCGAACCTGTGCCGCAGGACTATGCCGCTGCAGTCGCTGCGGCAGTGCAGGCCTTGCGTGCGCCCGAGCAGAACCTGCACAAGGTGGTGCTGGCGCGCAGCCTGCTGGCACGCACCCGCGAGGCGCTTTCTCCGGACGTGCTGCTGGCACGCCTGGGCGCGGATCCGTCGGTGGCGACCTACGCGGTGCCGCTTCCGGTGGAGCTGGGCCAGGCGCCGGCCTGGCTGGTGGGCGCGACGCCGGAACTGCTGCTGCGCAAGCGAGGCGCCGAACTGTTGTCGCATCCGCTGGCCGGTTCCGCGCGGCGCAGTGCCGATGCCGCCGAGGACGAGCATGCGGCGCAGGCGCTGCTGGCCTCGACCAAGGACCACGACGAGCACCGCCACGTGGTCGAAGCCATCGTCGAAGGCCTGGCACCGTACTGCAGCCACATCGATGCACAGCCGCGCCCGGTGCTGCATGCCACCGCCAGCATGTGGCACCTCGGCACCCGCATCCACGCCACGCTGAAGGATCCGCAGACGTCAGCCGCCGAACTGCTGGCGCAGCTGCACCCTACGCCGGCGGTCTGCGGTACGCCGCGGTTGGCGGCGCTGCAGCGCATCCGCGAGCTGGAACCGGTGCCGCGTGGCTTCTATGCCGGCGCCGTGGGTTGGTTGGACGCGCAGGGTGACGGCGACTGGTACGTGGCGATCCGCTGCGCGCGCCTGCAGGGCACGCAGCTGCGCCTGTATGCCGGTGCCGGCATCGTCGCCGAGTCACACCCCGAGGCCGAGGTGGCCGAAACCGCAGCGAAGTTCGCTGCCCTGTTGAACGCGCTGGGTGTCCATGAATCCGCGCCCGCCATCGAGCCTGCCGCATGAGTACCTCCACTGACGCTTCCCGCCTGCCGCTGCAGCAGGTGTGGCCCGACACGCTGGTGGCGCGCTATCGCGAAGCCGGTCACTGGCGTGGCGAGACCTTCCCGGGTTTCCTGCGCGAGCGTGCAGAACGCTATGCCGATGACATCGCGGTGGTCGCCGGCGACGTCCGCCTGAGCTATGCACAGCTGTGGCACGAGGCCGGGCGGATCGGCGCCGGCCTGTTGGCGCTGGGCCTGCAGCCAGGGGGGCGGGTGCTGGTGCAGCTGGGCAACACGGCAGGCTTCATCGCCACGGTCTGCGGCCTGTTCCGTGCCGGGCTGGTGCCGGTGTATGCGTTGCCGGCGCACCGCATCACCGAGCTGGTGCACTTCGCCAACAAGGCCGAAGCCAGTGCCTACATCACCAGCGCACTGCACGATGGCTTCGATCATCGCGGGTTGGCAAGGGCGCTGCAGGCCGAAGTGCCGGCGGTTCGCCATGTGGTGATCGACGGCGATGCGGCGGAGTTCATCGCGCTGGAGGCACTGCAGGGCGATCGCAGCCAGCTGCCGTCCGATCCGGACCCGCAGTCGGTGGCGTTCCTGCAGATTTCCGGAGGCAGCACTGGGCTGTCCAAGCTGATTCCACGCACGCACGACGACTACATCTATTCGTTCCGTGCCAGCAATCAAATCTGCGGCATCGACCGCGACAGCGTCTATCTGGTCGCGCTGCCGGCCGCGCACAATTTCCCGATGAGCTCGCCCGGTTTCTTCGGCGCGTTGTACGCCGGCGCCCGCGTGGTGCTCAGCCCCGGCCCCGGACCGGATGCGGCCTTCCCGCTGATCGCTCGCGAGCAGGTGACCTGCTGCGGGCTGGTGCCGCCGCTGGCGTTGCTGTGGGCACAGGCCGCCGCCACCAGCAAGCATGACCTGACCAGCCTGCAGGTATTGCAGGTAGGCGGCGCCAAACTGGTGCCGGAAGCCGCACGACGGGTGATCGATGGCCTTGGCTGCACGCTGCAGCAGGTGTTCGGCATGGCCGAAGGCCTGGTCAACTACACACGGCTGGATGACCCGGAAGAACTGATCGTGGCCTGCCAGGGGCGACCGATCAGCCCGGATGACGAGGTGCGCGTGGTCGATGACCATGACCAGCCGGTGGCCGAAGGCGAGGTGGGGCACCTGCTCACCCGTGGCCCGTACACCATCCGTGGCTACCACAACGATGCGGTGGCCAATGCGCGCTCGTTCACCGACGACGGCTTCTATCGTACCGGCGACCGTGTGCAGCAGCTGCCCGGAGGCTACCTGGTGGTGCAGGGCCGTGCGGGTGACCACATCAACCGCGCTGGCGAGAAGATCTCCGCCGAAGAGATCGAAGATCATCTGCTGGCGCACCCCGGCGTGTTTGACGCCGCCGTGGTCTCCATTCCCGATGAGTATCTGGGCGAGCGCAGCTGTGCCTTCGTGATCGCGCAGGGCGAGCCGTTCAAGGCCCCGGCACTGAAGGCCTGGATGCGCGGGCGCGGCCTGGCGGCGTTCAAGGTGCCCGACCAGGTCGTGTTCGTCGACAGTTTCGATACCACTGCGGTCGGCAAGATCAGCCGCCGCGAACTGCGCGCGCAATTGCGTGCGCGTCATCTGCAACAGACAGGAGGAACGCGCTGATGGCGCTGCCCCGTATCACCGATTATCCCTTGCCGACTGCCGCCGAACTGCCGCAGGCGCGTGGCCCGTGGCGCCCGCAGCGCGATCGTGTCGCGCTGTTGGTGCACGACATGCAGCGTTACTTCCTGGCCGCCTTCGACGCCGGCAATGCACCGCTACGGCCGGCCGTGTACAACATCGCACGGCTGCTGGCGCATTGCCGCGCGCACGGCATTCCGGTGTTCTACACCGCTCAGCATGGCGACCAGGACCGCCGTGACCGTGGCCTTCAGGCTGACCTGTGGGGGCCGGGCATGCGCCGCAGCGCCGATCACGAACCCATCATCGAAGCACTGGCACCGCAGCCAGGGGAGCACGTGCTGGTGAAGCACCGCTACAGCGCGTTCCAGCGCAGCAACCTTGAAACGCTGATGCGGGTGCGCGGCCGTGACCAGCTGCTGGTGACGGGCGTGTACGCCCATATCGGCTGCACCGCGACCGTGGTCGAGGCCTTCCAGCGTGACATCGAGGCCTTCATCGCCGCCGATGCGGTGGCGGACTTCTCGCGTGCCGATCACGATCAGGCGCTGCACTGGATCGCGCGCACCTGTGGTGTGCCGATGACCACCGATCAGCTGCTGGAGGTGCTGTGATGGCTGCCATGGGTGAGGCGCTGGATCTGGAGCGGATGCGCGCCGACGTAGCGCGCGTGCTGGAGTGCACGCCGGCCGAGATCGGTGACGACGACAACCTGATCGACCTGGACCTGGATTCAATGCGCATGCTCGGCCTGGTCCTGGCCTGGGGCAACACCGGCCTTCCGCTCGAGTTCTCGCAGTTGGCCGAGCACACCACGCTGCGCCAGTGGTGGGGTGTGGTGCAGCAACTGCAGGCCGCGCAGAACGCATGAACGCCGCAGCGCTGGCCACGCCGGTGGCGTTGACCGAGGCCCAGGCCGGGCTGTGGTTCGCACAGCGGCTGGCACCGGACAATCCGTCATTCAATACCGCGCACGCGGTATGGATCGACGGCCCGCTGGACGTGGCCGCGTTCGTCGCAGCCGCAGACCAGGCTGCCTGCGAGGCCGAGGCCTTCGCATTGCGCTTTGCCGAAGGTGCCGATGGCCAGCCGCTGCAGTGGCATGACACGGCACACGTGCCGTTGCTTTCGGTGCGCGATGTTTCTACCGAGGCGGATCCCGCCGCTGCGGCACGCAACCTGATGCACGCCGACCGGCTGAGCCCGGTCGATCCCACCCGGGACCGGATCAGCCAGCAGGTGCTGCTTGAACTGGGCGGGCAGCGTTGGGTCTGGTACCTGCGCGTGCATCACCTGGCGGCCGATGGTTACGGCATGGCGCTGTTCACTGATCGCGTGTGCGCGTTGTATGCCGGTCGTACGGGTGAGCCTCTGCCGGGGCTGGCGGGGGTGCTGGCCGACGATGCTGCTTATCGTGCCGACCCGCGCCGCACGCAGGCCGGGCAATGGTGGCGCGAGCACATGCAGGGTGCACCGGCGGGCATGGGCCTGGCCGGTACGCTCGCGGCCAGTGACGACGCGCTGCGCTGGGTGCAGCCGCTCGATGCGGCATTCCGTGAGCAGTTGCTGCAGGCATCGGTACGTTGGTTGCAGCCCTGGCCAGACGTGCTGGCCGCGTTGTCGGCCGAGTACCTGCGGCGGATGAGCGCGGCCGATGAAGTGGTGCTGGGCGTGCCCTACATGGGCCGGCTCGGCAACGCGTCGGCACGGGTACCGGCGATGGTGATGAATGTGTTGCCGCTGCGCGTGGCCGCCGGCGAGGGCAGCGTCGAATCCTTTACCCGCAGCCTGGGCCGGCAGCTCAGCCAAGGGCGCAAGCACGGCCGTTACCGAGGCGAGCAACTGCGCCGGGATCTGGGCCTGGTGGGCGCGCAGCAGCGCCTGCACGGTCCCATGGTGAATGTGCAGCCGTTCTACAAGCCGCTGGCGCTGACGGGCGTGCAGGCGACGCTGGAGGTGCTCTGCACCGGGCCGGTGGATGACCTGACGCTGGGCTTCCGTGGCGATGGCCAGCGTCTGCTGGATCTGGAGATCGAGGCCAATCCCGCGCTGTACAGTCGCGAGGATGTCGAGGCACACGCGGCACGGTTGCTGCATTTCGTGTCGTCGGCACTGCAGGCTGACGATATCGCAGCCGTACCTCTGGCGACGACCGACGAGGTGCAGCAGGTGCTGCACGGTTTCAATGCCACTGCGCACGCGCTTCCTGAGACCACACTGGTTGAATTGCTGCAGCAGGGCATGGATCGGGATCCGCACACTCCAGCGCTGGTGTTCGGCGACACTACGCTGGACTACGTAACGCTGGAAGCGCGCAGTTTCGCGCTGGCGGCACAGCTGCGGGCGATGGATGTCGGCCCGGGCAGCGTGGTGGCGGTGGCATTGCCGCGCTCGCTGGAGCTGGTGATCGCGCTGCTGGCGGTGCTGCGTGCCGGAGCCGCCTACCTGCCGTTGGACCTTGCTCATCCGGACGAGCGCCTGGCGCGTATTCTCGCCTCGGCACAGCCGGTGTGCGTAATGGCTGCGTCCGAGGTTTCGGCGCGCATGGTCGGCGTACCCGTGCTCGCGCCGGAGCAGTGGACTGCGCTGAGTTTTGCCGCACCGTGGGCCGATCCGGCGCCCAGCGATGCGGCCTATGTGATCTACACCTCCGGTTCGACCGGCGAGCCGAAGGGCGTGGTCATCGAACATCGTGCCATCGTCAACCGCCTGCTGTGGATGCGCGAGCACTACGGCATTCGCGCCGATGACCGCGTGCTGCAGAAGACCCCGGCAACCTTCGATGTGTCGGTCTGGGAGTTCTTCCTGCCGTTGCTGTGCGGAGCAACGCTGGTGATTGCCGGGCCCGATGCGCATCGCGACCCCACTGAACTGGCCCGCTTGATCCGTGGCCATGGCATCACCACGGCGCATTTCGTGCCGTCGATGCTCGATGCCTTCCTCGCTGCACCGGCCTCCGAAGGCCTGCAGCTGCGACGGGTATTCACCAGTGGCGAGGCGCTGGACGCCGCGTTGCGCGACCGCTTCCACGCGCGCATGCACGCCGAGCTGCACAACCTGTATGGCCCGACCGAAGCCGCGGTGGACGTCAGCTACTGGCCGGCGCCGGCGCAGGATCGATCGCGGCCGGTGCCGATCGGCTTCCCGGTCTGGAATACCCGACTTTACGTGCTGGACGCGCGGATGCAGCCGGTGCCGGTCGGTGTGGCCGGTGACCTTTATCTGGGCGGTGTGCAGCTGGCGCGCGGCTATCTCGGTCGCGAGGACCTGACCGCCGAGCGCTTCCTCGCCGATCCGTTCCTGCCTGGCGAACGCATCTATCGCACCGGCGACGTGGCGCGCTGGCGCGCCGATGGCGCGGTCGAGTACCTGGGCCGCAGCGACCATCAGGTGAAACTGCGCGGCCTGCGCATCGAGCTGGGCGAGATCGAGGCGGCACTGCGCGAGCTGCCTGGCATGGAGCGCGTGGAAGTACTGCTGCGCCAGGACGCGCCCGGCGATGCCCGGCTGGTGGCCTATGTGCCAAGCGCGCTTGCCGACCCCGTCATGCTGCGCAGCCACCTGGCCACGCGCGTGCCGGATTACATGGTGCCTTCGGCGTTTGTCGGCGTGGACTACTGGCCGGTGACCGCCAACGGCAAGCTCGACCGCAACGCATTGCCGAAGCCACCGCAACTTGAAGTTGCCGGCTTGGCGCCGCGCACGCCGTTGGAAGAGGAGCTGGCGTTGCTGTTCGCACAGGCGCTTGGGCGTGAGGCGCCGGTGGTGGTGGATGCGGACTTCTTCAGTCTCGGCGGTGACTCGCTGTCGGCGGTGCACCTGCTGCTGGCCATCGAGCAGCGCTGGCGCTGTGATCTGGGTCTGGGTGCCTTGTTTGCCCAGCCCACCGTGGCCGCGCTGGCAGTTCGCATTGCCGAGCCGCCCGCGCTGGCCGATCACGCACTGGGGCCGGTAATCGCGCTGGCCGCGACCGAAGCGGCCGGGTCCACGCCGCTGTTCGTGCTGCACCCGGCCGGTGGCATCGCCTGGAACTACCGCACCCTGGCCCGGGCACTGCAACCAGCCCGCCCGGTGTATGGCCTGCAGTCGCCGGCACTGGACGCACGGCTGCCACTGCCGAGCAGCATCGAGGCGATGGCCAACGATTACGTACAGCGCGTGGTCGCACTACAGCCGAAGGGGCCGGTGCATCTGCTGGGCTGGTCGGTGGGCGGCATCCTGGCCCAGGCGATGGCGGTGCGGCTGCATGAGATCGGCCGCGACGTCGGAGAGCTGGTGCTGCTGGACGCCTATCCCAGCGAGTGCTGGCGGGCCGAGCCGGAACCCGATGCCATCGCTGCATTGCGGGCACTGCTGGCGATTGCCGGTCATGACCCGGATGCGCATCCGGAACTGGACAGCCGGGAACGCATTCTCGCGTTCCTGCGACGTGGTGGCAGTGCACTCGGCAGCTTGCCGGATGTGGTGCTCGATGGCGTGGTGCGCGCAGTGACCGGCACCAATCGACTGATCCGTGAACATATCCACCGGCCGTTCGATGGCACGCTGGTGCATGTGCGTGCGGGCCGGGATCACCAGGCGCGGCCACAGTTGCAGTCGGCGTTGTGGC
Source organism: Stenotrophomonas maltophilia group sp. LNF247 (assembly GCF_054083135.1). Classification (NCBI taxonomy): domain Bacteria; kingdom Pseudomonadati; phylum Pseudomonadota; class Gammaproteobacteria; order Lysobacterales; family Lysobacteraceae; genus Stenotrophomonas; species Stenotrophomonas maltophilia group sp. LNF247. The sequence goes on from NZ_JBSRQL010000001.1 coordinate 12,598, forward strand.
GGGCACACGCGCGCAGGGTGCAGTCGTTGGAACTGCCGTTTCTGCATGCAGAACTGACCGGCCGCGATGCGGTGGCGCAGCTGGCGCCGTGGTTGTCGGCGCGGTTGCGCCAATGGGACGAGCAGCAGGAGATTGCAACATGCAGTTGACCGGTTTTGAAGGCCGCGTGGCGTTGGTGACCGGTGCTGCCGGCGGCATCGGCAAGGCACTGGTACGGTTTCTGGCCGTGGCCGGTTGCACCGTGGTGGCGACCGATCGCGACGCGCCGCGCGTGTCAGATACCCGGGTGACGTCGTTTGCACTCGATGTAACCGACAGCGCCGCGGTGGACGCCCTGGTGGACCAGGTCGAGTCCAGCATCGGACCGATCATGTTGGCCGCCAGCGTGGCCGGCGTACTACATGTGGGCGGTGTCACCGAGACGGGCGACGACGACTGGCGCCGTGTATTCGCGGTCAATGCCGATGGCGTGTTCCATGTCGGTCGTGCGCTGGCGCGGGTGATGTCACCGCGCCGGCAGGGCGCAATCGTTACCGTCAGCTCGAATGCGGCTGGCGTGCCGCGGCACGGCATGGCGGCGTATGCCGCGTCCAAGGCCGCCGCCACGATGTTCACCCGCTGCCTCGGGCTGGAGCTGGCGCCGTTGGGCATCCGCTGCAACATCGTCGCCCCGGGGTCCACGCTGACCCCGATGCAGACCGGCATGTGGCAGGACGAGCACGGCGCCGAACGGGTGATCGTCGGCAGCCTTGAGACCTACAAGGCCGGCATTCCACTGCGCAAACTCGCTACGCCGGAAGACATCGCGCAGTCGGTGATGTTCCTGCTCTCCGAGCAGGCCGGGCACGTAGCGATGAGCGACCTGTACGTGGACGGTGGCGCCACCCTGCGCGGCTGAGGTCCGACGGCCGCGGGCCGGCAGTGGTAGTGCCGGCCGCTGGCCGGCAACCCACAGCCCCGGTAGTGCCGGCCGCTGGCCGGCAACCTCATTCACCTTCAGACATCTCCCAACCACTGTCGAGCCATGGCCCGACAGCCAACGCGCAATGATCGACCCACCATGGGGCATGAGCAGCCATCGCCTTCGCCTGGGCCGTCACTCGATCATCGGCCAGGTCTACGTTCTGACAACCACGACACACCAGCGCAGCCGGCTCCTTGAAAGCGAAGCTGCAGCAGCATGTGTAATCGACCAGTTCCACTACATCGAACAGCGCGGGCTCGTACGGTCACACGCATGGGTCGTCATGCCGGATCACGTCCACTGGATGTTCGAGCTACGTGCAGCTGACCTTCCCGACATCGCGCGCCGGATGAAATCGTCAAGCGCCCTTTCCCTGAATCGCCTGGCGGGCCGTCGATGTACGGTGTGGCAGCCCGGCTACTTCGATCATGCAGTGAGGACCGAAGAGTCGCTGGCGCGGCAGGCGCTGTACATCCTGGGGAATCCGGTACGCGCCGGTCTTGCTGGGCAGATTGGCGAGTATCCGTATGCGTGGTCGGCCTGGGGGTGATGCCGGCCAGCGGCCGACACTACCACAGCGCAGATCCCGTTCCGGTGCACAGAGCATCCGTAAGGGTAGTGCCGGCCGCTGGCCGGCAACCGCAGGAACCCGCGAGGAGATGCGTAGCTGCCGGCCAGCGGCCGGCGCTGCCATTCAGTGTTCAGCGCGGCCATTCGCTGTTCAGCGGCGCTTGCGCGCGCTTTGGGCGTGGTCGGCCTGGATGTGATGCCGGCCAGCGGCCGGCACTACCAATCAATGTTCGGCACGGCCATTCGTTGTTCAGCGCCGCGTGCGCGCTTCGGCCGTGGTCAGCCTGGATGTGATGCCGGCCAGCGGCCGGCACTACCACAGCAGAACCGAAGCGCCGCGCAGATTTCGTTTCGGCGCGCAGATCACCCGCGATGGTAGTGCCGGCCGCTGGCCAGCAACGACATGACCCGCGCGGAGGTGCGTAGCTGCCGGCCAGCGGCCGGCACTACCAATCAATGGTCAGCGCGGCTTGCGTGTCCGTTTCGGCTTTGCGGTCTCACCGCCGCTGGCGGCGCCATCCTGCAGCGCCTGCAGCCAGGACAAGGTGTCCACATAGTCGATGAAGTGGCGCAGGTAGCCGGGGCTGGTGGCCTGCATCGTGTCCAGCATGCGCTGCACCAGCACCGCCGAGTTCAGCGGGCCGCCGTCAGCCGGGGCCTCGGCGCGCAGCGAGCGGCGCACCTGCAGTTCGCTGCGCAGCTCCGACCATTCGCGCTGCACCTGTTGCAGCATCGGCACCTGCGGGTAGTGCGGCAGCGAGCGCGACCCCGCATCGAGGTCACGCACCAATGCGCGCAGGCCCTCCAGCGCTGGCGGCTTACTTGGCATCCGGGCCCTTGGGCTTGGGAATCGGCGCGATCTCCACGCGACGGTTGCGTGCGCGGCCTTCCTCATTGGCATTTGAACTGACCGGCTGCTCGCTGCCGAACGCGGCGGCGAACACGGCGTCGGCCGGTACGCCATCGGCGATCAGGGTGCGGGTCACGGTCAGCGAGCGCTGCGCGGACAGCTCCCAGTTGTCGGCAAAGCGGCGGTTGCCTTCGCGCACGGGCGCATCGTCGGTGAAGCCGCTGACCATCAGGATCTCCTCGCGGCTGCCCAGGTAGGCGGCCAGCGGTGCCGCCAGGCTGCGCAGCAGCTCCTGGCCTTCCGGCTGCAATTGGTCGGAATTCAGTGCGAACAGCACGCTGCCGCTGATGCCGATGCGGCCGTCGACCAGCGTCACGCGACCGGCAGCCAGCGGGCCAGCCAGTGCCTGTTCGAGCGTCTGCAGGCGCTTGGCTTCGGCCTGGCGCTGCTTCACTTCCTGGTCCAGCCGCTGCGACAGTTCCAGCTGCACGGCAACTACGCCGACCAGGATCAGCACGAACGCGCCCAGCAGCACCGACATCAGGTCGCCGAAGGCGGCCCAGATCGGGGCATGCGAGCCGCCATCGACCTCCAGCTCGTCGCTCATGCGCTGCCGGCCTTGCCGCGGCGCGTGGCCAGCTGCTGCAGTTCTTCCATCACTTGCTTCTGCGACAGCAGGCTGAGGTCGACCACCTCGCGCGCCTGTGCCACGTAGTACGCCAGCTGCTCATCGCTGCGGGCCAGCGAGGCGTCCAGTGCGCCGCCAATCTGTTCCAGGCGGCCGGAAAGCGCGGTGGCGGCACTGCCGAACTGCGCGACTGCTTCACCAAAGGTGCTGGCCAACTGGCCCACTTCACCGGCGCTGCCGTGGAGCGCTGCGGCGATGCCGTCCAGCTTCCCGGTCTCGGCGGCGATATGGTCGGTAAAGCGATTGCCAACGCGCTCCAGCAGCTCGGCCGAACCGCCAACCAGCGCGTCCACGGCGGTGCGCTGTTCGTGCGACGCATGGTTGACCGCATCGAGCAGCGTCTGCACGGTGGCCAGCAGGCGGCCGCGTTCTTCCAGCATTGCGTTGTCGCGTACCAGGCTCTCGGACAGCGTGCTGCGCAGCTCGTTGATGACATCGGCGGCAGCCTTTGGCGCGGCCGCGGCGGTCTGCAGCAGGGTAGACACCTCGGCCAGCGTGGCACTGGCCTGCGCGCGACCGTTCTCGCCGATCTGCTGTGCGGTGGCCGCCAGCGCGTCGCAGACCTGTTGCTGCTGTGCAGCCAGGCGTTCGCCATTGGCCTGCAGGCGCTCGGCCAGCTCGGTGGAAACATGCTGCAGGGCATCGCTCCAGCGCCGCAGGCGCTGTTCGTCGCCAGCCTGCAGTTGCGCCTGCAGGGCGGCGTGGGCCTGCTGCAACTCGGCGCTGACCGCGTCCCAGCGCGCCTGGCGCTGCTGCTCGCGGCTGTCCAGGTTGGCCTGCAGTTCGGCGTGCGCAGTCGCGGCGGCGGCCTGCGCGGCCTGCCACTGCTGCGAGCGCTGCGCTTCATGATCCTGCAGCAGTGACTGGTTGGCGCTGTGCTGCTGTTCCAGTGCCTGCAGCAGCGCCTGCGCACGCGCATCCAGATGTTCGCTGGCGGCGATCAACGCCTGCTGCTGGCGCTCGGCAAGCGCGCTGTTGAGGGCCTGCTGCTGCTCGGCGGCGGCACGCAAGGCGTCTGCATTGCTCTGTGCATCGGCCTGCAGGCGCTCGCCGATACGCGCGACGAGTGCTTCGGCGTGCGTGCCCTGGCCATCGCTGAAGGCCTGCAGGTGCTGGCGCAGATCACTCACCAGCGCCTGCTGCGCCTGGGTCTGTTCACTCACCACCTTGGCCCAGCTGGCTTCGGTGGCGACCCGGCTGCGTTCGAAACCATCGCTCAGGCCCGCCAGCTGCTGTTGCACGGCCCGTTCAACACGGGCATGCAACGCTTCGCCATGGTGAGCCAGACCGGCCAGGGTGGTTTCAGCCATCGGCTGCAGCGCGCCACCGATGGCCGCGGCACTGGCTTCGGCACCTTCGCGCAGCGACTGCTGCAGCGACAGGGCCAGGCGTTCCTGCAGGGCCTGGCTCTGGGTCAGGAACTCGGCCTGGCCGGCCAGCAGGCGCTCATTGGCGGCCGCACTGTGCTGTTCAAAGGTGCTGGTCATCGCCTGCAGGCGGTCGACCAGCGCCGGCAGCGCTGCGGACTGTGCCTGCAGCAGGCGCAGCGATTCGGCGCGCTGCCAGGCCTGCGAATACGGGTGCAGGTCGCCGGCAATGGCGCGGTCCAGCTGCTGCACGGCCAGCAGGCGGTCACGACGCAGCAGCGCCGCCAGCAGGCCGAGCATGGCCGAGCTGGCCACGCCCGCGATCGAGGTACCGAAGGCCACCGCCAGGCCCTGCACCGGCGAGGCCAGCGAGCCGCGGATGGCGGCCATGTCGGTGGCGCTTTGCAGGGCCAGGCCGGTGCCACGCAGCGTGTCCATCATGCCCAGCAGGGTACCGAGCATGCCCAGCAGCACCAGCAGGCCGACCAGGTACGGGGTCAGCACCGGTGCGGGCAGGGCGGTGCGCTCGCCTTCCACGCGCAGGCGCACGGCGTTGCGCAGGCCTACCGGCACGCGCTCCAGCCATGGGGCGAGGCTTTCCTTCGCGCTGGACAGGTCATTCAGTGCGGCGCGCAGGCCGTTGCTGGCCTGGCGGTAGCGGTACAGCTCCACGCCACCGGCGATGTAGCAGGCCGCGATGATCGCCGCCACCGCTGCACCCAGCGGATGCACCGAAACATAGCCAATGCCGATCCAGCACACGGCCAGCAGGCCGACAAGGAAAACAACGACATGGAAAGCAGTTCTGGACATGGTGTTCCGGTCAGTGGGAGCGCAGGGCGTCTTGCAGCCCTTCGATCGGGTGGAAGCGCAGCTGCAGCTCGGCGAGCAGCAGGGTGCGCATGTCATGGCGGAAGGCCGCGCGCCAGCCGGGCTGGCCGTGCACGCGGTCGAAACGGGCGCCGAGCACTGCCGGCGCCGTGGCCAGCAGGCTGTGCTCGCGCGGGGTGAGGGTCTGTTCCATCACTGCATCGACCTCGGCCAGCCGCGCCAGCTCCGGCGAGACCTGTACCAGCTGGTCGCGCAGGCGGCCGCGCAGGCGCCCGGTGGCGGTCTGGATGGCCTGCTGCAACACCCGGTAGCGCTGGCGCAGCGAGGCGAAGTTGGGTGCGGCAGCGGCCTCGGCCAGGTCCAGCAGGCGCTCGGCCTCGGCGTCCTCACTGATCGAGGCGCGCAGGCTGGCGTGCGCCTGGGCGCAGTCGGCCAGCACATCCTCGACCGCTTCGACGGCTTCACCGGGCTCGGGCAGGCGTCCTCCGAGCGCCCCGGACAGGGCCACGGCACGGCTCCAGTCCACCCACTGGCCGAGGCGATCGGTCAGGGCGGGACTGCTGGCCGGCATCGCGCCGTCGCTGAGACGGGCGAGCAGGCGGAGGAACTCCGGTCCACCCAGGACCGGCTGCGCTGCGTTCGCCATCAAGGGGTGAGGGGCCAAAAACCGTTGATTTTACAACCAGATGACCCCGGCTGGATGAAGGCGGGGCCTGGGGGGCGGTACCCGCAGGCGCGACAAGGCTTAGAATGTCCGGCTGCATCCACCCGTTCGATCCTTGGAGTACCCCCATGACTGTTGCGCAGTTCTACCCGATCGGCACCCCCGGACAGCCCTGGGGCGACGCGGAACGCGCACAGTGGCGGGCCCGCCAGCAGCGCCAGCGCAGCTACCATGATGACGTGGTGGCCGCCCTTGAGCGCCTGGACGACAGCGTTTTCGACGTGATCCAGTACGGCCAGCTGGACTATGCACCGGACCATTACCCGCTGTTCGCGGTGGTCAACCACGACTGGAACCCGGCGCTGCCGACCGCGCTGATCACCGGCGGCGTGCATGGCTACGAGACCAGCGGCGTGCACGGCGCCCTGCAGTTCCTGGAACAGGAGGCCGAGCGTTACCTGGCCCGGATGAACCTGATCGTCGCGCCCTGCGTCAGCCCGTGGGGCTATGAGCGCATCCAGCGCTGGAACCCGGACGCGATCGACCCCAACCGCAGCTTCCGTGACGGCGGCCAGATCGTGGAAGCCGCCGCCCTGATGGCCTGGGTGGCCGAGCGCAAGCCGAACCTGCTGGTGCACCTGGACCTGCACGAGACCACCGACAGCGACCTGAACGAGTTCGATCCGGCGCGCTGCGCCCGCGACGGCAAGCCGTTCGAGCGCGACACCATTCCGGATGGCTTCTACGTGATCGGCAACAGTGAAGATCCGCAGGCCGAGTTCCAGAAGGCACTGATCGCCGCAGTGGCGCCCATCACCCACATCGCCCCGGCCGACGCCGAAGGCAATCTGGTCGGCCTGCCGTTGCAGTCGCCGGGCGTGGTCTGGGGCGAATCCCGTTCGATCGGCGCCTGCGCTGGCTTCACCGATGCGCGCTTTGCCACCACCACCGAGGTCTACCCGGACAGCCCGCGCACCAATCCGCAGGAATGCAACGACGCCCAGGTGGCGGCGGTGTGTGCGGGCCTGGATTTCGCCCTGGCCAACTAAGATCCGGCAGCGCCGCCCTCACCACATCGGGCCGGGGGGCGCGCCCTTGCGCCAGCAGACCAGCACAAGCGCGACTACGATTGTCCAAGTGTAGATCTGGAAGGCAACAGGGTTGCGAAAGGGTGAGAACAGGAACGGACCGCCGAGCAGAAGCGCAAAGGCGATCGCATAGACCACCCAGCCCTGCCACGCGCAGGGCAGTCCCCAGCCCCATCCGTGACTGCGCGCTGTAAACCAGTACTTTCTGTCGGCCATATCCTTTGCCCTGTTGCCAGTAGACCGGTGCCGGAAATGCGCCAAGCGGCCGATCAGGAGCAGCACTCTGCCGGGACCTTAGCAGCGCCCGCCAGGTGCATCAAGATGATCAACGTCATCAAGGTGATCACCCCCCGCGCCCAGCGGTGCCGCGAACCCATCCGAAGGCGACGCCTCGCCAGCAGCCCAGAGCATCGCGTCGCCGCAGCTGCGGACTTCTGACGAGGCTCAGCCTGGCCCAGCAACGCCGGGTCCTCGCTGGCAGCGCGGCAACAGGCGCGCTGACAACCGCGGGCCCGGTAGTCCTCTGGGCCGTTCCCGTGCGGCAACCGGCGAACACATCCAGATCGCGCTGGTATACCGTGCTGCTGACCCCGAACAGGCCCAGCAACGAGTGGAAGACGTTGTCATGGCTGTACGCGCGGTGCAGCGCATTCCCACGCATGCAGGCCAGGTCCAGGCCCGCGTTGTGGCTGAACTCCGTTGAGAACCACATCACCATCGGCACCTGGGTCTGCTCGCGCGGGGCGATGAAGTAGGGCGTGCCGTGCAGGTACATCCCGCGTTCGCCCAGCGACTCGCCATGGTCGGACACATAGATCAGTGCGACATCACGCTGGTCCGCATAGCCCTGCAGCAGGTCGATGGCCTTGCCCAGCAGGTGGTCGGTGTGGACCAGAGTGTTGTCGTAGGTGTTGACCAGTGCCTCGTTGCTGCAGTGCTGGATCTGATTGCTGTCGCAGGTCGGGCTGAAAGCCCGCGACGCTGCGGGATACCGTTCACAGTAGGTCGGCCCATGACTGCCGAGCTGATGCAGCACGATCAGGGCGTCGCCGTTGATGGCATCGATGCGTGCGCCCAACTGGTGCAGCAGCACGCCGTCGTAGCAGGTGCCGTCGGCGTTGACGCACTGGCCGGCCACCTTCAGCGCAGGCATGTCCTCGGTCGGTACGCGTTCGCACACGCCCTTGCAGCCGCCGTTGTTGTTGTTGCGCCAGAGCACGCTGATGCCGGTGCGCTGCAGGATGTCGAGCACGTTCTCCTCGGTTGCGGCGCGCACGTCGTCGTACTGGCCTCGGGTCATCTGCGAGAACATGCACGGCACCGAGATGGCCGTGGCGGTCCCGCATGAGGAGACATCATTGAAGCTGATGACCCCTTCCTTGCGCGAGAGCCGGGGATTGGTCGCGCGTGGGTAGCCGTTGAGCTGGAAGTTCTGTGATCGCGCGGTCTCGCCGACGACCAGGATCACCAGCTTCCGGCGCGGGCCCGGCGCGCGCTGTGCGTCCATGCCAATCGCGCGCAGCGGTTGCTGGCGGGTGCTGTAGAGACCTTTCAGATAACCGTGGGTATGCCGCACCACGTTCAACGGCAGCACCTGGTCGCGGATGTGGCGGTTGTTGCGCAGCAGTGAGGAATAGTCCTTGTAGAACGCGAAGCCGATTGCCAGCAGTACCAGCAATGACGCCAGAACGCTGACTGGCCACACCAGCAGCGAACGTATCGAACCGGCCCCGCTGGTGGTGCGCACCAGGGCCAGCCCGGCAGCGGGCAGCACGCCCAGCGCCAGCAAGGTCAACAGCAGTGGCAGCGACAGATAGGCGTTCAGTTCGGCCTGGTTGGTCTCGAACACGTTCTGCACCATGCTGCGATCGATCAGCACGTTGTAGTGCAGCATGAAGTAGCTGCAGGCGGCGCTGACGACAACGAGCAGCACCAGCAGCGGCCTGCGCAGGAACGGCAGTGCCAGCAGTGGCGTCAGCATCAGGTTGAACAGGCAGAAGAGCACCACCGGCAAGCTGGCCAGGAACAGCACGCTGCGCAGGCTGTTGAGGTCGATCAGCCCCCACAGCGACTTCCAGAGGGCGATGTTTCCAATCGTGGTGAAGAAAAACGCTGCGGCCCAGACCAGGATGATCGGATGGGGCCGTGGAAAACGGAGGCATTGGCGCACGAGCAGGTCCCGCGGAACAGGAGTGCGCGCAGTATCGAAACGGCTTTATCAGGAAGTTGTCAGCCTTGCCGGGCTAGCCCAGCAGGATCACGCCCCACACTGCGCCGACCATCAACAGTGCGGTGGTCTGCGCGGCACTGCCCATGTCCTTGGCGTTCTTGGACAGCGGATGCTGCTCCAGCGAAATGCGATCAACCACGGCTTCAATCGCCGAGTTGAGCAGTTCCACCAGCAGGCTGATGAAGCAGACCGCCAACACCAATGCGCGCTCGACCGCGCTGATGTCCAGTACGAACGCTGCAGTGATCAACAGCGCGTGCAGGAGCAGCAGCTGGCGAAAAGCAGCCTCGCCACGAAAGGTAGCGATGAATCCGTCTCGCGAATGGATCAGGGTGTGGAAGATGCGGCCCAGGCCGGTCTTGCCATGCGGGTACTTGCCGCTGTCCTTGGGGTGCTGCATGCCGTTTCCGCCGTGAAGTGAGCAATCCCCAGCATGTGCACGCGCGTGTCAGGAAACCGTCAGGCGGGCCATTCCAGGCTGAACCGGCATCCCTGCTGCGAGGAGTGCACCGTCATCCTCCAGCCCAGGTGCTCGACGATGCGCTGCACGATGGACAGCCCCAGTCCCTCGCCATTGTGCGGGCTGCCGGGCACGAAGCGCTGGAACTGCTGTGGGTCGATACTGGAGGGCAGGCCGGGTCCGGTGTCGGCGACGGTGAGTGCGGTGTCGTGGAGGGTGATCCTCACTTCGCCCCTTTCGGTGTACTGGCAGGCGTTGCGCAGCAGGTTCCAGATCACGCTGTGCGCCAGATCTGCGTTGGTGTCCAGCACGGCGTCATGCCGGGCATCAAACGCAACGATCACCGGCTTGCCGGAAATCCACGGTTGGCAGCGCTCCATGCAGGATTCGATCAATGGGCGCAGGGCCACCTTGTTGCGCGGCACGGAGCCGGGGGTACGTGAGAGCAGCAGCAGGCAGGACAGCTGGCGCTGCATCTCCTGGGTAGTGCGCAGGATACGCTCCGCGCTGGGGACCAGGTGGCTGTCGGACGGAAGCTGGCAGGCAAGGGTTTCCGCAGCGCCGCCGATGATGGCCAAGGGCGTGCGCAGCTCATGGCTGGCATCGCCGCTGAAGCATTGCTCGCGATGCAGGAACCGTTCGAGCTCATCACTGTGCCGGGCGAAGGCACGGGCGAGTACACCGATCTCGTCGCGGGCGTCCTGACAGGGAAAGGGCTTCCGCCCGCTCTGCACGGCATCGGCCAACTGCGTGATGGGCGCGATGACGTGCGATGCCACCCTGCGACCGATCAGGAAGGCGCCGAGCACGCAGATCGAAATGACCACCGCGGCAAAGGCATTGATCAGGTGTTCCAGGTAGCCATAGGGTGCAGCGTCCTGCAGCAGGTAGTAGCGCTGGCCGCCACTGTCGAACACACGCAGGTGCCACTCGTCGGGTCCTGCTTCGCCGTGGTAGCCCAGGCCGTACTGGCGCAGCACCATCGGCACGCTATGGCTGTCGTACAGCTGGCTGCCCGGGGGCAGGGCGGGGCGCTCGCCACGGGCCAGCGCTGCCTGCAGCTTGTGCACGGCACTGTCCTGGGTCCGGGCGATGACCGCGGCCCTGACCTGGTCGTAGTCCACCTGTTCGGCCAGGACGATGAAGCCCATCGCGCCGGCCATCAGCAGCACGAACGAAATCGTGATGCGGGTACGCAGGGCCAGGCGGCGGTAGAGAGCGGCAGGGGTCACGCCGGCATGCGCCAGCCGACGCTGTGCACCGTGGCGATCAACGTGGTGTCGAAGCTGCGGTCCACCTGCAGGCGCAGCTCATGGATGTGGGTACGCAGCGCGCCGCTGTCCGGTGGCTCGTCGCCCCAGACCAGGTATTCCATCTCCTGCTTGCGCACCACGGCCGGGGCCGCGCGTACCAGGCACATCAGCAGTTTGTGCGACGTAGGCGTCAGCGCGATGCAGCGCCCCTGTCGCCAGGCCTGCGGCGAGCGCGTATCTACCTGCAAGTCCTTCCACGCCAGTACGCTGTCGACCTGACGGCCCTGGGCGCGTCGCACCAGGGCCTTGATCCGCGCATCCAGTTCCTTCAGCGAGAACGGTTTGACCAGGTAGTCATCGGCGCCGAGAGCGAGGCCCTGCACGCGGTCCTCGACCGGATCGCGCGCGGTCAGCATCAGGATCGGCACCGGGTTCTGGAATTCCCGGCGCAGCTTTCGGCACAGCGTCATGCCATCCAGGCGCGGGAGCATCAGGTCCAGCAGGATGGCGTCGTAGTCGTGCTGCGTGGCCCGGCGCAGGCCGCTGGCACCGTCGCGGGCGTCGTCCAGCACGTAGCCGATAGGCTCAAAGAAAGCGTACAGGTTGGCTACGAGCTCGGGGTTGTCTTCGATGATCAGCAGGCGGGTCATGGCGTGCGTCCTTGCGCGTGGCCGAACTGTGCCCGATCCCTGACTGATTGCCAATGCGCATGCTGAATGGTTCGCGGCCTGGGTTCGGCCGCGTCAAGCGACGTTCAATCGGCCGGCATCTTCGGAAACGAACTGCCAGCCGATATCTTCCGGTCTGTCCGAAAAGAACAGGCTCATGTAGGTCGGCTTGTCCTTGTTGATCAACGAGGTGCGGAACGATTCGACCACCTGTTCGATGGCATTCACATCAGCCGATGATGGGCGCTGGCTTGCATGGGCCGGCAGGCCTGCGGCGAGGCACGCAGCGAGAAGCGCGTTCTGGATTCCGGTGGTTCGCATCGTTCATGACGGCCTTCGTAGGGTGGAAGCGCCGCCGGGGCCACGGCTACAGGGCCCCAGCGCGCTCCGCATTCAACGATGCAGCGCGTCGATGATCAAGCCGGTCGCGATCTCCACCAACAGGTACTCGGTGTCGGACTGGCGCACCCAGCGCTGGCCGCGACCCGGATTGCGCAGGTCATAACGCGCGTAATCGTCCACCCAGTAGCGGCGGTCCACTTCGGCCCAGGGCAGGCGGTCGCCACGACGCCAGGCCTTCTTCTGCCAGCCGGGCGGCGGCGCATCACGGTTGTGCGGGCCGCCGGCATGCGGCGGCGGGCCGTTGCCGCGGGCGTGATGCGGCGGGTCAGCGAAGGCGGGGGCCGCAGCCAACGCGGTGGCGGTGGTCAAAGCGATGGCAAGCAAACGTGTGGTCTTCATGGAAGTGCCTCCGTCATGGCCGCAGCATGCGGCGCTGTGGCGGGAATATAGGGCAGTCAGTGTGAATGAATACGGGTTTGGGCGGAACTTTTCTGAACAGACGGCGCGGCCTGCAGCCGCTGCCAGGCAACGGATCACTGGACCCCGGCCGGGGCTGAATCTGTTGCAGCCCAGCCTCCACCCAACGACAGGAAAAGATCCATCTGCCGGTCAATGCGCTCCGCGCGCGAGACGGCCAATGCCGACTCCGCATCTGCCAGCGCGGCCTGGGCCGAAAGCAGGTCGAGAAAATCGATCCTGCCGAAACGGTAGAGCTGCTGCGCCTGCCCGGCGGCCCGCGCTGCATCCCCACGCGCCTGCGCCAGGCTGCGCTCGCGTTCAAGCTCCTGCGTGCAGGCAGAAAGCGCGGTCTCGGTCTGGCGCAGTGCCTGCAGCACGACGCCGTCAAAGGACGCGAGCGCGGTATCTGCATTGGCGCCGGCCGCCGCGATGCGGGCCTTGGCCACGCGGCGGTTGGGCCAGTGCCATGACAGCACGGGACCGATGCTCGCACCGAAGCCGTCGGCCGACAGCAGATGCGCCGGTGTGCCGGCCACGCCCGAAGAGGCGCCCAAGGTGATCTGCGGATAAAGACCCGCCGTCTCGACACCGATCATTGCAGTCGCGGCGGCCAGGCTGCGTTCGGCTGCGCGTACGTCGGGGCGCCGCTGGAGCAGTTGCCAACCATCACCGACCGGCAGCGCCTGCTCCAGCTCCGGGGGGCCTGGGCAGGCTTCGGCCTCCCTGGGATAGTCCGCCGGGAGCCTGCCCATCAATGCGGCCAGTTCGAACAGTGCGGCCTGGCGTTCCGCCAGCAGGTGCGGTATCCCCGCCGCGCTGCGGTTGACGGCGGCACCGGCACGGCTGACATCGAAGTCCGTTCCACGCCCTCCGGCAGCCAGGTGTCGGGTTGCCTCCAGGGTGGCGCGCTGCACCGCCAGCACCTGCCGGGTTGCAGCGAGCGTGTGATTTCGGGTGCATACCTGGAGATAGGCACGGGTGACGGCCGCAGCGACGACCACGCGGACCTGGTCCCGCGCCGCAGCGACGGCCTCGGCGTCCGCGTTCGCGGCTTCGATGCCGCGGCGGATACCGCCTGCAAGATCCAGTGGATAGGAGAGGTGAAGGCCCAGCGCATAGGACTGCGGCGCGGCCGACGCCTGGGTGTAACCACCGGCATGGGCGAGCGTGCCCGATGCATCCACGTCGGCCTGCACGGCACCGCGCGCACGGTACTCCAGCACCGTAGCGCTGGCGCGCCGAAGGTTGGCATCGGCGGCGCGCAGGTCGGTATTGGCCGCCAGTGCTTCGCGTACGTAGGCGTCAAGCTGGGGGTCGCCATACAGTTGCCACCACCGATCCGGTGGCACGTCGTGACTGAACGATGCGTCCTGGCCTGAGACGAACGGCCGCGCCGCCTGGGGGGAGGCCGCGACGGCATTCGCAGGCAGGTGATAGTCGGGGCCGGAGACGCAGGCCGTCATCGGCAGCAGCAGGGCAATCAGCCCACCGCGTAGTGTTCGCAGGCTCACTTGCAGGCTCCCGCTGCCGAGGGCGCGATGGTCACGCTCGCAGTGCGACCCACGATCAGGCGGGTGTCCGACGGCGCATCATCGATGCGGATGCGTACCGGGATGCGCTGCGCCAGCCTCACCCAGGTGTAAGTTGGCGCCACGGCGGGCAGCAGGTTGTGTGTGCTTGAGCGCTGATCGTCGGCAATGCCGGCGGCGATGGTTTCCACGTGCCCGCGCACGTCGTGGTTGTCGCCCATCAGCCGGGCCACGGCGGCATCGCCCTCGGTGATGCAGCCCAGCTTGGTTTCCTCGAAATAGCCCTCGATGCGCAGGCTGCGGGTGTCGATCAGCGCCAGCGCCTGTGCCCCCGGCTGCAGGTAGTCGCCCGCGTGCAGGTCGAGGTTGGTGATGATGCCATCGGTGGTTGCGCGCACCTCGGTGCGTTGCACGTTGAGCTGGGCAACGCGCTGTTCGGCCCGTGCCTGCGCCAGCGCGGCCAGCTCGGTATCGACCTTGGCGGCATTGCGTTCGCGGGTTTCCGAAGCGACCAGGTTGCCAAGTGCGTTGTCCCGCGCCGATTCGCGGCGAGCCAGCGCCAGCGTGGCATGCGCGCTCCTGACCGCCGCGTCTGCCTTCTCCAGCGTGGCGGCGAAGCGTGGCTGATCGAGCACCAGCAGCAGCTGGCCGGCACTGACCCGCTGGTTGTCGTGCACGAGCACTTGGGTGACCAGCCCCCCCATGTCCGACGCAACGCGCACCACATCGGCGCGCACCCGTCCATCACGCGTCCACGGGCGTGTTTCGTAACGATTCCAGAGGGAGAACGCGGCAATGGCGGCAAGCGCACACACGCCCAGCGTTGCGCTCCAGCGCCCGATGACAGCAAGCAGGTCTTTCATTTCATTTCTCGAGCAGGGGCGAGAGCCGGATCATCAGCTCCGCCAGGATTACGAACAGGGACAGGCCCACCAGTGGCCACGCGGCGAACAACCGGTACAGACCGAGGCTGGCGAGGAAACGTGAGGTCAGTACCGACAGCGCCAGCGCGGCGATGGCCACCGCAAGCAGGCCGGGAATCAGCACGCCATCAATCGAAAGATCAGGAAGCATGAGGTCAGCGCCGGTGGGTGAGCGGAGGTACGAGCAGGTCGCGGCGCAACCCGCTGAGCAGGTGCAGCAGATACCCTCGATCGGCCGCGGCGATGGCTGTTGCGGCCTCGCGCATGCAGTCCAACAACTTCAGAAGATGGGCATCGACACTGCGTGGCGCGTGGACGCGAACCCCGAAATGTGCAGCGATGCGTTCGACCAGCGCCGCATGAAGCGTCCGAACCTGCGGGTTGTGCAGCCGCTTTTCCAGCGCGCGGAGTTGGCTGGATGCTCGTGCCACACGCACGTCCGCAAACAATGCCCGCAGGTCGTGCGCGGCGCTGGAACGGCCCTGCAACCTGGGAGCGAGCAGCCCGATTCGATCCAGCATGCGGCTGAGCCAGGCGCGGGTCACATCACCTCGTCCGGCGGCGTGTCGTGCGATATCCCGACGGATCGAATGCTCCAACCGTGCGCGGTTGCGGCCCGCGTCGGCGGTCTGGAACAGCTGCATGCTGCACAGTGCCACCGTCGTACCCACGAACAGCGCAACGCTGTTGTTGAGTGCGCCGACGATGTTGACCGAATTGGTCGCGCCCAGGCCTGCGATGATCGGGAAGGTCAGTACCACGCCCAGGGCGGCCATGATGAAGGGCGGCCGGGCCAGGAACGATCCGCACAGCAGCAGCACCGGCGCGAGCGCGGTAATCAGGCCGGTGATATCGGACAACGCGGGGAAGATCAGCAGACCGTAGAGCAGGCCGACGGCCACGCCGATGCACGATCCCACCAGGTAGCGCATGACATGCGGTGCCGGCGCTTCGATCGTGCCGAACAGCACGCACGCCGTGCCGATGATGGACACCGCCGTGGCGCCCTCCGACCAGCCGGTAGCGATCCATAGAACGCAGCTCAGCAGGATGCCGACGAACGCGCCCAGCGCGCTGCGCAGGGCAAGCCGATGATCCCGGTGAAGTACCGCACCCCGCACATGTCGTGCAAGGCGGGCAGGTACATGCCGGCGCCAGTCGGGCCGGGCAGTGTGCAGCTCCGCTTGCAGTACGCGGCAATCGGCGTGGGCGAGGTCGAGCTCGGTCTGTTGCGCGGCGAGGCCGGCCTGCAGCAGATCGCGCCAGCCCGTTGCATCCATCGCGCCGGCCTGTGGTGAACGCAGCCGGTCGATGGAATCTTCCACCGCGCTGGACAGCATCAGCACGTCCAGCATCCGGTCATGCAGGGCACGCAGGATCTGCACCTGGGCCACGCCGTGGGCGCTGTCGAAGGGCAGGTGGATCGACAGCACATGCAGCTCGAGCAGGTCGGCCGCCACTTTCGAGCGGTCCGTCGCCAGCACCGTGTCCGATGCGCCGGCGCGCATGTCCCGTGTCCATCGTTCCGCGTCATCCAGCACGGCAGCGACCCGTGCGTGCACGCGCATCGAAACCCGGCGCGGCAGCACCAGCCCATGGACCAGCGTGGCGGCCAGGATGCCGATGGCGATTTCCTGCACCCGCGTGATGGCAATGGTGAACACGTCTGCCGGCACCATCACCGCAGGAAACCCGATCAGGCTGGTGGTATAGCCGGCCAGCAGGAACGCATAGGCACGTGGCGTGCGGTCGAGCATCGCCAGGTACAGGCACAGCGCCATCCAGGTGGCGAGTGCGGCGCTCAGCACCAGGGGTGCATTGGCGAAGCGTGGCACCAGGGCGACGGTGGCGACGGCCCCGCCCAGGGTGCCGAGCAGGCGAAACAGGCCGCGGCTCAGTGTTGCCCCGGAAAGGGGCTGCGACACCAGATAGACCGTGCCGATCACCCAGAACGGGCGATTCAGGCCGATCCGCAGAGAGACATACAGCCCCAGCGACGCGGCGAGCAGGCATTTGAGCGAGAACAGCACTGCTTCCTGGTCGGTCCTGAGGGCAGGGCTTTTCAACCGGGCGAATGCCTGGAACACATGGGGACGGAAAGGGGTAGGGGAGGGCATGCGGCTCATGCTAGTGATCGGCCGCCATGGCGAATTTCGCTACAATGACAATCAATCGCTAAAACCGGTCAATGTGAGAATGGCTCGCATTTCGCTCCCCGGCTTTGACCTCGACCCGGACGAGACCGATCGCCCGGCGGTCGCCAGCCGCCTGCAGGTGGCCGAGCACGACGCGGAAATTCCCGTGCATGAGCACCGCAAGGGCCAACTGATTCTTGCGCTGCATGGGGCGGTGACCTGCGAAGTGGCCAACGCGTTGTGGATCGTGCCGCCCCAGTGTGGCGTCTGGATTCCGGGCGGCATGCCCCACAGCAACCGCGCCACCGCCAACGCGCGCCTGTGCTATCTGTTCGTCGAACCCGGCATCGTCGACCTGCCGGCGCAGTGCGTCACGCTGGCGATCTCCTCGATGCTGCGCGAAATGATCCTGCACCTGGCCGACGCGCCGCTGGACTACCCGCATGGCAGCCACACCGACCGGTTGGCGCGGGTGCTGCTGGACGAACTGGTGCAGATGCCGGCCGAGCATCTGTCGCTGCCGGTCAGCCATCACCCGAAGGTGCGGGCGTTGGCGGCGGCGCTGTCGGCGGATCCGGCAGATCGCAGCACCATCAGCCAGTGGGCGGTGCGCCTGGCCCTGGGCGAGCGCACATTGACCCGGCTCATCGAACGGGAAACGGGCTTGTCCTTCGGGCGCTGGCGGCAGCAGCTGCACCTGCTCATCGCCATTCGGGAACTTGCCACGGGCGCACCGGTACAACGCGTTTCCGAGACGCTGGGCTATGAGTCGGTGACGGCCTTCATCACGATGTTCAAGAAGGCGCTTGGCCTTTCCCCGGCGCGGTACTTCGCGGTGCGCCTGCGCGGGCAGTAGCGGGGAACAAAGGGGGAAGCCGTTGCCTGGAACGGCTACTTCGAGGTGTCGGAGACCGATTGAATCGCGGCCACCACCGCAGCAGGATCCTCGCGCTGGAGGGTGTGGCCGGTTGCCAGATAGCGGTGTGTGCCACGCGTGAACCCCGAGAAGAGCAGGGCGTGCTGCGCCTTCCAGAGCGACTTGCCTGCCGCCGTTTCCTCGAAGAACAGCGGTTCGGCAGCCAGCTGGGTTGCAGTCAGCAGCGCCACCGGCACGTCCGGCATTGTGCGCGGGGTCTCCGCACCGGGTGCATCCAGTTGTTCGGTCAGCACGGCGTAGTCGGCGGCCATGGCCGGCGGCAGCATCGCCCGCAACTGGGCATCGTCTGCCTGCACGCGGGCACTGTCGGCCTGCTTAAACGCATGGCGCTGACCCATCGTGGCCGGGTCCACCAGCACCAGGCCCTGCAGGCGCTCCGGATGGCGGCGTGCAAACTCAGTGGCCAGCAGGCCGCCATAGGAATGACCCACCAGCACCACGCGGCGACCGGGAGCGAGCGTATCGATCACGGCCGTGAGGTCGGCCAGATGCGCATCGATGCGCTTGGGGTGACCGTCGCTGCCGGACTTGCCGAGTCCTGCACGGGCGTAGGTGATGCTGTGATAGTTGCGCCCCAGACCCGCGACCACCTCCTTCCAGGCGCCCGCGCCCTGGCCGAAACCGGATTCAAAGACCACGGTGATCGGGCCTGACCCCGTTTCTTCGGCCTGCAGTGCGTAAGCGCCTCGATCCACCTGGATTTCCCCTGCGTGCGCGGTGCCCACTGCGGCCATCATCGCGGCCAGCGCCCACAACGTCACTCGGCTGCTCTTCATTGCCGTTCCCCTGGGCCGTGCGCGTGCCAGCCCTTCCGATGGGTCAGGTCTGCAGCGGAGTGCCACAGCCTGCCGACCTCGCGACGGGTCGTGCTGGTAATGTAGTGAGGTATAACACCTACTCCCTGTGCAGGAAGTCATGGTGCATGAGGTCGCTGCGCCTGCGCTGCGGGTTCTTCCGCCCCCCCCTATCAACGCGGCTGACCTTGCCGGCATCTGGTGCGTCGGATCTGACGCTGCTTTTGCCCTTTGTCGCCGGCGTCGCAGCAGTTGGAGGAAGGGATGCCGGCAATCTATTAGGTTGCATTGGGTATCGTCTGCGCTATGGTTGGAATTCAAACTGTGTATTGAGCCCTATGAAGCTGACGCGCGGATGGTTTCTTGCACTATCTGTAATGTGGCTGGCCATTTTCACTTTGATGCTGTGGCTTGACCGAATCTGGGATGCGTGTGGCGCGTTGCTAGCTGCGACAGCCTTCTTTCTCGTTGCCTTGAGGAGAAAGCAGCATTTGGCTGGTGGATCACAAGAGTAGCGTGCCTTCTCAGCCCCCTCTTCGAAGAGGGGGCTTGAGAATTTTGACTCCACCGGTAATCGCACCCCGCTGACCACTTCGGCAGGCACCGCCAGCTACACCTATCCCCCAACCAGCCATCGCCTGGCTGCGGTGGATGGCGAGGTGCGCAACCATGACGCAGCGGGGAATACCACCAGCATCGGCAGCAAGACGTTCATCTACAACGATGCGAACCGCATGAACGCGGTGAGGCAGGGTGATGCCGTGCTGGAAAGCTACGGTTACAACCATCGCGGTGAGCGCGTGCTGCGCACCCCGGCCGGTGGCGCGGCGCAGATCACCCTGTACGACGAAGCAGGGCAGTGGCTGGGCAACTACTCGGCCACCGGCCAGGCGGAGCAGCTGGCCATCTGGCTGGACAACTACCCGGTGGCGCTGATCAATGTGCCGGCTACCGGCGTGCCGGAGCTGGCCTACGTGCAGCCGGATCATCTGGGCACACCGCACGTGGTGATCGATCCGGTGCGCGATGTGGCGATCTGGGAGTGGAGCAACAAGAGCGAGGTATTCGGCAACCAGCTTCCGAGTGCCGATCCAGATGGCGATGGTGTGGTGTTCGAGCTGGCGTTGCGCTTCCCGGGCCAGCAGGCCACGGATGCGAGCGGGTGGTTCTACAACTATAGTGGTTCGATCAAAACACCAAGGGCGACTCCACCGCTGACTCCGCTGCGGATCAGCTGGCAAACCGCCTCGGACGATCATCTGGACAAATGAGCCGTACGCGGAGTTGCTCGCAGATGTGCGGGAGCTATCGACCCGGTGGAAACTTCCCTTGCTGATGACTCGGATGCCTCAGATGTACGCCCCCAAGCTGCTCCCAATCGTGACGCTGTCAATCGCACTTTCTGGTTGCATGGAAGTTGCCAGCACCGAGTATGCAGACCGCAATCAAGCCGTCTCAAGGCAAGCAATCGGTGAATCGAAATGGTTGCCTTCATGGTTGCCTGAGGACGCAGTCAACATACGCGAGTCGCACGACATGGACACAAATGAGTCGTGGCTGGTTTTCCGCCTGACCAGCGGGGCTCTTACTTTGCCCGAAGAATGTAGGCTGGTGAGCAGGCCGGAGATGTCCGACGCGCGAGTCATGCGGAGATTTCCTCAGTTTGCCCGCAACGCGTGGTCGCGAGCGTCAAGCTATGGCGGCAAGTTCTATCTGTGTCCGGAGGGAAATGTTGGCCGCTGGGTCATGCGCGATGAAGAGCTGGGCCTTGTTTACAGCGGAATAAAATTATAGTTGGCTGGGCGGTCTCACCCAGTAAGCGAAATGCGTGAGTGGCACGTGGCGGTCTCCTTTCCCGGTGCCTGATTCGGCACTTTCCGGCCGAGCGTCGTGTGGGTTCGGGTATGTGTCAAATCGACCTTGCCACTGGTCCGTGTTCACGAATGGGAGGGCCGTGTAAGAAGATCGGATGGTCCGGCAAGCTTTAAGCACCCTGGCGTTCGGCAGGAAGATTGCTGGGCCGCGGTGACGACTGTGCGGGAGGACCTATGGGATATCGGCTCCATGCTCTATTGTGGCTGCAGCGCAGGCGGTGGATGGAGGCGAATGGAAATGAAGGAAAGCCTGAGAGAAAGAGAGGCGCTGTCGCCAACTGGCTTCTATGACCGATACTATGCGGACAGTGGCCTGGATCAGGAAACCGTAGTGGAGCTGCTGGAGCATGTTGCAGACGAGCTTCGTTTGCCCTCTGGGAAGCTCCGTCCTGGAGATCGATTTTCGAAGGAACTGTCGCCTGGTGAAGCTCATGGTTGGGACTCGGGGTATGGGGTGTTGATATTCGAGCTCCAATCGCTCGCAAAAGAACGTGGTATTGCAGTCGATCGGCGGGTGGATTCGCTCGACGACTATATTCGTATCATGGCGGGTATCTATTGATGAGATTGATGCGTCCCTGAATGGCTATCGGCGTGAGACGTCGCAGTGCGTACTGAGGATTCGGGGATGCCAAAGGTGAGGTGTGCCGCAGCTGTCATGGCCGGTCTGGTTCTGGCCGGCTGTGCAACATTGGGTGGCGATATGATCGTGCGCGTCTCGGGAAGCGTGCCGCCAGGTCAGGGTGACGTTCGCGCTCTGGATTGTGAGCTGAGCATGCTCGGGGAGGGCGAAGGTGTAGTTTCGTCGAAACCGGTTGGAAGCACATTCTCGGTCCCCATGATGGTCGTTGCAGGGCCGGAACCCCAGAGCTACCAATTCGCCGTTGAATGCAGGGACGGCCGGAGGTTCGCATCCAAGCGGGTGCTGATCAGTAGTCGGCGCTCCTATGCTCGGCATCTCAACCTTGGGGAGCTTCAGGAGTGGTGAGAGAGAGGAAGGGGCGGACGAGGTCGCACCACCGTGGTATGCATCTGGTGGATTCCAGTAGATGAACCAAGATTTCAACTCCCTCGAATGGTGTGACGCCACGTTGCTGGCCATCAACATTGACAGGAGCAAACCTGGCGTATGCGACGAGGTAAGGGTCCACGTGCGCTGGCCGGACGGCCGGCAGGCAACCGTCTACTTCTCGGAAGCCTACGGGTGCTCGGCGCTCATGAACTTCGGCGTACTGGGGGAGGAGGGAATAGAGTTCGCCAGGGTCGATGACGAGGAGCCGGGGCTTGCTCATCTTCTTGATCGTTGGAAGGCGGTCGGCGATCCGTTGTCCGGCCTGAAATGTTTCCGTATCGAGACCACCTCGACCGGAAGCGTAATTCTCATCTACGCCAGGACATGGCGGATCGAGCATCTGCCGATGGCGGGTGCAGTGCCCTGAAGGACATTCCGTGCCCAGATTCCTCACCCCCGACAAGGTCTCCCTCATCCGGCGGAAGGCGCCTGAGAAGACCGAGCGGAGATGTCCTTGGGGTCATGATTTTTGGCCCTGCGGCGACGTTGGCTGCCACACTCTGCAAATTGGGGCCTTGATGATGAGGATCCTGACAGCACTACTTCTGATTGGAGTCGGACTTGGATTCTCTGGCGGCGCATGGGCTGTAGGAAAGCGGCCCTTTAAGATGATCCAGTTCTGCGTGCATGACCAGGAGGGCGTGAATCGGTTCAAGCAGACCCTCAGCTCTATCGCCAAGGACGAAGGAATGCAGTACTTCGATGGCAGCGCTGAATTGGATCGCCAGCTTGCCAGGGCAAAGGTGGACGTGAAGCGCCCTGTCGTCTACGTCGGAGTGAAGCGGGAAGATGGCTCAGGACTGGAGGCGGGGAACCTCGGATTGGATCGTTTCGAGATAGCCATCGGCTTCTCTGAAGGGAAGATGCCCGCCGAGGCACGGTCATTTTCTTTCCGCGTCGAACGCACCTTGGCCGAGCGCTGGAATGTACTCGCGATTCCCTCGGCGAAGGGCGCTACGCCGCTGGCATGTCGGGTGGAAGGCGGTTCTCGCTGAAGGGCGTTGCACATGACATTCACCCTTCGGGCTGCAAGCGCCCCACCGCCTGCGCGCACAACGACTGGCAGGCCATGACCAACCCCTCCATCACCCGGTCGCCCACGTACTGCCCGGGTTCGCCATTCTGCCGGGTGCGCTCCGCCGCCAGCAGCATTTCCAGCACCACCCGCAACCCGCTCAGCGCGCAATCGGCATCGGCGAGGGCCAGGCAGCGACCGGGCAGCTGGTGACGCTCCGGCCAGGGTTGCCCGTCGGCCGCCGCACCGGAGCCGATGCGGTGGAGGTTGGCAATGAAGGTGTTCCTGTCTACTGCGGGCGCAGCTTGTGGCGAACCGTCGTCGCCGGCGGTGCCGCGGTAGGCGTGCAGATGCGGGAAGTCCGATTCATTCATGGCAAGGCTCCGTGCAGGGCAATCGGTAGCCGCCACCCATAAAAGTGGCGGACGGTACGTGGTTCGAACACCGGGTTGATGTCAGTCCGGCGGGCCCGAAGGCCCCCACGCACCGCCCGCCATAGCCGGCAGACGGATTGCCAGCCGGCGCCACGCTGAGGTGGCGCCGGCTGGCAAGCGCATACATCAACATCAACTCGGGTGTTCGAAGCCCGGCCACCCTTTTCCGGTGGCACGCCATCTGAGCCCCTGGCGCTGTGCAATGCCAATCAGAAGAGTTGTAAACATCACTCGATTGGAGACGCTTTCGGCATTCTCCCATGCTGTTAAGCACTGCCAGCGCTGGCTGGCGCGGCGGTCCGCCCGCACCGTGCAATCTGCGACAGATGTCGAGGTTGGGGGGCGTTAGGGAACAAGGGGGGAGGGGCGATGACGACAGGCTCTGCGGGGAGCGACCTGTGTCGAGCTCGGCCCGCGTCTACGGGTGCCAAAGCGTGACGTGCGACTCGGGTTGACGTTCCCAGCCACCAAGCGCAGGCTTGCTCAGCACGTTTCCTAAACAGAAGGAGACTTATGACCGCCACCGCTTCGCTGCACCCCACCCCCGACACCCAAGGCCGTTCCCGCCTGTGGAGTGTGTTCTGGCTGCAGGGCGTCATTCCCAGCAACATTCTGTGGGCGGTGGCCCTCTGGGCGCTGGCCAACCAGCGCACCACGCTGCTGCTGGGGGTATTTGCCGTGCTGCTGCTCTATACCGGCTGGATCATCCCGGCGGTCTGGCGGGCGGCGCCCACCGCGCACAACCCCAACCTGGGCGTGGCGGCGCGCGGGCTGACCGTGGCCTGGGGGCTGAACACCGTGCTGGTGATCTTCTTCCTGACCCTGCAGCTGGTGGCTCAATAGAACTGAACGGGCTCGCCGCCACGGTCGAAGGCGGCGAAGCGGCCGATCTGACCGTCATGGATGGCGTTGACCATCAGCCGCAACGGGCGCGCGGCTTCGTCGCTGTTCGGCGCGAAACCGCCACGGCCATCCAGCGCCGCTACGAACACCAGGTCCCAGTCGATGCCGGTGGTGGTCGATTCGGCCGCCAGCGCCTGGAAGCTGGGCACCTCGGCCGGCAGCTTGTCCACGCACAGCACCGGCGACAGGGTGCCGCCCTCGCGGCGGTCATGACGGTCGCGCTGGTCGCTGGTGGGCGATTCGGGCAGCTCGGCGCGCACGAATACGAACAGCAGGCGTTGCGGTTCAGCCTGCTCGCCGGCGGCGTGCAGCAGTTGCTGGAAATCGTTCATCATCATGAGGGTTGTCACACGCCCGCTGCACGGAAAGCCGCATGCTGCCACAACGCCTGCCGCGCGGGGCCGAACGCGATTGATTTAAGTCATGCCGATGGAACTGAAGGCCGCGTACTCTGGCAATCGTTCCAGCAGGCGAGGGTATCCGGGCCGTTCCGGGCACAGGCAAGACGGTGGAGCAACAAGGTGGACCAGCCATGAGCCAACTCACCGACGGTTTCGGACGCAGCTTTCCGTACCTGCGCCTGTCGCTGACCGAAGCCTGCAACTTCCGGTGCAGCTACTGCCTGCCCGACGGTTACCAGGCCGATGGCCGCCCGCGCTTCCTGCAGGTGGAGGAGATCGGCCGCCTGGTGCGGGCCTTTGCGGCGCTGGGGATGAGCAAGATCCGCCTGACCGGCGGTGAGCCCAGCCTGCGCAAGGACCTGGACGAGATCATCGCCACCGTGGCGGCGGTGCCGGGCATCCGCAAGGTGGCCATCACTACCAACGGCACGCTGCTGCCGCGGCGCCTGCCGGGCTGGCACCGGGCAGGCCTGACTGCGCTGAACGTGAGCATGGACAGCCTGCAGCGCGAACGCTTCAAGACCATCACCGGCCATGACCGCCTGCCGGAGATCCAGCAGGGCCTGGCCCTGGCGCAGGCGTTGGGCCTGCCGGCGATCAAGCTCAACGCGGTGCTGCTGCGTGGCCTGAACGACGACGAGCTGCCGCAGTGGATGGACTACCTGCGCGACCGCCCCTTCAGCGTGCGCTTCATCGAGCTGATGCGCACCGGCGACAACGAAGCTTATTTCCAGCGCCACCACCTGCGCGCCGATCGGGTGATCGAGCAGCTGCTGGTCGCGGGCTGGCACGAGCGCCCGCGCGCGGCCGATGCCGGCCCGGCGCGCGAGTTCGGCCACCCCGACCATCGCGGCAGCATCGGCATCATCGCGCCGTATTCGCGTGACTTCTGCAAGGGCTGCAACCGCCTGCGGGTGACCGCCAGGGGCGACCTGCGGCTGTGCCTGTTTGGCGAGTTCGGCGTGCCGCTACGCCCGCTGCTGCAGCGCGACGATGACCATGACGCGCTGCTGGCACGCATCACCACCCAGCTTGGCCTGAAAGCGGCCGGGCATGGACTGCACCAGGGCCAGACCGGGCTGACCCCGCACCTGGCCTCCATCGGAGGATGAGCAACACGATGAGTGGGGAATTGAATGCGGCCTTCCATATGGCCGATGTCCGTGACAAGCGCATCACCCGCCGCCGTGCGGTGGCGGTGGGCGAGTTGCATGCCGGTCCGGTGGCGTATCCGCTGATCGTCGAGCGCCGCCTGCCCAAGGGTGATGCGCTGGTGATGGCCGAGATTGCCGGCCTGCAGGGCGCCAAGATGGCGTCGATGCTGATGCCGCTATGCCATCCGCTGCCGCTGGAACTGGTGCAGGTGTTCTGCGCGGCGGTGCCGGAGCGGCAGGCGATCCGCGTGTGGTGCGAGTGCGCCAGCGAGGCGCGCACCGGTGTGGAGATGGAGGCGCTGGCCGGCGTCAACGCCGCGCTGCTGACCCTGTACGACCTGAGCAAGCCGGTGGAACCGGCGCTGCGCATCGAAGGTATCCGCCTGCTGTTCAAGGAAGGCGGCAAGCGCGGTGTCTGGTTGCACCCGGATGGCATGGACGAGGCCGAGCGTGAGAGGTTCAAGCCGCGTGCGCCGAAGGGGCTGCAGGGGGCGGCCTGCGCGGTGATCACGCTGAGCGATCGCGCCAGCGAAGGCACCTATGAGGATATCTCTGGCCCAACCCTGGTGACCGGGCTGAAGAAGCTGGGGGGCGAGGTGGTAGCCGCCGAGGTACTGCCCGATGGCATCGAGCCGTTGGCGGGCCGCCTGCAGGCCTTGGCCGCCGAGGGCGTGCGCCTGTGCCTGTGTACCGGCGGGACCGGGCTGGGCCCGCGAGACCTGACCCCGGAGGCGTTGCGTTCCTTGAACGCGCGGCCGGTGCATGGCCTGGCGCAGATGGTGCGTGCACTGAGTGCACAGCACACGCCGATGGCCTGGCTGAGCCGCGCCGAGGTGGTGCAGCTGGGCAACATGCTGGTGTTTGCATTGCCGGGCAGCCCGAAGGCGGCGGCGCAGTGCCTGGACATCCTGGCGCCGGTACTGGGCCACGCACTGGCAATGGTCGAGGGTGGTGGCCACTGATGATTGCCTATAGCGAAGCCTTGCAGAACCTGCTGGACGCGGCCATGCCGCTGCCGGCTGAACATCTGCCGCTGCATGAGGCCGGCGGCCGCACTCTGGCCAGTGACATCATCAGTGGGCAGTCGTTGCCGCCGTTCGACAATTCGGCGATGGACGGCTTCGCGCTGCGCGCCGACGGCGCGACGTTCGAGGCCGGTACCGAATTCGGGGTGCAGGGCTGGCAGGCGGCCGGCGATGCTGGCGCCGAAGGCGGCGAGGGTGCCTGGGAAGTCATGACCGGTGCGCGCATGCCGGCCGGGTTGGATACGGTGGTACCGGTCGAGAACGTGGAGATCCTCGCCAGCGAGGACGGCCGCCCGACCCGCATTGCCCTGAAGGCATTGGTGAAGCCGGGCCAGAACGTGCGCCTGCGCGGCGAGGATGTAAGCGACGGCGAGCGCGTGCTGCGGGCCGGGCAGGTGCTGGATATCAACGCGCGCACCCTGCTGCATGCGATCGGCGTGGGCGAGGTGGCGGTGGTGGCAAGGCCAAGGGCCGCGGTGATCGCCACCGGCAAGGAGCTGGTGACCGAGGCGGCGCAGACGCTGGCGTCCGGGCAGATTCGTGACAGCAACCGGCCGTACCTGGTTGGCCGCCTGCAGGCCGCCGGTGCCGAGGTGGTCTGGCAGGGCACGGTGGGCGACGACGTGGCCGCCTTCAATGCCGTGCTGGATGAAGCGCTGGACGCGGGTGCGCAGCTGTTGATCAGCACCGGCGCGGTGTCGGCCGGCCGCTACGATTTCGTTCCCGACGCGCTGCGCGGCCGGGGTGCGCGCATCGTGTTCCACAAGGTGGCGATCCGCCCCGGCAAGCCGTTGCTGTTCGCGGTGCTGCCCAATGGCGCGCTGTATTTCGGCCTGCCGGGCAACCCGGTCTCCGCTGCCGTGGGCCAGCGCTTCTTCGTCGAGCCGGTGCTGCGCCGCCTGCTGGGGCTGGCACCAGAGCCGGTGCTGACGTTGCCGCTGCAGGCCGACGTGCGCACGCCGCCGGGCCTGCGCTTCCACGCGCGGGCGCGGGTGGAAGTGGACGCGCAGGGTCGCCTGAGTGCGCGCGTGCTGTCCGGGCAGGAATCATTCCGTTTGATGTCCATGCTGCAGGCCAACGCCTGGGTGGTGTTGGAGTCCGAGGGAGACCTGGCCAGCGCGGGCACCTATGTGCGGGTGCAGGGCTGGGGTCACCACGAACCGGTGCAGCTGGTGAGCCAGGAGTCATGATGAAACAGGTAAATCTGCAGTTGTTCGGTGCGTTCTCCGATCTGGATGCCAGCCGCGAGATTGCCGTGGAGGTGGCCGGTGGCACCGTGGCCGATCTGCGCCAGGCGCTGCGCGAGCTGCTGCCACTGCGTTGGCCGGGTTTCCGTGCCGGCCTGCTGGATTACTCGGCATTCGCCGATCAGCAACGCGTGCTGCGCGACCACGAGGCGCTGCCCGACGATGGCCGGGTGGCGATCCTGCCGCCGGTGAGCGGGGGCTGAGCGATGAGCGAGACGATCATTGCCAAGGTGGTGGACCGCGCGCAGGCGGCGATCGATCCGGCCGAGGGCATCGCGGCGGTCTCCGATCCGGGCTTCGGTGGCATCGATGTGTTCATCGGCAAGGTGCGCGATGTAAACATCGGCCGGCCGGTGACCGGGATCACCTACGACCTGTTCGAGCCGCTGGTGTTGAACGAGTTCAAGCGGTTGGCCGCCGAGGTCGAGGCGACGTTTGGCCCGAAGCTGAAGCTGTATGTGGCCCATGCCAAGGGCCGGTTGGGCATTGGTGATGTGGCGGTGGTGGTGGCCGCCGGCAGCCCGCACCGTGACGAGGCATTCCGGGCCTGCCGGCAATTGATCGAGGTGGTCAAGCACCAGTGCCCGATCTGGAAGCAGGAACATTACGAAGACGGCGACAGCGCGTGGAGCGAGGGCTGCAGCCTCTGCCACGCGGACAGTGAACCTGCACATGCCCATGACCATGCGCACGATCATCAACATTGATGCCGGCGCAGCCACGCATGGCGTGGCTCTACTGCGATGAGCATCACCGGCATCGTGCTGGCCGGTGGGCTGTCCACCCGGATGGGCCGCGACAAGGCGCTGCTGCCGTGGCAGGGGCGCACGCTGCTGGAACACATGCGGGGCCTGTTGATGCAGGCTGGCGCACGCGAGGTCTGGGTCAGCGGAAATTACCCGGCGTTCGGCGGCATACCGGACCGCGTGGCACGTTGCGGGCCGCTGGGCGGGCTCTACAGCGTGGCGACGCGCATGCCCGATGGCCCGGCCTGGGTGGTGCCGGTGGATACACCGCTGCTGCCGCCGCGATTGCTACAGCAATTGCGTGACGGCCATCGCGGTCCATGCACGATCTTTGCGGGCCACCCCCTGCCCATGCTGGTGGATATAGACGATGCTTGCCGCAACGTACTTGGATCGATGCTGGATGACCCGGACGGCCCGCGCTCGCTGCAGGCCCTGCAGCGCCGTCTTGGCGTGAATTCCGTGGCCCTGGCGCCGATTGACGAGGCCGGGCTGGTCAACTGCAATACCCCCGAACAATGGGAGGATGTTGCGTCATGAAAGTGCAGTTGCAGGACCAATCGGTACGGCTTCGCCTGGACGAGGCCGAACTGGCGCGCCTGCTGGCCGGTGAATCGGTCGAGAACATGACCCGCTTCGGCGGTATCGAGGGTTGGGGCATGGCGGTGTCGCTGCATGGCGGCGAGCGGCCGGTGCTGCTCGATGGTGGCACCTTCTGCCGCCTGGTGCTGCCGCGCCCGGCGGTTGAGGCCTTGGCGGCGCGGCTGCCGTGCCGGGATGGCCTGCCATTCGACATTGCCCTGGAAGATGGCAGCCGGCTTCAGCTGCAGTTCGATGTGGACGTGCGCGACAGCGTGCGCCAGCGCGGAGTCACGCGCCGCAATACCGCTTCATCGGTTTGACATTTGTCAGGGGCAGGGTGAAAACCGGCCCCTGATTGATCCAGATCAACCCCGTCGTAGTTGCCGCACGGCCTAATGGCTGCACGACGACGGGTCACAACTTGAAAGCAATACCCACGTCATTCCACAGCCTTGGAGCCATGTATGACCGTCGGTAGCGATCCTGTTGTCCGCAGCACTGCCCGTCCGGGTCGCGTCATCAGCGACTGGACGCCGGAGGACCCCGGCTATTGGGAGCGCACCGGCAAGCGGGTTGCCACCCGCAACCTGGTCATCTCGATCCCCTCGCTGCTGCTGGCCTTCTCGGTCTGGGTGCTGTTCTCGGCGGTGTCGATCAGCCTGCCGAAGATCGGCTTCAACTTCAGCACCGACCAGCTGTTCTGGCTGGTGGCGCTGCCCAGCCTGTCCGGCGCGACCCTGCGCATCTTCTATTCGTTCGTGATCCCGATCTTCGGCGGCCGCCGCTGGACCGCGCTGTCGACCGCCTCGCTGCTGGCGCCGACGCTCTGGCTCGGCTTTGCGGTGCAGGACCCGGCCACGCCGTACTGGGTGTTCGTGGCCATCGCGATCCTGTGCGGCTTCGGTGGCGCGAACTTCTCATCGTCGATGTCCAACATCTCCTTCTTCTATCCCAAGCAGAAGCAGGGCCTGGCGCTGGGCCTGAACGCTGGCCTGGGCAATGTGGGCGTGTCGGTGGCGCAGGCGGTGATCCCGCTAGTCATCACCGTAGGCGTGTTCGGTGCGCTGGGTGGTGCACCGCAGCCCACGGTGGAGGGTGGGGCATCACTGTTCCTGCAGAACGCCGGCTTCATCTGGGTGCCGGCCATCGCGCTGTGCGCCATCGCGGCCTGGTTCGGCATGAACGACCTGACCAGCGCCCGCTCGTCGTTCTCCGAGCAGGCGGTGATCTTCCGCCGCAAGCACAACTGGCTGATGTGCTGGTTGTACATCGGTACCTTCGGTTCCTACATCGGTTTCTCGGCCGGCTTCCCGATGCTGGTGAAGAGCCAGTTCCCGGACGTGGACCCGCTGGCCTACGCCTTCATCGGCCCGCTGCTGGGCGCACTGATGCGCTCGGTGGGTGGCAGCATGGCCGACCGCTGGGGTGGCGCACGCCTGACCTTCTGGGTATTCGCGCTGATGATCGCCGCGGTGTTCGGTGTGTTGCACTTCCTGCCCAGCGATGGCCAGGGCGGCAACTTCCATGGCTTCCTGCTCAGCTTCATGGCGCTGTTCGTGCTCAGTGGCATCGGCAACGGCACGACCTTCCGCATGATCCCGGTGATCTTCCGCACGCTGCATGAGCGCTGGTCGGCCAACGACAACGCCGAGGGCAAGGCTACCGCCGCGCACCAGGCCAGCATCGAGTCGGCTGCGGTGGTCGGCTTTTCCGGTGCGATCGGCGCCTACGGCGGCTTCTTCATTCCCAAGAGCTACGGCTCGTCCATTACGTTGACCGGCAGCCCCGACATGGCGCTGTACGGATTCGTTGTTTTCTATGTCACCTGCCTGGCGGTGACCTGGTGGTGGTACTACCGGCGCGGTGCCGAGACACCCTGCTGACGACATGAAAACGCACCGCAGCCAGATGACACACACAGCCACGATGCCGATGTCCGCAAAGGGAGATCCCCGATGAGTTATTTCCTCGATCGCTTGCAGTTCTTCAAGCGTGACCCCCAGACCTTTGCCGATGGCCATGGATTTGCCAAGAGCGAGGGCCGCGACTGGGAAAACAGTTACCGCGCCCGCTGGCAGTACGACAAGATCGTGCGGTCCACCCATGGGGTGAACTGCACCGGCTCCTGCAGCTGGAAGATCTACGTCAAGAACGGCCTGGTCACCTGGGAAACCCAGCAGACCGATTACCCGCGCACGCGTCCGGACCTGCCCAACCATGAACCGCGTGGCTGCCCGCGTGGCGCCAGCTACTCCTGGTACCTGTACAGCGCCAACCGGCTGAAGTACCCGCTGATCCGCGGCACGCTGCTGCGCCTGTGGCGCGAAGCGCGCAGGAGCAAGGCCCCGGTCGATGCCTGGGCCAGCATTGTTGAAGACAAGGAGAAGGCGCGTTCGTACAAGACCCGCCGCGGCATGGGCGGCTTCGTGCGCCTGCAGTGGGAAGAGGCCAACGAGATCATCGCCGCTTCCAATCTGTACACGGTGAAGCAGTACGGCCCGGACCGCGTGGTCGGCTTCTCGCCGATTCCGGCGATGTCGATGGTGTCCTACGCCGCCGGCGCGCGTTACCTGTCGCTGCTGGGCGGCGCCTGCCTGTCGTTCTACGACTGGTACTGCGATCTGCCGCCGGCCTCGCCGCAGATCTGGGGCGAGCAGACCGACGTGCCCGAATCGGCCGACTGGTACAACAGCCGCTACATCATCGCCTGGGGCTCGAACGTGCCGCAGACGCGTACGCCCGATGCGCACTTCTTCACCGAAGCGCGCTACAACGGCACCAAGACGGTGGCGATCTGCCCGGACTATTCCGAGCTGGCCAAGCTGACCGACCACTGGCTGCACCCCAAGCAGGGCACCGACGCTGCGCTGGCGTTTGCGTTCGGCCATGTGATCCTGCGTGAGTTCCATGTCGATTCGCCCTCGCAGTATTTCCAGGACTACTGCCGCCAGTACTCGGACATGCCGATGCTGGTGCGCCTGGAGCGCCGCGACGATGGCCGCCTGGTGGCGGGCCGCTTCCTGCGCGCCAGTGAGCTGGGCGGGCTGGGTGAAGCCAACAACCCGGACTGGAAGACCCTGGCCTACGACGAGAACAGCGGCCAGATCGTGGTGCCCAATGGCTCGATCGGTTTCCGCTGGGGTGAAAAGGGCCGCTGGAACATCGAAGAGAAGGCCAGCAATGGCGCCGACACGCGCCTGCGCCTGAGCTTGTCCGACGCCAACGACGGCATCGAGGCGGTGAGCTTCCCGTACTTCGGTGGCATTGAAAGCGACGGCTGGACCGCCGCACCGGCCGAAGACGTACTGGACCGCAACATTCCGGTGCGCCGCCTGGCCACGGTCGACGGCGGCGAGACGCTGGTGGCCACGGTCTACGATCTGCTGCTGGCCCAGTACGGCGTGGACCGTGGCTTTGGCGGCGGCAACGTGGCATCGAGCTTCGATGACAGGGTGCCGGGCACGCCGGCGTGGCAGGAGCGCATCACCGGCGTGTCGCGCGCCGAGGTGATCGAGATCGCCCGCGAGTTCGCGCGTACCGCCGACAAGACCCACGGCCGCTCGATGATCATCGTCGGCGCGGGCATGAACCACTGGTTCCACAACGACATGAACTACCGCGGCCTGATCAACATGCTGATCATGTGTGGTTGCGTGGGCCAGACCGGCGGCGGCTGGGCGCATTACGTGGGCCAGGAGAAGCTGCGCCCGCAGACCGGCTGGCAGCCGCTCGCGTTCGGCCTGGACTGGAGCAAGCCGCCGCGCCACATGAACGGCACCTCGTTCTTCTATTTCAACACCGGGCAGTGGCGTTACGAGAAGCTGCGGGTGGACGAGCTGCTGTCGCCGCTGGCCGATGCCCGCAAGTACAGCGGCAGCCTGGCCGACCTGAACCTGCGCGCGGTGCGCATGGGCTGGCTGCCGAGCACCCCGCAGCTGGACCGCAACCCGCTGCAGCTGGTACGCGAGGCCGAAGCGGCCGGCGTGGCCCCGGCGGACTACGCGCTGGGCAAGTTCAAGGATGGCTCGCTGGACTTCGCCTTCGCCGACCCGGACGCCAGCCAGAACCACCCGCGCATGATGTTCATCTGGCGCTCGAACCTGCTCGGTTCCTCGGGCAAGGGCCACGAGTACATGCTGCGGCACCTGCTGGGTACGCGCCACGGGCTGCAGGGCAAGGACCTGGGCGAAATGGGCGCAGTGAAGCCGCAGGAGGTGAAGTGGCGCGACGACGCGCCGGAAGGCAAGCTGGACCTGCTGGTCACGCTCGACTTCCGCATGTGCACCACCGCGCTGTACTCGGACATCGTGCTGCCGACGGCAACCTGGTACGAGAAGGACGACCTCAACACCTCGGACATGCACCCGTTCATCCACCCGCTGTCCAAGGCGGTGGACCCTGCGTGGGAATCGCGCAGCGACTGGGACATCTTCAAGGAGGTGGCCCGCACCGTGAGCGAGATGGCGCCGGGCGTGCTGGGCGTGGAGAAGGACCTGGTGCTGATGCCGACCCTGCACGACACCCCCAACGAGCTGGGCATGCCGTTCGGCGTAGCCGACTGGAAGAAGGGCGAGTGCGAGGCCATTCCGGGCCAGACCATGCCGTCGATGACGGTGGTGGAGCGTGACTACCCGAACCTGTACCGCAAGTTCACCTCGCTCGGCCCACTGCTGGACACGCAGGGCAACGGCGGCAAGGGCATGAGCTGGGACACGAAGCACGAGGTCGAGTTCCTCGGCAAGTTGAACCACACCGTGCACGAAGAAGGCATAAGCCAGGGGCGCCCGGCCATCTCGACCGCGATCGACGCGGCCGAAGTAATCCTGCACCTGGCGCCGGAAACCAACGGCCATGTGGCGGTGAAGGCCTGGGAATCGCTGGGCGCCTTCACCGGTCGCGAGCATACGCATCTGGCGGTGGGCAAGGAGCACGAGGCGATCCGCTTCCGTGACATCCAGGCGCAGCCGCGCAAGATCATCTCTTCGCCGATCTGGTCGGGACTGGAAGACGACAACGTCAGCTACAACGCCGGCTATACCAACGTGCACGAGCTGATTCCGTGGCGCACGGTGACCGGTCGCCAGCAGTTCTACCAGGACCACGAATGGATGATCGACTTCGGCGAGGCCTTCATGAGCTATCGCCCGCCCGTCAACACGCGCACGGTGGAGCCGCTGCTGAACCAGCGCCCGAACGGCAACAAGGAGATCGTGCTGAACTGGATCACCCCGCACCAGAAGTGGGGCATCCACAGCACCTACAGCGACAACCTGATCATGCAGACGCTGTCGCGCGGTGGTCCGATCGTGTGGATCAGCGAGGACGACGCGCGCAGTGCCGGCATCGTCGACAACGACTGGATCGAGCTGTTCAACGTCAACGGTGCGATCGCCGCGCGTGCGGTGGTCAGCCAGCGCGTGATGCCGGGCATGGCGATGATGTACCACGCGCAGGAGCGCATCATCAACGTCCCGGGCTCGGAGATTTCCGGCACCCGCGGCGGCATCCACAACTCGGTGACCCGCATCGTGCTCAAGCCGACCCACATGATCGGCGGCTACGCGCAGCTGGCCTATGGCTTCAACTACTACGGCACCTGCGGAACCAACCGCGACGAGTTCGTGATCGTGCGAAAGATGGACAAGATCGATTGGCTGGACGATGAGGCAGTACCTGCAGCTGTAAAGGAGGTGGTGTGATGAAGGTCCGTGCACAGATCGCGATGGTGCTGAACCTGGACAAGTGCATCGGCTGCCATACCTGCTCGATCACCTGCAAGAACGTCTGGACCTCGCGCGAGGGCGTCGAGTACGCCTGGTTCAACAACGTGGAAACCAAGCCGGGCATCGGCTACCCGAAGGAATGGGAGAACCAGGACAAGTGGAACGGCGGCTGGGTGCGCAGCCGCGCCGGCAAGCTGGTGCCACGCGCAGGTGGCCGCTGGCGCATGCTGGCCAAGATCTTCGCCAACCCGGACCTGCCGCAGATCGACGACTACTACGAGCCGTTCGATTTCGACTACCAGAACCTGCACACCGCCAAGGACAGCCAGCACCAGCCCACCGCACGCCCGCGTTCGCTGATCAGTGGCGAGCGCATGCAGAAGATCGAGTGGGGCCCGAACTGGGAGGAGATCCTCGGTTCGGAGTTCAGCAAGCGCTCACGCGACTACAACTTCGACCAGGTGCAGAAGGAGATCTACGGCGCCTTCGAAAAGACCTTCATGATGTACCTGCCGCGCCTCTGCGAGCACTGCCTGAACCCGGCGTGCGTCTCGGCGTGCCCCTCGGGCGCGATCTACAAGCGCGAGGAAGACGGCATCGTGCTGATCGACCAGGACAAGTGCCGCGGCTGGCGCATGTGCGTGTCGGCGTGCCCGTACAAGAAGATCTACTACAACTGGAAGAGCGGCAAGTCGGAGAAGTGCATCTTCTGCTACCCGCGCATCGAGATGGGTGAGCCAACCGTGTGCTCGGAAACCTGCGTGGGCCGCATCCGCTACCTGGGCGTGATGCTGTACGACGCCGACCGCATCGCCGAGGCCGCTTCGGTAGCCGCCGAGAAGGACCTGTACCAGGCCCACCTGGACATCTTCCTGGACCCGAACGATCCGGCAGTGATCGCCGCCGCGCGCAAGGAAGGCATCCCGGACAGCTGGCTGGATGCGGCCAAGCAGTCGCCGGTGTACAAGCTGGCGATCGACTGGAAGCTGGCGCTGCCGCTGCACCCGGAATACCGCACGCTGCCGATGGTCTGGTATGTGCCGCCGCTGTCGCCGATCCAGTCCGCCGCCGAGCGTGGCCGCGTGGGCATGAGCGGCGAGCTGCCGGACGTGGCGTCGCTGCGCATCCCGATGCGCTATTTGGCCAACCTGCTGACGGCCGGTGACGAGGCGCCGGTGGTACGCGCGCTGGAGCGGCTGATGGCGATGCGTGCCTGGCGCCGGGCCAAGAACGTGGACGGCGTGGAAGACACCGCCGTGCTGGAACAGACCGGGCTGAGCATCGCCCAGGTGGAAGAGATGTACCGCTATCTGGCCATTGCCAACTACGAGGACCGTTTCGTGATTCCGACCGGCCACCGCGAGTACGCCAACGACGCCTTCGGTGAGCGCGGCGGCTGCGGCTTCACCTTCGGAAACGGCTGCAATGGTGACAGCCCGGCGGACCTGTTCGGGCAGCGCAAGACCACCACCTTCGTGGTGGACAAGGGCCCGAACCAGCGCCGCAAGGAGGTGGTGTGATGAGCGTGCTCAAGCTGGTCGGGGTGTTGCTGGACTACCCCCGCGAGGAACTGTGGGAGCACGGCGAGGAGCTGCTCGCCGCCTGTGACGACCCGGCGCTGAACCCCGCCCGCCGCCAGCAGCTGCGCAGCTTCGTGCAGCAGCTGCTGGCCACCGATGCGCTGGATGCACAGGCGGCGTGGCTGGCCAGTTTCGACCGCGGCCGTTCGATGAGCCTGTTGCTTTTCGAACACATCCATGGCGAGTCGCGCGACCGCGGCCAGGCCATGGTCGATCTGGTCGAAACCTACCGCCGCAACGGCTTCGAACTGGATGCCCGCGAGCTGCCGGATTACCTGCCGTTGCTGCTGGAGTTCCTGGCCCACCGCCCCGGTAGCGAGGCCCGCGAGTGGCTGCACCACATCGGCCATATCGCCGGGATGCTGGCCGCGCGTGCCGCCGAGCGTGAGCTGCCGCACCGGGTGCTGTTCGAGATCCTGGTCGAAGCCGGTGACGGCAAGGCCGATCTGCAGGCGCTGCGCCAGCGTGCCAGCGAGGAAGTCCGCGACGATACCGCCGAGGCCATGGACCGCTTGTGGGAGGAGGAGGCGGTGCGCTTCGGCGCCGAAGCCCCTGCCGAAGACTGCAAGCCGCCCGTGCGTTCGCCGGCCCGTCCTTCGCATCGTGAGGTCCAGCCATGAGTTACTCCCTGCATCAATTCGCCTTCCAGTACTACCCGTACATCGCCGTGGCAGTGCTGCTGATCGGCAGCTGGGCCCGCTATGACAAGGCCATGTACACCTGGCGCACCGGCTCCAGTCAGATGCTGTCGGACAAGGGCATGCGGCTCGGCAGCAACTGCTTCCACATCGGCATCCTGGCCATCCTCGGCGGCCACCTGGTCGGGCTGCTGACGCCGCACGCGGTGTACGAGCACTTCATCACCTCCTCGCAGAAGCAGATGCTGGCGATGGTGGTCGGTGGTGTGTTCGGCGCACTGTGCTTCATCGGCATCAGCATCCTGCTGGTACGCCGCCTGTTCAATGCGCGTGTTCGGGCTACCGGCAGCTTCGGTGACACCCTGGTGCTGGTGCTGCTGTTCGCGCAGCTGTGCCTGGGCCTGTACAGCATCCGCGTCTCGTCCGGTCACCTGGACGGCGGGGTGATGGTGCAGCTGGCCGAGTGGGCGCAGCACATCGTGACCTTCCGTGCCGGTGCCGCTGATTACATCGAGGGCGTCAGCTGGGTCTACAAGATGCATATCTTCCTGGGCCTGACCCTGTTCCTGATCGCGCCGTTCACCCGCCTGGTGCACGTATGGAGCATTCCGATCAGTTACCTGTGGCGGCCCTACCAGGTGGTGCGCCGCCGTCAGGCCACGCTGCGCTATGGGCCGCGGGAGTAAACCATGCGCAGCCTGCCGAAATTCCTGCCGATTACCGTGATCGACTCCGCGGCACCGGTTCCCGCCGAGGCGCATTCGCACCACCATGACGCGGCGGCGCAGGGGCCGCGTTCGCTCGGGCAGCCGGCACCGTGCCGGCTGTTCGTGGACGAGACCGCGATCAGCGAGGCCGACATCGCCCGCGAGATGCAGCACCACCGGGCGATGCGCCCGGAACAGTCACGTGCCGAAGCGGCACGTGCACTGGTGGTGCGCGAACTGCTGCGCCTGGAAGCGCAGCGGCTGGGCCTGCAGGCGCCGGAGGGTAACCGGGTAAGTGACGAGGAAGTGCTGATCCAGCAGCTGCTGGAAGACGCGATCGAAGACCGCGTGCCGACCGATGAAGACTGCCGGCGCTACTTCGAGCAGAACCCGGAGCGCTTCCGCTCCCCCGACCGTGTGCGCCTGCGCCATATCCTGCTGGCCGCACCGGCCGACGACGTGGCCGGGCGCTTCGCTGCACGCACCGAGGGCGAGCGGCTGGTCGGACTGCTGAAGGAGTCGCCGCACCTGTTCGCCGATTTCGCCCTGCGTCATTCACGCTGCCCGTCCAGCAGCGAAGGCGGTGACCTGGGCTGGCTGCAACGTGGGCAGACCACGCCGGAGTTCGACCGACAGGTGTTCCGCCTGCGCGAAGGCCTGGCCGGTTTCCCGGTGGAATCGCGCTGGGGCTACCACGTGGTCTGCGTCGATGCCCGCGAGGAAGGCCAGCCGCAGCCGTTCGAGGCCGTGCTGCCGCAGCTGCGTGACTACCTGGAGTTGCAGGTGCGGCAGCGCGAGGTGCAGGCCTACCTGCTGCAGTTGCAGGAACGCTACCCAGTGCGCGGGCTGGATGAGATCGAAGCCGAAGCGGATATCGGCTGAACCCCTTTGAACGAGGAGAATTCATGAACCAGGCCCTTGCCCCCGCCAGTGCCGGGCAGCAGCAACGTGCGCTGTGGCTGAGCACGTTCGCCTTCACCGTGTGCTTTGCGGTGTGGATGATCTTCTCGATCATTGGTATCCAGATCAGTCAACAGCTCGGCTTGAATGACACCCAGTTCGGCCTGTTGATCGCCACGCCGGTGCTGACCGGCTCGGTCAGCCGCGTCTTCCTCGGTATCTGGTCCGACCAGTTCGGTGGCCGCAAGGTGATGGTGCTGGTGATGCTGTGTGGTGCAGTCGCTACTTGGATGCTGACCTACGCACAGACCTACAGCCAGTTCCTGGTTGCCGCGCTGTGCGTGGGTATCGCCGGCGGCAACTTCTCGGTGGGCGTGGCCTACGTCTCGAAGTGGTTCCCGGCCAGCAAGCAGGGCACTGCGCTGGGCATCTTCGGTGCGGGCAACATCGGTTCGGCGGTGACCAAGCTGCTGGCGCCGCTGGTGATGGTGGCGGCCGGTTGGACCATGGTTGCCAAGGTCTGGGCCGTCGCGCTGGCGGTCACTGCGGTGCTGTTCTTCTTCTTCAGCAAGGAAGACCCGTCTCTGGAACAGCGCCGCCGCGAAGGCGTGAAGCCGGTGCCGTTCGCCGAGCAGATGGCACCACTGAAGAACCTGCAGGTATGGCGGTTCTCGCTGTACTACTTCTTCGTCTTCGGCGGCTTCGTGGCGCTGGCGTTGTGGCTGCCGCACTACCTGGTTGGCGCCTATGGCATGGACGTGGGCCACGCCGGCATGCTGGCGGCGTGCTATTCGATCCCGGCCAGCCTGTTCCGCGTGGTCGGTGGCTGGATGTCGGACCGGATGGGCGCGCGCCGGGTGATGTACTGGACCTTCGGCGTGTCGGCCATCTGCACCTTCCTGCTGGCCTACCCGGATACCGAGTATGTGGTGAAGGGTATCCACGGCCCGCTCCATTTCCATCTGGCCATCGGCGTGGTGATGTTCACCGTGCTGGTGTTCGTGCTGGGCTTCTTCATGTCGCTGGGCAAGGCCGCGGTCTACAAGCACATTCCGGTGTATTACCCCAGGCATGTGGGCGCGGTGGGCGGCGTGGTCGGCATGATCGGCGGCCTGGGTGGCTTCGTCCTGCCGATCGTGTTTGGCGCGTTGAACGATGCGGTGGGCATCTGGAGCAGCTGCTTCATGCTGCTGTTCGTGCTGGTGGCGGCTGCACTGGCGTGGATGCATTTCGCGATCCGCCGCATGGAACGTCGCCACTTCCCGCAGATCGACCGCGAAACCGACCTGCCCGAAGCCATCGACGCGGCCGCCGCCGAGCGGGTGCGCGGCGGGTGAAGGGTGCTGCCGGCCAGCGGCCGGCACTACCAGGACGATACGCGGCGGGTGAAGGGGTGATGCCGACCAGCGGCCGGCACGACCGAGTGGTGGGTGAAAGGGTAGTACCGGCCGCTGGCCGGCAGGAACCATCAGATGCGCCACGCTTGATTTCAATCAGGGCCACGCGAAGAGGAACGCCCGAAGATGTCTGCCATGAGCTTCCACGTTGACGAGAGCGGGGACACTGCGCTGCAGGCGGCATTGCTGCGGCAGCCACGGCACGTGCTGTTTCCGCCGGCTGACCAGTTCAGTACCGGCTTTGGCGAAAGCGGGTGGCGCGCCGCCGTGCGCGCCAGCAACGAGCACCTGATCCCGCGTGGTTTGACGCTCGGCTTCCAGGCGGGTCGTGGCGGGCGCGACGTGCCACCGCAGGCGTATCTGGACACCCTGCTGCTGGCGCTGCGCCTGCAGGCCGGCGCGCTGGCTGAAGATCGCGAGGTGGTGGCAATGGTGCTGCAGTTGGGGCTGGCCGAGACGCTGCCGCCACCACAGCTGGGCCAGCTGCTGGATGCCGTGCCGCAGTACTTGCGCACCGTGGCGCGGCCACAGGTGGAGGTGCGGCTGGACGCGGGCAGCGCGCTGGCGCCGGCACAACTGCGTGCGGTGGGCTGCACCCGCCTGAACGTGATCGATCGCGCCGATGCACCCGGGCCGACGCTGCTGGCGCATGCGCGACAGGTGGGCTTTACCGCGCGCTACTACCAGTTGCGGGTGCCCGGCAGCGCGGATACCGGCTTCATCGAACGACTGCATGAGGTGCTGGCCGAAGCGCCCGAGCGCATCCTGCTGCCGGCGCCTTGCGCGCTGCCAGAGCATCCCTCGGCGGCACGATGGCTGCAGAGTTGGCGCCTGCTGCGCGCAGCCGGCTACGAACCGATCGGTGGTGACCACTACCAGCGCGGCGACCTGCCGATCCCGCATGGCCCGGGCGATGGCCAGCGTCATTGTGACCTGGCCGGCGTGCCACGCCGCGACCGCAGCGATTTCATCGGGCTTGGCCTGTCCGCCTGCAGCCAGATCGGCGAGGTGTTCTACCGCCTGGAGGACGAACTGGGCGAATGGCGTGCGCGGCTGCAGGCCGGGCATATGGGTGTGTCTGCCGGATTGATCCTGTCCGAAGACGAGCGACTGGCGGCCGAGGTGGCGCAGAGTATCGCCTGCGATCACGCGCTCGATGCGGTTGCCTTCGAATGGCGCAACGATGAACCGTTCGAAGAATGCTTCGCCGGGCAGCTGCCAGCATTGGCACCGTTGCTGGCGCGCGGCTGGGCGCACTGGGATGCGCGCGTGCTGCGGCTGGCCGAAGAAGGGCGCCTGCTGTGGCGTATGATGGCCGCATGCTTCCGGCCGGCGGCCGCCATCGCTTGAGTCTTGCCCAGATGTCTTCGAATCCGCCTTCGCACGGCCGCCTTGGACAGGCCACCCCGAACCCCGCCGCCGCCGATGACGGCGACGCGCTGCACTTCTGCAGCACCTGCGCGTTTTCCGACGCCTGCATGTCGCAGGGCTACGACAAGACCGCATTGGGCGATCTGCACGTGCTGGTCGACCACGTCGGTCCGTTCCATGCGGGTGACTACATCTTCCGCGCTGGCGAGTCGTTTGATTCGATTGCTGCGGTGCGCGCCGGCATGGTCAAGACCTTCGTCGACGACAGCCAGGGCAACGAGCAGGTGCTGGGCTTCAGCCTGCCGGGCGAAGTGATCGGCCTGAATGCGATCCACGGTTCGCGCTTCCCCTGCAATGCGGTGGCGCTGGATACGGTGCATCTGTGCCGCATCTCGTTCCCAAAGCTGAGCTCGCTGGCCACGCGCATGCCCGGGCTGCAGGCCAAGCTGTTCAGCCTGCTCAGTGCGGAGATCGGCAAGGTCGCCACGCTGGCCGCCAACCACCGTACCGAAGAGCGCATGGCCGCATTCCTGCTGGACATGTCCGAGCGCTACGCGCGGCGCGGTTTTTCTGCCACGCGCTTCAACCTGACGATGGCGCGTACCGAGATCGCCAACTACCTGCGGATGGCGCCGGAAACCGCCAGCCGCGTGCTGCGCCGCCTGAGCGATGATGGGATCATCGCGGTGAAGCAGCGTGAGATCCTGCTGCTGCAGCCCGAGCGCCTGGCCGCGCTGGCGGTGGCCGACGAATCCGATCCGAACTGAACCTGGCCGGGAGCCGACGATGAAGCGAGCTGGACTGTTGTTGCTGGGCCTGCTGGCCACGGTGCCGGCCTGGGCGGCCACGCTGACCGTTTCGGCGGCATCGAGCCTGACCGAGAGCTTCCGCGAACTGGGCAATGCCTATGAGAAGGCACACCCGGGCACCAAGATTGATTTCAACTTCGCCGCGTCCGGCGTGTTGCTGCAACAGATCAGCCGCGGTGCGCCGGTGGATGTGTTCGCCTCGGCCGACGAAACCACGATGGACCAGGCCCAGCAGCAGGATCTGCTGGCGGCCGGCACCCGCGAGGTGTTTGCAGTGAACGCGCTGTGGGTGGTGGTGCCGCCGCAGGCCAAGGCGGCGCCGCGTACCTTGAAGGACCTGGCCGGTGCCGGTGTGCAGCGCATCGCACTGGGCAACCCGGACAGCGTGCCGGTCGGCCGCTATGCCAAGGGTGCGCTGGAAGCGGCGGGCCTGTGGCCGTCGGTGCAGGGCAGGATCATCACGACGCAGAACGTGCGCCAGTCGCTGGATTACGTGGCGCGCGGTGAAGTGGATGCCGGCTTCGTCTATGCCACCGATGCACAGGCAATGCCCGACCGGGTGCGCCGTGCCTTCGCGGTGCCGGTGCCCGGGCGCATCGCGTATCCGCTGGCGGTGACCAGGGGCAGTACGCAGCCGGCAGAGGCACGGCGCTTCGCTGCCTTCGTGCGTTCGCCGCAGGGCCAGGCGATTCTGGCCAAACACGGATTCGGCAAGCCCTGACGCATGGATCTAGACTGGAGCGCGCTGTGGTTGTCGCTGAAGGTGGCCGGCTGGGCGACCGCGATCAATCTGGTGCTGGGCGTGGCACTGGGCGCATTGCTGGCGCGGCGGCGATTTCC
Source organism: Stenotrophomonas maltophilia group sp. LNF247 (assembly GCF_054083135.1). Lineage (NCBI taxonomy): Bacteria > Pseudomonadati > Pseudomonadota > Gammaproteobacteria > Lysobacterales > Lysobacteraceae > Stenotrophomonas > Stenotrophomonas maltophilia group sp. LNF247. The sequence goes on from NZ_JBSRQL010000001.1 coordinate 55,768, forward strand.
CGGCCGTGAGCTGCTGGATTCGCTGCTGACCCTGCCGATGGTGCTGCCGCCGACGGTGCTGGGGTATTACCTGCTGGTGCTGATCGGTCGCAATGGTCCGATCGGTGCGTGGCTGCAATCGTGGTTCGGCATCAACCTGGTGTTCACCTGGCAGGCGGCCGTGATTGCTGCGACGGTGGCCTCGCTGCCGCTGGTGTTCAAGCCGGCACGCGCGGCGTTCGAGGAAGTGGACGGTCAGCTGGAGCAGGCCGCACGCACCCTGGGTGTATCCGAAGCGGCGGTTTTCTTCCGCATCACGCTGCCACTGGCCTGGCGCGGCATCCTCGCCGGCCTGCTGCTGGCGTTTGCGCGCGCGATGGGCGAGTTCGGCGCCACGCTGATGGTGGCGGGCAGCATTCCGGGCCGCACGCAGACGCTGTCGATCGCCATCTACGAGGCGGTGCAGGCCGGCCAGGACGGCAAGGCCAATGCGCTGGTGATCCTGACCTCGGTGGTCTGCATCGTGATCCTGTTGCTGGCCGCGCGGCTGGTGGGCGGGCGTCGCCGGGAGCTGCGCGATGTGGCTTGACCTGCAGGTGCAACGTCGCCTGCAGGCGGCCGGCCAGGATTTCGTGTTGGACGTATCGCTGCAGTGCACGCAGCGCCAAGTGGTGTTGTTCGGGCCCTCGGGCGCCGGCAAGAGCCTGACCTTGAAGGCGGTGGCCGGGCTGCTGCGGCCGGGCCATGGTCATGTGCGCGTGCAGGGGCAGACCCTGTTCGATGCGGCCACCGGCGTGGATCTGCCGCCGCAGCGCCGCCGGCTGGGCTATGTGTTCCAGGACTACGCGCTGTTCCCACACCTGAGCGTGCGCCAGAACGTGGCGTTCGGGCTGCAGAAGGGCTGGTTGAATCCGGGGCTCGGCCAGCGTTTCGATGCGGTGGAGCAGTGGTTGCACGCCTTCCGCATCGACACGGTGGGCGATCTGCTGCCCTCGCAGGTCTCCGGTGGCCAGCGCCAGCGCACTGCATTGGCGCGCGCCCTGGTGACGCAGCCGCAGGCGCTGCTGCTGGATGAGCCGTTCTCCGCACTGGACCATGACCTGCGCCAGCACCTGCGTCAGGAGCTGGAAACGGTGCTGGACCGGACCGGCATCCCGTTGCTGTTGATCAGCCATGACCCGCAGGATGTGGCCATGTTCGGCCAGCAGGTCGCGCGCGTGGTGGACGGCCGCATTGTAGGCAATTGACCCGTGATGGACGCACCGGCGATGGTTGGTCACATCTGATGGTAGTGCCGGCCGCTGGCCGGCAACCGTGGCATCCGGAGCAGCCGGCCAGCGGCCGGCTCTACCGGTTCAAGGTCCGTGCGGTCCGGTGGCCATGGATCAGTACAGCTCACAGTGCGTGCGGCCTTCACCGCGCAGCGCGTCCCAGCGCCCTTCGCCAGCGATGTCATCGATGGCCTCGCGCACCGCGCCTTCCAGGTGGCGCTTGTTGCCGCACAGGTATAGATGCCCGCCGCGGCCCAGCACATCGCGCACTTCGCTGGCGCGCTGCCGCAGTACATGCTGCACATAGACCTTTTCGGTGCCATCGCGCGAGAACGCGGTATGCAGGCCGGCCAGCACGCCCCGGGTATGCCAGTCCTGCAGCTGGCCGCGGTACAGGTAGTCGTGCTTGCTGTGCTTCTCGCCAAACACCAGGTGCACCTCGCGTTCGCAGCCGTTGGCCTGCAGTTCCTGCATCAGGCCCATCAAGGGCGCGATGCCGGTGCCGGTGCCGACCAGCAGCAGCGGTGCCTGGCCGGTATCGGGCAGGTGGAAGCCAGGGTTGGAACGGCAGTACACACGGGCGTGGTCGCCACCGTGCAGCAGGCTGCCGGTAGCGGTGCCGAAGCGCTCGCGGCCGCGCAGGGTGTAATGCACTTCGCGCACGCACAGGCTCAGCTGGTCGTCGCGCGGGTGCGAGGCGATTGAATAGGCACGCGGCAGCCGCGCTGACAGCAGTTCACGCAGCCGGGGCAGCGGCATACTGTCCGGGGTGGCGTGGTCCTGCAGCACGTCCAGCAGGTCCAGGCCGTGCAGGTAGGCGTCCAGCTCGCGCTTCTGGCTGACCTTCAGCAGGCCCTTCAGCGTTTCGCTGCCACCGAGCCGGGCCAGTTCGCGCAGCACGCTCTTGCTCAGCAGGCGCAGCTCGCGGTCGCGCAGGGCGGCCACGGCCGTGGTATCGCCGTACCAGCGGGCCAATGCGTGCAGCAGGGTTGGGTCGTTCTCCGGCACCACGTGCAGGGTGTCGCCCGCGCGATAGACCATGCCACTGCCGGCAATGTCCAGCTGCAGGTGCCACGCGGCCGGGTCGCTGCTGTTCAAGCGGCGGCGTTCGAGGATGCGCGCGGCAAAGGCGTTGTCTTCACCATAGGCGGTGACCTGCAGGTGCAGGTCTTGGCCAGCGCTGAGGTCGCCACCCAGCACCTGGCTTAGCACCGGCTGCCATTGCTGGAAGAACTGCTCGTAGCCCAGGTCGGCATCCACCCGGTGCAGCAGCGGCTGCGCCTGGCGCTCGCTCAGCGCGGCATCCAGCGCCTTGGTGAAGCCGCAGAAGCTCGGGTAGCCGGTGTCACCGAGCCCAAACACGGCATAGCGCAGGCCGCTCAGCGTCGTGGTCTGGCGCAGGGTTTCGAAGAACCGCTCGCCATTGGCCGGCGGTTCGCCATCGCCGAACGAGCTGGAAATCGCCAGCAGCACGTCGCCTTGGCCGAGACTGGCCACGTCGATGTCGTTGAACGGAAGCACCTGCGGCGCATGCGGCTGCAGGTCCGCGCCCAGACGCTGGGCCAGGGCGCGGGCGTTGCCCGACTCGGACGCGAAACCCACCAGCAGGCGGCTGAAGGGCGTACTGGTCGGGAGAGCGTTCACGCGGCCTCGTAGAAGTCGTCGAACTTTTCCTTGCTGAACTCGACCAGGTCGTAGTTCTGCATCAGGTCGTTCACCACGCGGCGGATGCTGATGTAGGAGGTGATGTTGCCGTCGGCGTCGAACAGCGGCTGCACGGTAGTGTCGACCACGTAGAGCACGCCGCCCTTGCCGAGGTTGGGCACGATCCCGGTCCAGGTCTTGCCGGCCTTGATGGTGTCCCACATGTCCTTGTAGACGGCCTTGGGCACATCCGGATGGCGCACGATGCTGTGCGGCTGGCCGATCAGCTCTTCGCGGGCGAAGCCGGTGAGCGTGCAGAACAGGTCATTGGCGTAGGTGATGTTGCCCTGCAGGTCGGTGGTGGAGATCACCATGACGTTCTGCAGCGCATTCACGAGCTGGTCGTTGTCGGGGGAGTAGTTCATCGCGGGGGTCCTTGTAGAGGCCGGCAGCGCCGGTGTGTTCGGGTCCTGCATAGGAATACGCCCGCGTGGCGGCGGGCGATTTGACATTGGTCAAGCGCGTGGCGCGAAGGCCTGCGACCGGGTGTCGCAGGGAGAATCTCTGTAAAGCCGAGCCCACTTCGGCTCGAGCTCCAACGGGACTGCCCGCAGCCGAGCGTGGCCTCGGCTCTACAGGAGAGGCACGGGCGGCTGGCGGGCGTACCTCATGCGTACTGAGCTCATGACGCCTTGTCACAAAGAAATCGCCATGGCTTCACGGTTGATTGATCGCATGGAGGGCTATTGTCGTCCTGAGCCTCTCGCTGGCGTCCCCCACGTCCTGCGTCGACTTCCTTCCCAGCACCAGCGCCCGTCCGGGCGCCGCTGGCGTCTGTCTGCCTGAAGCAACCGAGATCATCCCCATGGCCCGCGCCACCCAGTCCGCTTCACCCGTTGCGATCGCTCCGGTCACGCCCGTGCCGATCGGTACCCGCCGCGGCCATTCGCAACCGCTGGAGCTGCCGGAACTGGTGCAGCGGGTGTTGTTCGTTGCCACCGAGATGGCGGACTTCGTCAAGGCCGGTGGCCTGGGCGACGTAGCTGCGGCCCTGCCGCGTGCGGTGCGCGGTGCGTGTGATTCGCGCGTGCTGCTGCCCGGCTACCCGGAGGTACTGCAGCGCCTGCCACAGCTGCAGCGGGTGGGGCACGTCAGCGCGCGGGCCGGCTTGCCAGCGTGCACGATCGGCATGGCGGTGCAGGCCGACGGCCTTCCGATCTACGTCTTGCTGTCGGCGGAGCTGTACGAGCGTGAGGGCTCGCCCTACGTGGACGGGCAGGGACAGGAGTGGAAGGACAACGCGGTTCGATTCGCCACGCTTTCGCATGCGGCTGCGGAGATTGCGGCCGGGCGTGCCGGGCTGGACTGGTCGCCGCAGCTGCTGCACCTGAATGATTGGCCGGTGGCCATGGCGGCCGCCTACGTGCGTTGGGACCGGACGGCCGTGCCGACCCTGCTGACGATCCACAACCTGGCTTACCAGGGGCTGTTTCCGTACGCGCTTGCACCCGTGCTGGGCGTGCCGGCCGAACACCTGGATGAACTGCACTTCCACGGGCAGATGTCGTTCCTGCAGGGCGGGATCACCAACGCCACGCGCCTGAACACGGTCAGCCTGCGCTACGCGCAGCAGATCACCGCCCCGGATGACGGCTGCGGGCTGCATGATCTGTTGGCGCGTCGCGCGGCCGGCGGGCACCTGAGTGGAATCGTCAACGGCATCGACGCCAGCTGGGACCCGCGCCGCGATATCCATCTCAAGGCCCACTTCGGCATTGGTGAGTGGACCGGGCGCGCCACCAACGCGCATGCGGTGCGCAAGGCGTTCGGCCTGGCGCCGTCGACCGGCCCGCTGTTCGCGGTGGTCTCGCGGCTGGTGCACCAGAAGGGCCTGGACATTACCTGCGACGTGGCACCCCAGATCGTGGCGGCCGGCGGCCAGCTGGTCATCATCGGCGGTGGCGAGCCGCAGGTGGAAGCCCAGGTGCAGGCGCTGGCCCGCCGCTACCCGGGGCGGGTGGGCGCGTTCATCGGGTTCGAGGAAGCGCTGGCCCGCCAGATGTTTGCCGGCGCCGATTTCCTGCTGATGCCTTCACGCTTCGAACCCTGCGGGCTGAGCCAGATGTACGCGCAGCGCTTCGGCTGCCTGCCCATCGCACACGCGACCGGCGGGCTGGTGGATACGGTGGAGGATGGCGTGACCGGATTCCTGTTCCACGGCGCCAATGCCGATGGCCTGCGCCGCTGCGTGGAACGGGCGATGCGCACCTTCCGCCTGCCGGGCCTGCTGCAGGCCATGCGCCGCGCCGCCATGCTGCGGCCGGGTGGCTGGGATGCGGCCGGTCGCGCGTATCTGGCCCTGTACCAGCAGACCTGCCAGGTGGCCGCATGAGCCACGACAGCCTGCATCTGGCCGCCCTGGAGGATGAAGCGATCACGGAGACGGGATTGGATCAGCGTATCGCCCCGGCGCTGGAGGACCTCGTCCACGCGCGCCCGGCCGATGCATTTGCCTGGCTGGGCCCGCATCGCCAGCCAGAAGGCGGACGCCAGCTGCGCGTGCTGGTGCCGCACGCGCCGCGCGTCGAGGTGATTGCAGACGATGGGCAACGCTGGGACCTGTCTCCTGGCCCGTTGCCCGGCCTGTTCGAGGGCGCGGCCGGTGACGCGGCGATACCGCTGCTTGCCCTGCATTTCGAACAGGGCGTGGAGCAGGTGCATGATGCCTATGCGTTCGGTCCACTGTTGGACGAAGCACTGCTGCAGCGGTTCCATGCCGGTGATGCCGATGCGGCGCGGCAGCTGGGGGCGGTGCCGATGCAGGTGCAGGGCATCGCGGGCGTGCGCTTCGCGGTGTGGGCACCCAATGCCCAGCGGGTCGCGGTGGTTGGCGATTTCAATGGATGGGATGGCCGACGCCATCCGATGCGGCTGCGTCACACCGCCGGCGTGTGGGAACTGTTCCTGCCGGGCGTGCAGGCCGGTGCCCGCTACAAATTCCGCATCGTCGGCGCCGACGGCCGGGTGATGCCCGACAAGTTCGATCCGATGGCGCGCTGGGCCGAGCTGCCACCGGCCACCGCTTCGCGGGTGCCTTCGGCGGCGCCGATGCAGTGGCACGATGACGCCTGGTTGGAGGCCCGGCGCCAGGCCGGAACCTGCGCACCGCTGTCCATCTACGAAGTGCATGCCGGCTCCTGGCAGCGCAGCGACGAGGGCGCGCCGCTGGACTGGGACGCCCTGGCCGACCGGTTGATTCCCTACGTGGCCGGGCTGGGCTTCACCCACATCGAGCTGCTGCCGGTCAGCGAGCATCCCTTTGGCGGCTCCTGGGGCTATCAGCCGCTGGGGATCTACGCGCCGACGGCACGCCATGGCACGCCGCAGGCCTTCGCACGCTTCGTGGACCGCTGCCACCAGGCCGGCGTGGGAGTGATCGTGGACTGGGTGAGCGCGCACTTCCCGAACGATGCGCATGGCCTGGCCGGGTTCGATGGCACCGCGCTGTACGAGCATGCCGACCCGCGCGAAGGCGTGCACGCCGACTGGGACACGCTGATCTACAACTACGGCCGCAACGAAGTGGCTGCCTACCTGATCGGCAGTGCCTTGGAGTGGGTGGAGCGGTTCCATATCGACGGTCTGCGCGTGGATGCTGTGGCGTCGATGCTGTACCGGGATTACAGCCGTGCCGAGGGGGAGTGGATACCCAACGAGCAGGGCGGGCGCGAGAACCTGCAGGCGGTCGCGTTCCTGCGGCGGATGAACCAGGCGCTGCGTGAGCGTTTCCCGGATGTGCTGGTGATCGCCGAGGAATCCACCGCGTGGCCGGGGGTGACCGCGCCGGTGGAGGAGGGCGGGCTTGGCTTCACCCACAAATGGAACATGGGCTGGATGCACGACACCCTGCAGTACCTGGGACGCGATCCAGTCCATCGCCAGCATCACCACAGCGAGATCAGCTTCGGCCTGGTCTACGCCTTCTCCGAACGGTTCGTGTTGCCGCTGTCGCATGACGAGGTGGTGCATGGCAAGGGAGCGCTGCTGGCCAAGATGACGGGCGAGCCGGCGCAGCGGCTGGCCCAGCTCCGCGCGTACTACGGTTTCATGTGGGCGCACCCGGGCAGCAAACTGCTGTTCATGGGCGGCGAGTTCGGCCAGGGCCACGAGTGGTCGCACGATGCGGTACTGGACTGGGCACAGGCGGCCAGCAGTGAGGGCCAGGGCCTGTCGCGCCTGGTGCGAGACCTCAACGGCGTGCTCCGCGCCGAACCTGCGTTGCATCGCGACGAGCGTGACGAGCGGGGTTTCGATTGGAGCGTGGCCGATGACAACCGCAACAGCGTCTACGCCTTCATCCGCCGGGATCCGGCCGGTAGCGGCCGCACCCTGCTGGTGGTGAGCAACTTCACTCCGGTACGTCGCGACGGCTACCGGGTCGGCGTGCCGCACCCGGGGCGTTGGAGCGAACGGCTCAACACCGACAGCGCGTATTACGGTGGCGGCAATGCGGGAAACCTCGGTGCAGTGCATACCGAGTCGAGGCCGATGCACGGCCACGCGCAGTCGCTGCGGCTCACGCTGCCGCCGCTTTCCACGCTGTACCTGCAGGTTGATGCATGACGGCAGTAACGCCGCGCCTGGGCGCATGGCCTGTGGCTGGTGACAGGGTGGAGTTCCGTGTGTGGGCACCGGACGCCAGGATGGTGGCGCTGTGCCTGCGCGGCACGCAACAGCCGATGCAACGTGACCCGGACGGCTGCCACTGGCTGCGGACACCGGCATCGCATGGCGACCGCTACCGTTTTCGCCTTCCTTCCGGCCAGGACGTGCCCGACCCGGCCTCGCGCTGGCAGCCGGACGGCATCGACGGAGACAGCGCGGTCGTGCTGGACACGGCCATGGCGCAACCCGCTTGGCGCGGGCATGCCTGGCAGGATCTGGTGATCTATGAAGCACACATCGAGGCCGGCGGCGGCTTCGCGGCGTTGACCGCGCAGCTGCCGATGCTGGCCGCGCTGGGCATCACCGCCATTGAACTGATGCCGGTCGCGCAGTTTCCCGGCCAGCGCAACTGGGGCTACGACGGCGTGTTCCCGTATGCGCCGGCCCATGCCTATGGCGGGCCGGCAGCGCTGAGGGCCTTCATCGAAGCGGCGCACGATGCAGGGCTGTCGGTGCTGCTGGATGTGGTCTACAACCACTTCGGACCACAGGGCAACCACTTGCGCGACTACGCGCGCGGGTTCTTCCGTGACGACCGCAGCACGCCGTGGGGCGAGGCCATCGACTTCCGCCAGCCCTGGGTGCGGCGCTTTTTCATCGACAACGCGCTGATGTGGTTGCGCGACTACGGCTTCGATGGCCTGCGCCTGGACGCGGTGCACGCCATTGACGATGACCGTTTCCTCCAGCAGCTGGCCGATGAGGTACGTGCGGTGGCCCCGCACGCGCACCTGGTGCTGGAGAACGAGCGCAACCAGGCGCGGTGGCTGCGCGGCGCCTACCAGGGGCAGTGGAACGATGACTTCCACAATGCGCTGCACGTGATGCTGACCGGCGAGCAGGAGGGCTATTACGCGGCCTATGCCGGTCGCGCCGAAGCACTGCTGGCGCGCTGCCTGGCCGAAGGATTCGCCTGGCAGGGTGAACCGGACCTGCGCGGCGATCCCCGCGGCGAACCCAGCGCCGACCTGTCGCCCGCGCGTTTTGTGGTATTCGCGCAGAACCATGACCAGGTGGGCAACCGCGCTCTCGGCGAGCGCCTGTCGATGCTGACCGATCCTGCGCGGCTGCGTGCGGCGCTGGCGTTGACCCTGCTGACGCCGATGATCCCGCTGCTGTTCATGGGCGAACCGTGGCAGGCGCAATCGCCGTTCCTGTTCTTCACCGACTACGCGCCGCCGCTGGACGAGGCGGTGCGCGAAGGGCGTCGCCGCGAGTTCGCTGGTTTCAGCGCCTTTGCCGACGCCGCCGCGCGCGCGCGTATTCCCGACCCGAACGACCCGGCCACCCTGCAGGCGTCCTACACGTCGCCGCCCGGCGATGATCACTGGTCGCAGCACTGGCTGCACTGCACGAGCGGGTTTCTGGCACTGCGCAGGCGCTATCTGCAGCCCGGGTTGCTGCAGGCGCGGTCGTTGGGTGCGCGCGTGCTGGGCGAAGGCGCGGTGCAGGCGGGCTGGCAGCTGCCGTCGGGCCAGTGGTGGATCGCGGTCAATGTCGGCCCGTCGCCGGTGGTGCATGCGATGCCGGCCGGGGAGCACGTTGTAGGGCCGGACGCTGCCACGTTGCTGCCCGCAGGCGGCGGCGTGCTTGCCTGTTGGGTCGCCGCATGAGGACCGATGCGGCGGTTCTGGAGGCGGCACGGCGCGCGGGCCTGCTGGTTCGCTGGACCGACGTGGCCGGTGTCGAGCGCGAGGTCGCACCGGACGTGCTGCGCGCGGTGCTGGAGGGGCTGCAGGGCGATGCAGCGCTCGAGCACGGTGGCCTGCGCACGGCCTGCTGTGGACAGCTGCTGGCGATGCCGGACGCAGCCGGCGCAGCGTGCTGGGTGGATGAGCATGGCGCCGTGCTGCCGGCACGCGCCGATGCGCAAGGGCGCTGGCGCGTGCCGGACCAGCCGGGTTACTGGCAGTGGCGCCGGGGCGACCGGCAACAGGCGGTTGCGGTGGCGCCACAACGTGCCTGGTGGCCGCAGGGCACGCTGCGCGGCTGGGGCCTGTCGGCGCAGGTCTACAGCCTTCGCGCCTCTTGCGACGCTGGCATCGGTGACAGCGCCGGCTGTGCACGATGGAGCGAACTGCTGCACCGTCACGGCGGCGATGCAGTGGCGTTGAGCCCGCTGCATGCCGGCTTGCCACCTGGGCCAGGCTACAGCCCCTATTCGCCCAGCGACCGGCACTGGCTCGATCCACTGCAGGTGTCCCTGCCGCAGGTACTGCCGGAGGCAGCCGACGCCGTGCTGGCTGAAGACCAAGCACTGGCGACGGCAGTTGCAGCCGCCACCGCAGCGCGCCGCATCGACTGGCCGCACTCGGCGGCGTTGAAGTGGCGCTGGCTGCGCCAGGTGCACCAGTGGCTGCGGCAGCAGGCGCCGGCACAGTGCGAACAGATGCAGACGTGGCGCGATGCGCAAGGCGAACCCCTGCTGCGCTATTGCCAGCACGCCGCCGACCGGTTCACTGGAAGCGCCGACGACCATGCGTTTGCGCAATGGTTGGCGCGGCAGGGCTGGGCGCAGGTGCAGGCGGGATTGCGCATCGACGGCGCGTCGATCGGGCTGATCGCGGATCTGGCGGTGGGTTGCGCACCGCAGGGCGTCGAGGCGCGGACCGGCGGCGACCAACTGCTGCAGGGCCTTGAACTGGGCGCGCCGCCGGATGCGTTCAATCCGCTGGGCCAGGCCTGGGGTATCACCAGCTGGTCACCCTTCGCCCTGCAGCGCGAGGGCTTTGAGCCGTTCATCCGCGTGCTGCGCGCTGTGATGGCCGGCCGTGGCGGGCTGCGCATCGACCATATCCTTGGCCTGCAGCGCCTGTGGGTGCTTCCCCGCGGGGCGGGCGCCGGGCAGGGCGTTTACCTGCGCTATCCGTTCGATGATCTGATCAACCTGCTGGTGCTGGAATCGTGGCGGCATCGCTGCGTGCTGATTGGTGAAGACCTGGGCGTGGTGCCGCCGGGCGTTCGCCAGCGGCTGGCAGCCCGCGGCATCCTGGGCATCGAGGTGCTGCCGTTCGCCCGCAACGGTGAGCGCTTCCTGCCGGCGCCACGGTGGCGCCGCGATGCGGTGGCCATGCCCTCCACCCATGATCTGCCACCGCTGTCCGGCTGGCTGCACGGGCGCGACCTGCGCTGGCGTGCCCGCCTGGGTGAGCTGAGCGGACTTCCGTCGGCGCTGCACGCGCGCTCCAGAGAGGTCCAGGCGCTGTCCGCAGTCGCCCGGGGCGAGGGGGCCACGCTTGAAGCGCGTGCGCTGTCGCTGGTCGCGCACGCATCGTCACGGCTGGCGCTGCTCCCGCTGGAAGACGCCCTGGGCAGTCGCGCGCAGGTGAACCTGCCGGGCACCGTCGACGGCCATCCCAATTGGCGCCGACGGCTGCCGCTGGCGTGGGACCAGGACGCGGCCGACGCGCGTATTGCCCGGTTCAGCGCCACGCGGAGGAAGGAGCAGCGATGACTCCGTTGCGTGCCACCGTGCGCCTCCAATTGCATGCAGGCTTCGACCTCGGGGCCGCCGCGGCGCAGGTGCCGTATTACGCCGCGCTGGGCGTCAGCCACCTTTACCTGTCGCCTGTCGCCGCCGCGCTGCCCGGGTCTACGCATGGCTACGATGGCATCGACCCGGCCCGCATCAATCCGGAACTGGGCGGCGAAGAAGCCTTCCGGCAACTGGCTACGGCGACGCGGGCGCACGGCATGGGCCTGATTCTGGACATCGTACCCAACCATCTGGCGGCTTCCCCGCACAGCCATTGGTGGAGCGATGTGCTGATGCACGGGCGTCGGAGCCCGCACGCAGACTGGTTTGACATCGACTGGGAGGCGCCGGGCTGCGAGGGCCGGCTGTGGCTGCCTGTGCTGGACCGGCCGTTGCACGACGCGGTGCGCGATGGCGTCGTGCGCGTGGTGGTGGACAAGGCGCGGCCCGTGCTGCGCCATCATGGGCTGGCGTTGCCGTTGTCGCCGCGCAGCCATCCACTGGACCCCGCGCAGTGGCCGGCGTGGGCCGAGCGCTGCAACCGCAGCGTTGAACGGCTGCATACCCTGCTGCAGCGGCAGCACTACCGGCTGGCCTGGTGGCGCACGGCGGGCGATCAGGTGAATTACCGGCGCTTTTTCGATATCAATGAACTGGCCGCGCTGCGGGTGGAGCGCGACGACGTGTTCGAGGCGGTGCATGCGCTGCCGCTGCGGCTGGTGCGTGAGGGATGGGTTGACGGCCTGCGCGTCGACCATGTGGATGGCCTGTCGCGTCCGGGCGCCTACCTGCAGCGCCTGCGTGAATCGATCAGGACGGCGTGCGCGGCCGGCGACCGTGATCCGCAGGCGGTGAGCCTGCATGTGGAGAAGATACTGGCCGAGGGCGAGCAGCTGCCCGACAGCTGGGCCTGCGACGGTACCACCGGCTATGACTTCATGGACCAGACCGGTGCCTGGTTGCACGATCCGGCGGCTGCCCCCGCGCTCTCGCGCACGTGGCAGGCGCTGGGCGGTGACTCGCGCAGCTTTGACCGGATTCAGCAGGACGCTCGCGGCATGATGTTGCGCCAGGGCCTTCACGCAGACTTCCAGCGGCTGCTGCGCAGTGCGCAGCAGGTCCTGCAGCCCCGGCTGGCCGAGGCCGATATCGGAGTGGCTGCGCTGGCACGCGCATTGGCTTCATTGCTGCGGCATTACCGCACCTACCGGCCCTATTCGCTGGAGGGGGCGGGTGAACGAAAGGCGCTGGTGGACGCTGCCGGTGCTGCGCGCGAGGCGCTGGACGGTGCCGCACGCGCCGCGCTGGATCTGCTGCTGCAGGCACTTCCCGGCCAGGCGCCGGCTGAAACCGAGCTGCGCGTACGGTTCGGGCAGCTGGCCGCGCCGCTGAATGCCAAGTCGGTGGAAGATACCGGGTTCTATCGCTATTTCAGGCTGCTGTCGCGCAACGAAGTCGGCAGTGATCCGCAGCGGCTGGGCATGGAAGGGCGCGAGCTGCTGGAACATGCAGCCGGGCGCCTGCGGCGCCATCCCAGGGCGCTGCTTGCGCTGGCCACCCACGATCACAAGCGCGGGGCCGACAGCCGGGCACGGCTGGCGGTTCTCAGTACCTGCACGGTCGAGTGGCGGGACGCGGTGCGGCGCTGGAGCCGGATGGCGACCCACGCCGGCGCGCCGATGCCGTTGCCGGGTGCCGAGACCTATGCGCTATGGCAGGCGCTCGTCGCCGCGTGGCCGATGCACGGTACCCCCGGCGCCGACTTCGCATCGAGGATGGTGCAATGGCTGACCAAGGCATTGCGCGAGGGTAAACGGGTCAGCAGCTGGTCCGATCCCAACGTGGCCGTGGAGGAGGCCGCCGCGCAGTGGCTGCACGCGCTGCTGGATGGAGCGCCATTGCAGCCGGTGCGGGAGGCGCTGGCGACGTTCGTGGCGCGCATCGCGCCGGCGGGCGCCTGCAACGGCCTGGCACAGCTGTGCCTGCAGCACTGCCTGCCCGGCGTGCCCGACCTCTACCAGGGCGGCGAAGGCTGGGACCTGAGCCTGGTGGACCCGGACAACCGGTACGCGGTGGACTATCCGGCGCGGCACGCGTGGCTGCGTGATGCGCGCGGGTGGCCCGCGCTGCTGGATGACTGGCGGGACGGTGGGATCAAGGCATTCCTGCTCCGGCAGTTGCTCGATTGCCGCCGCAGGCACCCGCATCTTTTCCTGCACGGCGCGCTGCAGCCGCTGTCCGCGCCTGCGCGCTCGCCGTGGCTGGCGTTCACGCGCAGGCATCAGGCGCAGGTGCTGCTGGTGGTCGTACGGCGAAGTTCGCCCACCACCATGCCGGGGCCCAGCCTGCACATTCCGCGCGACGTCGGCAGCGGCGTGACGCTGCGTGGGCTGCCGGCAGGCCCCATGCGCAATGTCCTGGACGGGCGCATCGAACATTTCAACGCAACCGCGGACGTGGCCGGGCTTCTGGCTGGCAGCCCGTTGGCGATATGGATCAACGAGGAGACAGGTAGGGATGGACAGCAGGGAACGACGGCAGCGGATTGAGGCACTTGCCCACCAGATCTGGGAGGCAGAAGGGCGCCCGGACGACCAGCAGCAACGGCACTGGCACATGGCCGAGCGGCTGGTGGAAGCCGAGATTGCCGCCGCGCGCGGGGAGGAGGGCACTGATGGCGAGCCGTAAGTGGACGCAGACCTCGCGGGTGCGCGAAGGCCGGCCGTTCCCGCTGGGGGCGACCTGGGACGGATTGGGTGTGAACTTCGCGCTGTACTCGCGGCACGCCACGCGGGTGGAACTCTGCCTGTTCGATGGACGCAACCGCGAAGTGGAACGCATCGCGCTGCCCGAGTACACCAACGAGATCTGGCATGGTTACCTGCCGGACGTGCGGCCCGGGCAGCGTTACGGCTACCGGGTGCACGGCCCGTATGCGCCGGAAGAGGGCCATCGCTTCAATCCCAACAAGCTGCTGCTGGACCCCTACGCCAAGCAGATCGTCGGCGAACTGAAGTGGGCCCCCCACCTGTTCGGCTACACCCTGGGTCACCGCGATGGCGATCTCAGTTTCGACCGCCGCGACAGCGCCAGCTACATGCCGCGCTGCGCCGTGATTGACCCGGCCTTCAGCTGGGGTGTCGAGCGTGCACCTGCCACGCCCTGGGACCGGACCGTGATCTACGAAGCGCATGTGCGCGGGCTGACCATGCAGCATCCCGATGTCCCGCAGGCCGAGCGTGGCACCTTCTCTGCCCTGCGCCATGACGCAGTGGTCGACCACCTCAGCCATCTGGGCGTGACCGCCATCGAACTGCTACCCGTGCACGCATACGTCGATGACCAGCAGCTGCTCGAGCGCGGGCTGCGCAATTACTGGGGGTACAACACCATCGGCTTCTTCGCGCCGCAGCCTCGCTACCTGTCGCTGGGCATCGTGGCCGAGTTCAAGCAGATGGTCGCGCGGTTGCACAATGCCGGCATCGAAGTGATCCTGGACGTGGTCTACAACCACACCGCCGAAGGCAATGAGCTGGGCCCTACGCTGTCCTTCAAGGGCATCGACAACGCCAGCTACTACCGCCTGGCCGATGATCGCCGCTACTACATCAACGATACCGGCACCGGAAATACGTTCGACCTGACCAATGCCGGTGCGCTGCGCATGGTCATGGACTCTCTGCGCTACTGGGTGACCGAGATGCGGGTGGATGGGTTCCGCTTCGACCTGGCAACCATCCTCGGCCGCGAACGGCATGGCTTCGACGCCTCGGGCAGCTTCCTCGATGCGGTACGCCAGGACCCGATCCTGAGCCAGGTGAAGCTGATTGCCGAGCCATGGGACATCGGCCCGGGCGGCTACCAGCTGGGCCAGTTTCCGCCGGGCTGGGCCGAATGGAACGACCGCTTCCGCGACACGGTGCGCGCGCTGTGGCGTGGCGATGGCGGGCAGCTGGCGGAGTTTGCCACGCGCTTCACCGGCTCGGCCGACCTGTTCGAACACCACGGCAGGCGGCCGTCGGCCAGCATCAATCTGGTGACGGCGCATGATGGATTCACCCTGCACGATCTGGTCAGCTACAACGATCGCCACAACGAGGCCAACGGCGAGGACAACCGTGACGGCCACTCGCACAACCTTTCCAGCAACCACGGCGTGGAGGGAGACACCGATGATGCGGCGATCCTTTCGTTGCGTGCGCGGCAGATGCGCAACCTGCTGGCCACGCTGCTGCTCGCGCAGGGCACGCCGATGCTGCTCGCCGGGGATGAGTTCGGCCATTCGCAGCAGGGCAACAACAACGCCTACTGCCAGGACAATCCACTGAGCTGGATCGACTGGGAGCGCGCAGCATTGCCGGCTGCACAGGCGCAGGTGGCGTTCGTGCGGCGGGCGCTGTCACTGCGCCGGCGCTACGGCCTGCTGCGCCGGAACCGGTTCCTGCGCGGCGAGTACGATGAGGCGCTGGGCCTGCGCGATATCGACTGGCGGCATCCCGATGGTCGCGGCATGGAGGAAGCGGACTGGCATGACGCAGGGCTGCGTGCGCTGCTGATCGTGCTGGACGGTCGCAGTCCGGACAGTGGCCTGCGCGAGCCCGGGCGGCATGTCAGCCTGGCCCTGCTGTTGAACGCCGGGGAGCAGCCGCAGCGGTTCTGTGTGTCAGACGACGCCCTGTCGTTCCGGCGCGTACTCCTGCAGACCGACGAAACGCCGTTGGAGCCGGATGAGGAAGGCGCCTGGACGCTGCCGCCGCGCAGCCTGTGCCTGCTGGCGGCAAGCAGCAGCGCGTGATTGCACTGCTGCGCCACTACGGTGCGCCGGGCGTTGCCCGGCGTACCGGTAGCTACCCCACCAGATAGCGCAACACACCCGCCGAGACCACGCCGATCAGCACGGTCGGGAGCATCGACAGCCGCGTGGCGGCCAGCAGGGTAATGGCCAGCGCGGCCAGGTCGGCGGGTTTGTCGGCAACGAAGTCCGGGGCGATCACCGAGATCAGCACGCAGCCCGGCGCGGCTTCCATCACCGTCACCGCACGTTTGCTCAGGGTGCGGTTGCGCAACGCCAGGAAGCCGACGATGCGGGTCAGGTAGGTGGCGGCGGCCATCAGCACGATGGTCAGTACCGAGGTCCAGTGGATCAGGCCATTGAAGATCATGCTGCGTCCTCCGCCAGCAGCCAGGCTGCGGCCAGGCCGGCCAGTGCGCCGCTGGCCACGTACCACGCGCCCGGGACCAGCAGATAAGTGGCGGCGGCCACGACCAGGCTGACCAGCCACGGCCGCGCCGCCTTCATGCCCTGCCACATGCCGCGCAGCAGCACCAGGAACACGGCGGGGAAGGCCATGTCGAAACCATAGGCGTGGATGTCGCCCAACAGCGGCCCGATGATCGCGCCGAGTGCGGTGCAGGCCACCCAGACCGTGTACAGGCCTGCCGACACGCCCAGGTACAGGCCAGGCTGAAGCCAAGCGCGCGCCGGCGCGCATCGGCCACGCCCATCGCCCAGCTTTCGTCGCACATGAAGAACAGGGCCGGCAGCACGCGTCGGCGCGGCAGGTGCTGGAGCAGCGGGGCCAGGCTGGCGCCCATCAGCAGGTGGCGGCTGTTGACCAGGGCGGTGATGGCCACGATCAGCGCGATGTGCGGTGGCGAGGTCCACAGTTCGACGGCGGCGAACTCCGAGCCACCAGCGAAGTTGAGACCGGTCATCAGCGGTACTTCCAGTGCGCTCAGGCCCTTCTGGGCCGCCTGCGCACCGAGCACCAGGGCAAACGGAATGAAGCCGATCATCACCGGCACGGCGGCGCGCAGGCCGCGCAGGAATTCGGCACGCGGGGCGGTATCGCAGGTGGCGGGCGGGGGGAGGGTGGTACGGGCGTCCATGGAACGGCACAACAAGGTGGGGGTGGCCCATGCTAGCGGTCCAATCACGAAATCGGGTTGCGTTGATGCCACTTGATTCTGGATGATTGATATTTCATGCGGCCAGAAGCGAAACGGGTGAAATCCCATGCAGTACCAGCTCGACAACCTCGATCGGCGCATCCTCGACGCCCTGCAGCGCGACGGTCGCCTGCAGAACCTGGAGCTGGCTCGCCTGGTCGGGCTGTCGCCGTCGGCCTGTCTGCGCCGGGTGCGGTTGCTGGAGGAGGGCGGCTACATCGACCGCTATGTGGCCTTGTTGAACGAGGCCAAGGTGGGCCGTGGCTTCACGGTGTTCGTGCGGGTGTGGCTGCGGGGGCAGGACGAGGACACCACCAATCACTTCATCAACAGCATCAAGTCGTTCCCGGAAGTGCTGGAATGCCATCTGATGGCCGGTGACTGCGATTTCCTGCTGCGGGTGGCGGTGGCGGACCTTGATGCCTACCGGCAGTTCCAGATGCAGCACCTGAACCGGATCGCCGGGGTGCAGAACACCAAGACGGAGATTCCGATGCAGCGGATCAAGCAGACGACCCAGCTGCCGCTTTGAGGGATGGGGTTTGCGGCCGGGTTGCACCCGGCACCCGCGGGTAGTGCCGGCCGCTGGCCGGCAACCTCAACAGCAACAGCAACAGCGGGCCTACTGAGGGATGGCGGGGTGGGTCCGGTTGCGGGGGACGCTGCAAGTCCCCCTCCGGGGCCCGGCCCAGCCGCTGGCGGCTGTGCGTTCGGGCGCTTGCGAAGCAGTGCTTCGCAAGCAAAGCGCCCTCACCCATGTAAGCTCGGTCGCCGCTTGCTCGTGTGCGCTGTCCTGCGCACACGGCAAGACCGGGGTTGGGCGTCCTGCCCAACCCGCCCGAGGCATGCCTCGGGCCCATGCGGCTCACGCCCCCGCAACCGGACCCACCCCGCCTTCGACAGATTTCCACGATCTGCCGGAACGGCATGAGCTGCTCTTGGTGGGTGTCGACCTTGGTCGACACGTCTGGGTCGGCACGGGGTCGGATCCCGTTGCTGCGCAACGGGCTCTGACCCCAGGCGTGGATGAGGTGGTCTGTTCGATTTATTGATTCCTGATGGGTGACTGGCTTCAGGTCGGCTGTAGGCGGCGGTCATCGCAATGACATGTGACGCCGGTACGGTTTGAGCCCGCTTGCGGGTCGCGCGCGGGCCGGGGTTCCGGTCTTGGCGCGCGTCCACTGCAGCTGCTGTCGCTGCCGAGGGTCATGTGTTCTACGTCAGGGGGCTGAATGGACACCATGCGGTCAGAACTTGGAAGGTGGCCATCGCGGCATGGCTGCTGCTGTCCTTTGCCGCTGCCGGGCAGGACGGTGTTCATGCCTACGACATCCCTGCGCAGCCACTGGAACAGGCGGTCGAGCGCTTCAGCGTCATCAGTGGGTGGTCCGTGATGTACCCGGGCGATCTTGCCGCAGGCCGCAGCAGCCGTGCGCTGCGCGCCAGCCTGCCGCCGCTGCCCGCCCTGCAGGCGCTGCTGCAGGACTCCGGCGTCGAGGCCGAGGTGATCGGCAAACAGCGTGTGGTGCTGCGCCGGGGCGCGCCCTTGGCTGCCGAACCCGGTGTCGGCGCGGAGCTCGCCGATGCGGAACGTCGACGTCGCTATGGTGGGCTGCAGCAGCGGCTGCGTGGGGTGTTCTGTGACGACCCGGAGATCGCTCCCGGCCGCTATGCCGCGACGCTGCGTTTCCGTGTCGACAGCGAGGGCCAGGTGCATGCGCCCGAGCTGCTGTCAGGCAGTGGCAGCGAGCGCCGCGATGCGCGCCTGCTGCAGGCGCTGCAGCACTTGGTGCTGTCGCCCGATGCCGCTGCGCTACCGCAGCCGGTGACGCTGCAGATCCGACCTTCCGGCACCGACCACGACTGTGGCGGGCGCGCGCCCCTTCCATGACTTCAAGGATTCGAACATGAGCAACGGTACGGCTGGGGCAGTTGACCTGATGGACCACCTTCTGGGTGCCTACGATGAACTGAAGCGCCGGCTGGTGCGCAAGCTGGGCTCGGAGGAGCTGGCCGGCGACGCGCTGCAGGACACGTGGATGCGCCTGAGCGCGCGGCGTGACCGCCTGGATGCCGTGCAGAACCCCGCGGCCTACCTGCTGCGCATGGCAATGAATACCGTGATCGACCGCCAACGTGCTGACCACCGCCTGCTGAGCCTGGAGGAGGTGGATACGCTGATGGACATGGCCGACCCTGCACCCGGCCCGGCGCAGGCGGCTGAACTGGACTTCGCGCTGGAAGACATGGTCGGCCTGCTGCAGCGCATGCCCGAGCGCCGTCGCCGCATCCTGCTGGCGATCCGTGTCGACGGCCTGCAGCAGCGCGATGTCGCCGATCACCTCGGTGTGTCGCTGCGGCTGGTGCAGCGTGAGCTGAAGGCCGCCCAGGACTATCTGGCCGAGCGCAGTGGAACGGGGCGCCAGGTGCGGTTCTGAACGGCGGCATCCGTCTACACTTTGACGCCGAGCAGAACCCCGCAGCGTGCGGGTCCGGCATGAGCCCCCATGGATCCTGACGATCGCCCGCAACGCCCGCTGGATGCCGTCGAGCGTCAGGCGCACGCGTGGGTGGTGCGGCTGACCTCGGGCGAGGCGACCGCCGCCGACGGGCGCCGGTTCCGCGCGTGGTGCGAGTCCGACCCGCGCCATCGCGAAGCGTTTGGCCGTGCGCGCCGGCAGTGGGAGCAGGTGCGGCTGGCCGGCGAGCAGCTGCCAGCGGCCGCGCGTCAACCGGTCGCGCCGACGCCGGCCCAGCGCTGGAGCCGACGCGCCTTCCTGGGCGCCGCGATTGCCGCCCCGGCCAGCCTGGTAGTGGTGGCGGCCATCCGCCCGCCGATGGGCCTGTGGCCCTCGGTGACAGCCATGGCAGCCGATTTCCATACCGGCACCGGTGAGCGACTGCAGATCGCGCCCTCGCCGCAACTGAAGATCGAACTGGATACGCAGAGCAGCCTGCGCCGCCGCGCGCACACGCAGGGCGAAGGCTTCGAGCTGGTGCAGGGCCAGGCCGCGATCGAGACCCAGGCCGGTCTGCGCCTGGCGTTGTTCGCGGGCCCGGGCTGCGTGATTGCCGATGAGGGCGCGGTGCGCCTGGACGTACGCAACACCCAGGGCCAGGTGCGGGTGACCTGCCTGCAGGGCAGTGCCCGCATCGAGCATCCGCAGGGTCGGCTGCGGCTGCAGGCGGGCCAGCAGACCCGGTACGACGAGCGCCTCAGTGGTGTGGTGGCCGAGGCCGTGGCGTCGGAAGTGAGTGCCTGGACGGAGGGCATGCTGGTGTTCCGCCGCGCACCGCTGCGTGAGGTGGTGGAGGAGATCAACCGTTACCGCCGCGGCAAGGTACTGCTGGGCGAATCGGCATTGGCGCGCGCCCCGGTCAGCGGCCGCTTCCGCATCGATGATCCGGACGCGGCGCTGGAGCAGCTGCGACGGACGATGTCGCTGGATCTGCGTCGCTTTCCGGGTGGCATCGCCGTCCTTGGATAGATGAAGGCGCTGGCCGTGCGCGCCGCGCCGGGCTGTTGCAAGCAAGGAGAATCCAAGGATGCGCAACGAGACCATCGGTGTGCTCGATCTGCGCCGCAATCTGTCTGCATTGCTGGAAACCACCCAGCGAAGGCCCCTGATGGTGCATCGCTATGGTTCGCCCTGGGTGTGCGTGGTGTCTGACGCGCAGTGGCAGCAGCAGGCGGTGCTGCTGGACTTCAATCCGCAGTCACACCCATTGGCGATGCTGCTGCGGCTGCAGCAGCAGGAGATGCCTTTGGTCGAATCCGGGGCGCTGCCGCCTGCGGTGCTCGCACGCGCACTGCTGTTGGCGGGCATGCATGGCATCGACGATCTCACGCAGCTGCATGAGCAGGTACTGCATCATCGGCTCTGGCACTGGTTCGTGGCGGGCGCCCATGGGGTGATGGAGGGCTGGCAGCTGCCCGCACTGCGCGTTGCGCTGGCGTCATGGTGCGATGACGTGGACATGACCGATGCACTGGTCGCATTCGCTGCCCGCAGCGACGTGGCGGTACTGGCCCGCCGTTGTGGGGGTGACGCACCGCGGCTGCAGCGCGAAGCCTGCAGGCGGATGACGCTGCGATGACGTTGCCGGTGAAGCGCCACCCCGTGCACAGAGTTGCATTCGCGGTGTCGCTTCACCTGCCTTGCTGACGTCTTCTCCAGAGTACGACGCACCACGCGTCGTGGAGCACGGGCGGCGCAGATGGAAGACAGTCGCAGGATCAGCATGCTGGAGCTGGATCGCCACCTGAGCCAGTCGCTGGAGCAGGCACGGCACACGCCCCTGAACGTACAGCGCTATGGGCGCTCGTGGGTCTGGGTGCTGTCCAGTGACGCCTGGGCGGATGCGGCGCGCTGGGCGGCACTGGACAACAGTGCGCATCCACTGGCGGCACTTCGAAAGGCCCTCGACCTGCGGCTGTGGCCCTGGCCCGACGCGGCCATGAGCGCGCTGCCGCTTGGCGCAGCCGATGCGCGACTGCTGCAACGTGCGGCCCTGCTGGTGATCGTGCGTGATCTCAACACTGCGCAGCGCGTGTACGACGACCTGCGCTACCACCAGGCCTACCGCATGTTCATCGGCCTCGACCACGGCACCGCGTGGTCGCCGACGCAGTGCGTGCGCCTGCTGCAGGCGTGCGTGCATCCGTTGTTGCGCGAGTGCATCGACCAGACACTGGCCAGCGTGCCGCCACACCTGCTCGAGGCAGCACGCGTGCCGGCTGCACGTGCGCCCGCACAGGCAACCGCGCAGCGAATCGCAGGCGGATGTTTATCGTACTGACACATGCACCGCTGACCATGGTGCAGCGGTCTCTTCCAGGATGACGAGGGCGGAACAATGGCAAGGCAGGCAGGTGGTTGCAGGGCTCGGCAGCAGGGCTTCAGCCTGATCGAGATCATGGTGGTGGTGGTGATCATCGGCATTCTTGCCGCGCTGATCGTGCCGCGGTTGATGGACCGTCCGGACCAGGCGCGCGTGGTGGCAGCGCGCCAGGACATTGCCGCATTGATGCAGGCCTTGAAGCTGTTCAAGCTGGACAACGGTCGCTATCCCAGTGCCGAGCAGGGCCTGCAGGCGCTGGTGAAGCCGCCGCAGGGCAGCGGTGGGTTGCCGGTGACGCCGTATCTGGATCGCCTGCCGAATGATCCGTGGGGCCATCCGTACCAGTACCAGGTTCCAGGCACTCATGGCGACATCGATGTGTTCTCGCTGGGTGCGGACGGCAAGCCCGGTGGCGACGTCGGGAATGCAGACATCGGCTCCTGGCAGCTGTGAGGCGTGCTGATGGCAGCCCGGACGCGTTCGGTCTCGTGCATCCGCCAGCGTGGCGTGGCGGTGATCGTCGCCTTGCTGGTGGTGGCATTGGTGGCTGTGATTGCCACTGCGCTGCTGACCCGGCAGTCGGCGCAGCTGCGTGCGCTGCGCGGCGACCAGTTGCGCGCGCAGGTGCGCATGGCGGTGGACGCCACGCTGGAGCGTGCGGCGCAGCAGCTGCGTGAGGATGTCAAGGAACAGCTGACCACGGTGCGCGGCGGGCGCTGGGCGCGTCCTTTGCAGCTGCAGGCACCGTTGCCGGTGCAGGTGCAGCTGGTCGATGCCCAGTCGATGTTCAACCTGCGCAACCTGCTGGCCCATGGCAGGCCGGACCCCGAGGCGCGGGGCGCGTTCGTCGCGTTGTGTGCCGGGCAGGGGCTGGGCCAGGGCACCTGCGCATCCGCGGTGGACCGCATCCAGGCGCGCCTGCGCGACGGTGATATGCCGGCGCAGGCGCCGCTGCCGCGCGAATCACTGATCGAACAGGCGCTGGCCGGCGCCGACCCGGTGGCGTTGCAGGCGCTGGCGCGGCGCACAGTGGTGTTGCCCGCGCAGACCCTGGTCAACGCCAATACCTGCGACCTGAGCGTCCTGCAGGCAGTGACGCCTGCGGTGGAACCGGCAAGGCTGCAGGCGCTGCTCGCTGAGCGCGACGCCGGCCACTGGCTGCTCAACCGCGGTGACATCGCCAACCGACTCCAACTGAGCAACGAACAGATGGCCGTGCTTCCGCTGGGTATCCATAGCGAGTGGTTCCTGGCCGTCGGCCGGGTGCAGGCCGACGGCAGCGCGGTTGATTTCCGCGCGCTGCTCTGGCGCGAGTACCGCGACGACGGGGTGCGTGTACAACGGGTGTGGACGAGGATCGGCGCATGACCGTGCAGCTTCGGGTGCGCCTGCCGGCGCTGGCGCACCTGCGCGCTGACAGCGAGGTGGACTGGGCGCAGCTGCACATGGGCGAGGTGCTCGCCCACGGCCGCGACACGCTGGCGGCGCTGGGCCTGCGGCATCCGCGGGCCACGGTGCACGCCTGCCTTGATCCGAACGACCTGATCCTGCTGGAACTGCAGCTGCCGCCGCTGTCCGGGCGCCGCCTGCACGCGGCGTTGCAGGGCGAGGTGGAGGCCATGCTGCTGGATGATCTGCAGGAGGTGGCGCTGGCCCACGGTGCGCAGGCGGCAGACGGTACGGTTCCGGTGGCCTGGCTCGGCCAACAGGCCATTACGCAGGCGCAGCAGCTGCTGGCCTCGTGCGCGCTGCAGCTGCAGGCGTTGCATCCGACGCCACTGCTGCTGCCTTGGCAGGACCGCCACGCCACGCTGCAGGTCAGCGGCGAGCATCTGCTGGTGCGCAGCGGGCGCGATCGGGGACTTGTCCAATGGTATGGCGGACGTGATGCGTCTGCGGTGATGCAGGCGTTGGCCACCCGCCTGCAACAGGCCGGCGTGCAGGCCGTGCAATGGATCGACAGCGTACCGCCGGCGTGGCCGGGCAGCCTGCCGGCCACCGCCGTCGCGCATGAACTGCAGGCCTGTGGCCCCTTGCCGGGTTGGTCATTGCCGCTGCCCGGCGCAGGCCGTCAAGCGCCGCGACTGGCGATCGGCCTGGCACTGGCGGCGGTGCTGTTGGCCGCACTTGGGCTGCAGTGGCAGGTCTCGCGTTGGCGGATCGAGGGTGAGGCGCTGCAGCAGGACATGGCACGGCAGTTCAGCGCACGCTTCCCGGAGATCACCGATGTGGTGGACCCGGTGTTGCAGGCAAGGCGAGCGCTTGCGGTTCCGCCGCCAGCGCCGCCGTTGCCGGCGCTGCAGCGTCAGGTCGCCAGCACGCTGCACGCGGTTCCGGAGCTGGCGGGGCAGGTGCACAGCCTGCACTACCAACCCGGGCAGGTGTACCTGGAGCTGGACGCTGATGCTCGGGCATTGGCCGACGATCCACAGCGGCTTGAGCGCTGGCAGCAAGCGGTGCAGGCGCAGGGGCTGCAGCTGGTGCGCGATGCCGGTGGACGCCTGCGGGTGAGCGGAGCGGGACAGTGACGACGCGAACCTTGCGGCTGAGCGAGGGGCTGGCGGGCGTGCAGCAGCGCTGGCAACGCCTGCCACCGCGCGACCGGCTGATGCTGTGGGTGATGGCGGTGGCGCTGCTGGTGGCGGGCCTGTGGTCGTTATGGCTGGAGCCCTTGCTGAAGCAGCGCACGCACTGGCAGGCCGAACTCCCACGGCTGCAGGCGCAGCAGCGCGCACTGGCACCGCTGCTGCACGCCCGTGAGCGCCAGCAGCTGGCGCAGGGCCAGCATCCGACCCTGGCCGGACTGCGTGACCAGATCAAGGCTGCCGGTCTGGCTGGCGGCCTGCATATCGAAGCGCGCGACGGGCGCTGGCACCTGCAGGTACGGGCCGTACCTGCCGATGCGCTATGGAACTGGATGCTGCCGCTGCTGGCCGACCCTGCCATCGAGCTGCAGCAGCTGCAATTGACACGCACAGGGGATGCGAACATGCCGGCGGCACGGATTTCAGGACACATCGTGATGGTGGCCCCTGCGGGTGCCCATCCATGAGGGCGATGCGCAGCCTTGCCTGCAGTGCCGCATTGGCCCTGATCGTGGGCGTGGCCCACATGCCGGCGCCGGTGGCGGCGCAGGACACAGGCGATGAGCCGGTGCAGCTGAACCTGGTGGATACCGATATCGGTGGCGTACTGCGCATGGCAGCGCGCTTCACCGGGCGCCAGTTCCTGGTCGATCCACGGGTGACCGGCAAGATGACAGTGGTTTCCGATGGCCCGGTCAGCCGTACCCAGGCCTATCAGCTGCTGCTCGGGGCGTTGCGCATGCGCGGCTTTGCGGTGGTCGAGAACGGCGGCGTCAGCCGGGTGGTGCCGCAGGCCGACGCCAAGCTGCTTGGCGGCCGGGTGGGCGCCGGTGGTGCAGGGGGCGAGATCGCCACGCGCACCTTCCCTCTGCGCTACGAGAATGCTGCCGCGCTGGTGGCAGTGCTGCGGCCGATGATCAGTCCGGACAATCCGATCACTGCCAACCCCGGCAACAACACCCTGGTGATCACCGACTATGCCGACAACCTGGAGCGCATCGCACGGGTTATCGCCAGCGTCGATACTCCGGCCGGCATGGACACCGATGTAGTGAAGCTGCAGCAGGGCATCGCTGTGGACGTCGCGGCGATGGTCGCGCCGCTGCTGGATGCGCAGGGCGCCGAGCCCAGCCAGAAGGTGGTGGTGATGGCCGACCCGCGCAGCAACAGCGTGCTGCTGCGTTCCAGCAGCCCCGGCCGCACCCGTCTGGCGCGGCAGCTGGTGGAGAAGCTGGACCGCGCCCAGGACGAGTCCGGCAACCTGCATGTGGTCTACCTGCGCAATGCCCAGGCCAATCAGCTCGCCGGCGTGCTGCGGGGCGTGGTTGCGGGGCAGAGCGATGCGCCGGCAGTGGGCAGCAATGAAGGCATCACGCCACTGCCTGGCGATGCAAGCCGTTCCGCACCGGCGCAGCCGTCGCAACCGCAGCAGGCCAAGACCGGAAGCAATGCGCTGGAATCGCAGCGGCTGGACCCGAGCCGGCGTGACCCGATCGATGCGGGAAGCACCGGCTTCAGCGAGAACGGCATCTCGGTGCAGGCGGACGTGGCCACCAACACGCTGCTGATCTCGGCGCCGGAGCCGGTGTACCGCAACCTGCGACGGGTGATCGACCAGCTCGACCAGCGCCGTGCACAGGTGCTGGTCGAGAGCCTGATCGTGGAGGTCAACCAGACCGATGCGGCCGAGCTGGGCGTGCAGTGGATGCTGGGCAATGGACGCACCTTTGGTGGCACCCACTTCGGTGGCGCCACCGGCGGCAGTGGACTCAATACCGGTGCCCGCACCACGCTGGACGTGCTTCCCCGGGATGGCCTGAAGATCGGCGTGATCGACGGCACCATCAACCTTCCAGGTGTCGGCCAGATCCTCAACATGAAAGCGCTGGCCAACGCACTGCAGAGCAAGGGCGGCGCCAACATCCTGTCCACGCCGAACCTGATGACGCTGGACAACGAAGCGGCCAGCATCATGGTCGGCCAGACCGTGCCGTTTGTCAGCGGGCGCTACGTGACCGACGGTGGCGGCGGCAGCAACAACCCGTTCCAGACCATCGTGCGCGAGGACGTGGGCCTGAAGCTGCGCGTGCGCCCGCAGATTTCCGAAGGCGGCACGGTGAAGCTGGACATCTACCAGGAAGTCAGCAGCATCGACGCGCAGAGCGCGAACAGCACGGCCGGCATCATCACCAACAAGCGCGCACTGGATACCAGCGTGCTGCTGGACGATGGCCAGATCATGGTGCTGGGTGGCCTGCTGGAAGACAGCGTCAGCCATGGCCGTGATGCGGTGCCGGGGCTGGGAAAGATCCCGGTGCTGGGCGCCTTGTTCCGCAGCGACACGCGCAAGCGCGCCAAGACCAACCTGATGGTGTTCCTGCGCCCGCACGTGGTGCGTGACCCGGCCGCCGGCCAGCGCCTGACCCGCGACCGCTACGACTACATGCGCAACGCGCAGGCGGGCGCGCAGCCAGTACAGAGCTGGGCCTTGCCGGCGCTGTCGGCACCGCAGCTGCCACCGCAGGACCTGTCTGTACTCGGCCAGGGCAATGCGCGCGATGGCCGGGGCCAGCCGTTGCAGAACACCAGCCTGGCCGCGTTGTATCCGTCCGGTGACGGCGATGCGCAGCTGGTGCAGTTCGCGCAGGGGCTGGACCCGGCGCGTGCCAGCCAGGGCGTGGCGCAGGTGCGGGCACTGGGCCTGCAGGCCTATGCTGAAGCGACGCCCGGCGAGAGCGGGCAACGCCTGCGCGTGCGATTGCCGCGCGATCCGGCGACGCTGGACCCTGCGCTGCAGCAGCTGCGCGGGCTGGGCTACACGCCGGAACTGGTGATCGGGCCGTGAGCGCTTCCGCGCCGCTGGCGTACGCCTGGGTGCGCAGCCATGGCGTGATGCTGTCCGAAGTTGGCGGCGAGCCCGTGTTGCTGGGCACCGCCGACACCGCAGCGTGGGCCGTGGCCGAGCTGCGCCGGCGGCATGGCCCGCTTCCGTTCCAGATGCTGGATGCGGCAGCCTGGCAGCAGCGCTTGGGCGAGCAGTACCGTGACGGCGGCGATGCCGCTGCCGTGGTGGGGGCCGCCGAGAGTGAAGTCGATCTGGACCGGTTGATGCAGGACATGCCGGAGGTCACCGACCTGCTGGATGCGCAGGACGATGCGCCGGTGATCCGCATGATCAATGCATTGCTGGCACAGGCTGCACGCGACGGTGCCAGCGATCTGCATATCGAGCCGTTCGAGACCCATTCGGTGGTGCGCTACCGGGTGGACGGCACGCTGCGCGACATGGTGCAGCCACAGCGCGCACTGCACGCAGCGCTGGTGTCGCGCATCAAGATCATGGCCCACCTGGACATCGCCGAGAAGCGGTTGCCACAGGATGGGCGCATTGCGATCCGCGTGGGCGGGCGGCCGCTGGACATCCGTGTTTCCACTGTACCGACCGGGCATGGCGAGCGCGCCGTGCTGCGATTGCTGGAAAAGGATGCCGGCCGCCTGCAGCTGCAGCGCCTGGGCATGGCCGATGACACCTTGGCCACATTCACCGGGCTGATCCGGCAGCCGCACGGGATCGTGCTGGTGACCGGGCCGACCGGCAGCGGCAAGACCACGTCGCTGTACGCCGCGCTGGGCCAGCTCGACAGCAGCACCAGCAACATCCTCACCGTGGAAGACCCGGTGGAGTACGACTTCGCCGGCATCGGCCAGATCCAGGTCAATGCGCGCATCGGCATGAGCTTCGGCACCGCGCTGCGCGCGATCCTGCGCCAGGATCCGGACACGATCATGATCGGCGAGATCCGTGACCTGGAGACCGCACAGATCGCGGTGCAGTCGTCGCTGACCGGGCACGGTGTGCTGGCTTCGCTGCACACCAACGATGCGGTCTCGGCGGTGACCCGCCTGGCCGACATGGGTGTGGAGCCCTTTCTGCTGGCTTCGTCGCTGCGCGGCGTACTGGCGCAGCGGCTGGTGCGCCGGCTGTGCACGCAGTGCCGGCGTGCCGAGGTGGATGGCGAAGGCCGAACCGTGTGGCGCGCGGTGGGCTGTGCGGCCTGCGCCAACAGCGGCTATCGGGGGCGTACCGGCATCCACGAACTGTTCGTGGTCGATGACCGCGTGCGCGCATTGATCCATGAAGGGCAGGGCGAGCCCGCGCTGCGCGAGGCCGCGCGGCGCGCCGGCATGCGCACGTTGCGGCAGGACGGCCATCGCTGGGTCGACAGCGGGGTGACCACGCTGGAAGAAATCCTGCGCGTCACCGGCGACGACTGAGACGACGATGGCACTGTTCGATTATCAGGCCGCCAACGCGCAGGGCCGCATCGAGAAAGGCCAGCTGGACGCCGACAGCCCGCGCGGTGCGCGTCAGCTGCTGCGCGGGCGTGGGCTGACGCCTGTGCAGGTCAGTGCGGCGCGCAGTGCCGGCAGTGGCTGGGGTGCTCGCCGGTTGTCAGCCAGTGAGCTGGCCTGGGCCACGCGCCAGCTGGCCAGCCTGCTGGCCGCCAGCCTGCCGTTGGAAGCTGCATTGAGTGCGGTGATCGAGCAGGCCGAGCGCCCGCACGTGGCGCAGGCGCTTACTGCCGTGCGTGCGGATGTACGTGCTGGCCAGCGCCTGACCGTGGCACTCGCCGCGCGGCCTCGCGATTTCCCGCCGATCTATCGGGCCCTGGTGGGGGCGGGTGAAGACTCCGGCGACCTGGCGCGAGTGATGGAGCGCCTGGCCGACTACATCGAAGAGCGCAACGCGCTGCAGGCCAAGGTGCTGACCGCCTTCATCTACCCGGCGGCGATCAGCCTGGTGTCGGTGGCGATCGTGATCTTCCTGCTCAGCTACGTGGTGCCGCAGGTGGTGACCGCGTTCGTGCAGGCGCGGCAGACGCTGCCGATGCTGACCCAGGTGATGCTGGCGGCCAGTGCTTTCGTGCGCAGTTGGGGCGTGTGGGCGGGGCTGGGCATCGCTGCGCTGGTGGTGGCATGGCGACTGGCGCTGCGCCGGCCCGAGCTGCGCCTGCGCTGGGACGCGATGCTGCTGCGGCTGCCGATGGTCGGGCGTTTCGTGCTGGGCGTGAACAGTGCGCGCTTCGCCTCGACACTGGCGATCCTGCTGGATGCCGGCGTGCCGCTGCTGCGCGCGTTGGAAGCTGCCCGGCAGACACTGGGCAATGCGTTGCTGGCGCGTTGTGCCGATGACGTGTCCGCGCGCGTACGCGAAGGCGCTGCGCTGGGTGCTGCGTTGAAGGTACAGAAGGTATATCCGCCGATCCTGGTGCATCTGGTGGCCAGTGGCGAGAAGACCGGTTCGCTGGCGCCGCTGCTGGATCGCGCCGCGCAGACCATCTCACGCGAGATCGAGCGTCGCGCGATGGCGCTGACCGCCTTGCTGGAACCGACCATGATCCTGGTGATGGGCGGCGTGGTGCTGACGATCGTGCTGGCGGTGCTGATGCCGATCATGGAAATGAACCAGCTGGTGCAGTGATGCGCAAAGCGCATCACAGGTAGAGTCGACTGTTAGTCGACTAGTGCGCAGCGCGCGTGCTTCGTACTGCTGCTGCGTGTGAAGAGCAGTCGACTAACAGTCGACTCTACCCAGTCGATTCGATCCAGCCGATCCCATCAAATCGATTCGATCCAGTCGATTCCATCGAATCGATCCCATCCAGTCGATCGGACGGCGTCGTTGGAATGTGGCATGGGCCGATTCTCCACACAATCCTCCACACCTTTTTTCGATCTTCCACAGGTTTCTTAAGCGGCCTGTCATCGGTGCGGACCAGCATGGACACGTCGCCGCAGAGTGGGCTGGGAGGCCCTCGGCGGCAGCAGGCGTGTAGTGACCGTTCCTCCCTTGGCGTTTCCCTTCGCAGTAAACCCTTCAGGAGAAGATCATGAACAAGTACAAGACCCTGGCCGCGCTGGTTGCTACCGCGCTGCTGGCCGCTGCTGGTGCCGCTTCGGCCCAGACCGCCGTCACCGGCGGCGGCGCTTCGCTGCCGGCCGACCTGTACAAGGGCCAGGCCGACAGCATCCTGCCGGCCAACTTCAGCTATGCCGTGACCGGTTCGGGCACCGGCAAGAAGGCCTTCCTGGAAAACAATTCGGCGCTGTTCTCCACCACCGGTACCGTGCACTTCGCCGGTAGCGATTCGGTGCTGAACAGCACCGAGCTGAGCACCTACAACAGCACCTACAACGTGTCCGGCGACGCCAACCGCTATGGTGCTCTGGTGCAGATCCCGTCGGTCGCCACCTCGGTCACCATTCCGTTCAACAAGGCTGGTTCGGCGGTTGACCTGTCGGTCACCCAGATCTGCGGCATCTTCTCCGGCAAGATCAACAACTGGAGCCAGCTGGCGGGCCTGGGCCGTACCGGCGCCATCCAGGTCGTCTACCGCGGCGAAAGCAGCGGCACCAGCGAACTGCTGACCCGCTTCCTGACCAGCGCCTGCCAGCCGGCTGACGTGTCGGGTACCAACCTGAAGCTGACCAACGGCGTGCCGGCATTCTCGGTGCAGTCGACCTTCGCCAACCTGTTCACCAGCGTGCCGTCGAACTTCATCGCTGCCCCGGCCACTGGTGGTACCGCGCTGTACAACGCCGTCTATGCCGTTGACGGCCGCGTCGGCTATGTCGGTCCGGACGTGATCCCGAGCCTGACCGATGCCACCAAGATCGCCAAGGTCAAGGGCTTCTCGCCGGATGAAGTGAGTGTGCAGGCCACGCTGGAAACCGCTGCGCCGCCGACCGGTGCCGCCGCCGAGAACCCGGCGAACTGGGTGCCGGTGTTCGGCAACCCGAACGCGGGCTATCCGATTGCCGGGTACACCAACTTCGTGTTCGGCCAGTGCTACAAGAATGGCACTGTGGGCGCCAACGTGCGTGCCTTCCTGGCACGTCACTACGGCAGTGTCGTCGATGCCAGCGGCGTCGAGAAGGGGCCGAACGACGACGCGATCCGCGCGCACAAGTTCATTCCGCTGACCAAGACCTGGCGTGATGCGGTCCGTACCCGCTTCGCCACCGCCAGCAATGCCGGTGCGGTGAACAATCCGAGCACCTGCTCGGGCATCGGTCGTCCGCTGTAACTGCCATTGCTTCTGTAGTTGCAGGAAATGCACAAGGGCGCCGGCAGCAATGCCGGCGCCTTCTGCGTATGTCCGCTGCATGACAGTGATGCGCCTGTCGCCTTCACGCGGTCGCCACCGTCTATGAGGTGCAGGGCGTGCCTGGCGCAGGCCCATCCGTACACACGCCGCGGCCGACGCGGCCCATCAGGTTGACGAGGTCCCCGATGTCCCACCCGCATTCGCCCACCGCCCGTTTCCCTGCTGCCCTGTGGCGCAGCCACCCGATGGCCTGGGCCGTCGCAGTGGCCCTGGGCAGCGTAGTGGCTCCGGCCACTCAGGCCCAACAGGCGTTCAGCCCCGGCTGGTTCGCCGAGCGCGGTGCGGCGCAGGGCGCGGCGGCACAGAGCGGGCGCATGCCCAATGGCGTGCCGATCCAGTTCCAGCTGCCCGCGCAGCAGCAGGATGCGGCACGGCAGAAGCTGCAGCAGTCGATCGACAACCTCGGCACGGCCGCGCAGGCCATCGCCCTGCAGCAGCGCCTGCAGGAGCAGGCACGGCAGGCGCGCCGCGAGGCGGGTTTCGTAGTGGCCGATGGCCTGGGCAAGGATGGCCTGAAGGTCGACGAGAATCCGCTGACCCGAGGCTGGATCAACGCCCGTGAGGCCATCCAGTCGCAGACCGCCGAGGGGCGGGTGCTGGTCAACATCGAGCAGACCGCCGACCAGGCGATCCTGAACTGGGAGACCTTCAACATTGGTGGCAACACCACGCTGAACTTCCTGCAGAACCCCGACTGGGCCGTGTTGAACCGGGTCAATGATCCCGCTGCAAGACCCAGTCAGATTCTCGGCCAGCTGAAGGCCGATGGCACGGTGTTCGTGGCCAACCGCAACGGTGTGGTATTCGGCAACAACAGCCAGGTCAATGTCCGCAATCTGGTCGCGGCGGCGGCGCGCATCAGCGATGCGCAGTTCCGCGAGCAGGGCCTGTACAGTGCCGACGCGAACACCTCGGCGCTGACCGACGCCGTGGGCAAGGTCATGGTCGAACGCGGTGCGCGCATCACCACGCACGAACCGACCACGGCTACACGGGGCGGCGGTTATGTGCTGCTGGCTGGCCACAGCGTGGAAAACGCGGGCCAGATTGAAACCCGCAAGGGACAGGCCCAGCTGGCCGCCGGTGACAGTTTCGTGATCCGTCGCGGCGTGGGAACCGCCCAGAACACCGCGTCCACCACCCGCGGCAATGAGATTGCCCCGCGCTTCGTCGCTGACAGCACGGCGGGCAGTGTTCGCAACAGTGGTCTGATCCAGGCGCGCGAAGGCGATGTCACGCTGGCCGGCCGCACCGTCGAGCAGGCTGGAGTGGCCGTTGCTACCACCACGTTGAACCAGCGCGGTACGGTGCACCTGTTGAACTCGGCGTCCGATGCGGCCGGCAGCGTGACTCTGGCCGCCGGCTCGACCACGGCAGTACTGCTGGAGGACGATGGCAAGAGCACGGCGCTGGACAGCCAGCGCAACGCGCTCATCAAGGAATCGGCCGAGCAGGACAAGCTGCGTGGTTCCAGCAACAGTGGCACCTTCGATAATCTCTCGCGCCTGCAGGACCGCCGCGAGCAATCGCGCATCGAAGTCGTGTCCGGCGGCGATGTGAACTTCCAGGCCGGCTCGCTGGCAGTGGCCACCGGCGGCCAGGTGATCGCCGACGCCAGCCGGCGCAGCTATCTGGATGATGGCGCGCGCGTGGACGTCTCCGGTGCGGTGGGTGTGCAGGTGGCGATGGAAAGCAACAACGTCAAGGTGAAGGTGCAGGGCAACGAGCTGCGCGACTCGCCGGACAATCGTGACAGCGGCAAGCTGATCAGCAGCGAGGTGTGGATCGACCGCCGCCAGTTGACCGAAGTTGCCGCCGGTACCGGTGGCTATGAAGGCACGCGCTGGTATGCCGGCGGCGGCCTGCTGGAAGTGGGTGGCTATCTGGACAATCAGGGGCATTCGATCAGCGAATGGGCAGCGCAGGGCGGCACCATCCAGTTGGCAGGCAAGGAAGTCGTCAGCCACGCCGGTTCGCACATCAATCTGGCCGGTGGCAGCCTGGATGTGCAGTCCGGCGTGGTGCAGCAGAGCTGGCTGCGTGGCCGCGATGGCCAGTTGTACCGCCTTGACGACGCGCCGGCGGAGATGCTGTACGAGGGCCTGTACCAGGGCTATGAAGTGAAGCAGGAACGTTGGGGGGTGACCGAATCGTTCCGCAATCCGCTGGTTGCCCCGGGCCAGCGCTTCGACAATGGCTACACCGTGGGACGCGATGCTGGCCGCCTGTTGATCTCGGCGCCCACGGCCGTCCTGGAGGGCCAGGTGGATACGTTGGCCTTCCAGGGCGCACAGCAGACGCGCCGGCCCGATCAGGGGCAGGAGGGCTATGCGCAGGCACAGACGGCGGTGGCCCGCAACGCCCAGCTGTGGCTCGGGCGTTTTGACAACAGCGGGCGCAGCGCGGTGTTCGACTCGAATGTCCGCATTGGAGCGCTCAAGGCCGATCCCCGGCCGTGGACGCTGCAGGCGCCGGTCGGGGAAGCACAGCGCAATACCGTGTGGTTGGACAGTGAGGTGCTGAGCGCCCAGCGATGGGGGCAGGTGGACCTCGCTTCGGCCGGCCGTATCGACCTCGATGGCACGCTCAGGTTGCAGGAGGGCGGCCGGCTTGGGCTCACCGCAAGCCGCGTCAGCT
Organism: Stenotrophomonas maltophilia group sp. LNF247; assembly: GCF_054083135.1. Lineage (NCBI taxonomy): Bacteria > Pseudomonadati > Pseudomonadota > Gammaproteobacteria > Lysobacterales > Lysobacteraceae > Stenotrophomonas > Stenotrophomonas maltophilia group sp. LNF247. Next base: position 90,044 of record NZ_JBSRQL010000001.1, read on the forward strand.
TCGGTGGAACGGTGCAGATTGCCGGCGGGCAGGTGGAAGCCGGAAATCTGCTTGCGGCGCTTGGCGGGCCCACGGCATTGCTGACGTCCGGACGTGGTGCGGTGGATGTCGCGGCCGGCGCGCGGATCGATCTTGGCGGTGGCTGGAGCAACGCGCTTGCAGCGCCGGAGGGCGGTCCCGCACAGGCGTGGATCGACGGCGGGCAGGTGCGCTTCAACAGCAGCCACGATATCGACGTGGGCCAGGCAGCAGCGATTCTGGTTGATGCCGGCGGTGCGATCGATGCCAACGGCAAGGGGCGCGTCGGCAAGGGCGGCAGCGTCAGTCTGCTCGCGGCCAGCACCGAGGTCGCCACCGACGGCAGCGGCCGGCTGGGCTTCGGCGAGGGCGCGCGCTTCAGCGCGCTCGGCAATGGCAGCGGCAACTTCATATTGGCAACCGGCGGTGCGGTGTCCATCGGCGTGCCTGGCACGGAAGCATCGGCAGCCTCGCTGCGATTGCAGGCAGCGCTGTTCAACAGCGGCTTCGCCGGCTATGACATCGCCGGTCACAACGGTTTGACGGTTGAAGAGGGCACCCCGCTGCAGGTGCAACGACCTGCGCTGCGCTTGGCCGACGGCGCAGCACAGGCTCTGGTCCGCGAGCAGGGCGTGCAGGTCTGGATGCCATCGTTGTACGAGGCCGATCCGAGCAGTGGTCGCGTGGCGCAGCGTGGCGGCGCGAGCCTGACACTGCGCGCGGGGCATCTGCTGTCCACGGCCGACCTGCGCGTTGGCAAGGGGGCCAGGATCGAGGTCGACCCGGGCCAGTCGATCGAACTGTCCAGCGCCGGCAACCTGAGCGTGGCCGGTCATCTGAGGGCAGCCGGCGGCCGCATCCGCCTGGATGAGGCGTTCGATCCATCCGGTGTACGTGGTGATGCACGCCGCGAGCGCCAGTGGACGATCGCCGATGGCGCGCTGCTGGACGTGAGTGGCGATACCGTTTCGCTGCGCGACGCGCGCGGGACGTTGCGCGGGCAGGTGCGCAAGGGCGGAACGATCGAGATCGGGGGCGCGCTGGACTGGGAAGACCAGGACAACGTACGCCACCTGCCACCCGATACCTTCGTGGTGGTGGAGCGTGGGGCGCGCCTGGATGCCTCCGGTGCGTCGGCGCTGCTCGATATCGATGGCAGCGGGCGCACCCGCGTGGACAGCGATGGCGGCAGCATCGTGCTGCGCAGCGGCAATTCCCTGTACCTGCAGGGTGAACTGAACGCAGCGGCCGGCGGCGACGGCGCGCGCGGCGGCACCCTGGGGGTTGCCTTCGGTGGTGGCACCTACGGCAGGACGGCAGACGGCAAGGACGTGCTGGCACCGCGGATGATCTCACTGACCCAGCACGCCGCGCAGACGGCGGACCTGCCTGCACGCCTTGAGTACGGCCATGCGGCACTGTCGGTGGAGCAGATCGAGGCCGGTGGTTTCGATCATCTGGCCCTGTTCGGTGTCATCCGTGCGCAGGGGGATGTCAATCTGCGCATGGACCAGAGCCTGCGCATCCAGGGCTTGAACGAGCGTTACCTCGGCTTCGTCCCGGGTGGCAGCGAGGGCGGCCACCTGCAACTGGCCGCGCCGTATGTCCGCCTTGCGCAGGGCCGCTGGTGGCAACCGGCCGGCGAAGGCACGTTGCGCCCGCTGGAGGCGCCCCTCGACGCCGGCCGGCAGCATCGCCTGGAGGTGGGCGCCGATCTGATCGACCTGCGCGATGTGACCTGGCTGGCGGGCTTTGATCAGGTCGCGCTGCGCAGCCGCGGTGACATCCGCTTGCTGGCCCCGGTCGCCAGCAGTTCGCTGGTCTCCACGCTGGCAAGCCCGGGGTCTATCGACATCAGCGCCGCACGCCTCTACCCGGCAGCCCGGGCCAAGGGACGCATCGTGGCCGGCGTCCCCGACATCGGACCTTCAGGCGAGCCGTTCTGGCAGAACCCCGACGCCGTGCTGCGCATTCATGGCATTGCAGGCGGCGCGCAACCGGCACCGGATTCTGCGTTCGGAAGCCTGGAGCTGGTGGCGGCGACGGTGGTGCAGGGCGGCAATGTGCAGGTGCCGTGGGGCCATGTGCAGCTCGGCGGCCGGAAGTTCAACGCCGATGTCGCCGGCCGCGTCGACCTGCTTGCAGGCAGTGTGACGTCGGTGAGCGGAGCGGGCCTGCAGCTGCCGTTTGGCGGCACCGTGGATGGTGTTGGCTGGCGCCGCAACGGTGCCGACTTCGATGTGCTGGGCCCCGGCTCGAACAACATCCCGATCGGTATCGACATCGTGGCCAACGCCTTCAATGGCGTGGCGGGCAGCGTGCTGGACATGTCCGGCGGCGGCGAGCTGTCCGGCGCTGCATTCGTGGCCGGACGGGGTGGCTCGGTGGACGTCCTGCGGCATGCGCTGGCGGATGCGAACCCGCGCTACCGCTTCAGCGGCAGTGACAATGCGGTCTACGCGATCATGCCGGGACGCTCGGGCACGCAGGCGCCGCAGGCGCTCGCTGACGGCAGCGCCGATCCGCGCGTTGGCCAGCAGATTGTCATCCCTGCCGGGGTTCCAGGCCTACCGGCGGGAACCTACACGCTGCTGCCGGCCAGCTACGCACTGCAGAAGGGCGCATTCCGCGTCGAAGTCGGGGCTGAAAGCGCCGTCGGCAGCCGACAGCCAGTGGCGACCGGCACCGGTTCCTGGCGCGTCAGTGGACACCAGGCGCAGAGCCTGGGGGGTGGAGTCTCATCGCTGCTCACTGATCTGGTGCTGACGCCGGCGGATGTGGTGCGCCGCCATGCCAGCTACAACGAGACCTCCTACAGCGCGTTCGTACAGGGCGTGGCCGAGCGGCGTGGTGAAGCGCTGCGCTGGCGGCCAACGGATGCCGGCAACCTCAACCTGGTGCTGGGTGATGGCGCCGGACGTTCGAGCGTGCCAGCCGCGATCTTCCAGGGCGTGTCACGCTTCAACGCCGGCAGCAATGACGGACGGGGCGGCACGCTTTCGGTCAATCTGCTCGCTTCCAATGAGGCGATGCTGGAGATTGCCACCCAGGGCGTTAGTGCCGGCAGTGGAAGCGGTGCCACCCTCTTCGATTCGGCGCTCAATGCGTTCCGCCCGGAAACGATGCTGATCGGCGGCGTGCTGCGACGTGACGCGACGACGTATTCGCTGGAGGGCAGCGCGCAGCACATCGTGGTGCGCAACGGCGTCACCCTGACGGCGCAGGAAGTGCTGCTGTCGGCTGCGTTCGGGGGCAAGGGGATCCTGGTCGAGCAGGGCGCTTCGATCGATACCTTGGCCGCAGCCGATCCCTCGCGCGTGGCGCAGCCCACGGCGCCCTATCTGGTGTCGGGCGGCCTGCTTGCCGTGTCCAACCAGCGCTTGACGGCGCTCAGTGCGCAGGGCGGCAGTGCCGCCGGTCCGGTGGCGATCGACATCGGCGGATGCGAGGTGGACTGCAGTGGCCAGACCCGGTTGCTGTCGGCAGGCAGCATCAATGTGGTCACCGACGGCGCCTTGAACATTGGCGACGCAGTGAGCTATGGCACGCGCCAGCTCGGCCTGGGCATGTCGGCCCTCAACCTCGGTAGTGCCGAAGCCATTGCGACGGCAGCGGCAGCTGGTGGCCTGCCGGCCGGCATGACCATGAACCAGGAGGTACTGCAGCGATTACTGCGCGGAAACACCGCCACCGGCGCGCCGGCGCTGGAGGCGCTCAGCCTGACCGCGCGCGATGCCATCAATGTGTTCGGCAGCGTGGACCTGGATACGCGTGACAGTGCGACCGGCCGCAGCAGTCTACGCAGTCTGGTGCTGGGTGCCCCTGCCATTCACGGCTACGGCAGCGCTACCGACCGCGCGCGCATCTTCGCCGATACGCTGGTCTGGGACGGTACGCTGGCCGGCACCGCATTGGCCGGCGGTGAGCAGACCCAACCAGCCGGCGAGGCGATGGTGGGCCGGCTTGGCCAAGGGCAGCTGGAGATCAATACGCGGGTGCTGGAGCTGGGGCGTGCGCCCTTCACCCGGTCCAGCTCGACGGTGGCCGCAGATCGCCAGGTGCTCGGCTTCGCCGGCGTAACGCTGGCGGCGTCGGATCGCATGCTGTTCTCCGGCAAGGGCAGCCTGGACGTCTTCCAGCGCCAGGGCGACTACGTGGCAGGCAGCGGCTGGCAGTTGAATGGCGGCGCGCTGGATATCGTCACCCCGCTGCTGACCGGCAACGCGGGTGCGCAGCTGGCCATCCGCAATGGAGGAACGGTGCAGCTGCGCGGTGCTGCGGCGACCACGGGCAGCGATGCGTTGGGTGCAGAGTTGTCGATCACGGCCGAACGGATCGGCATCGACAGCCGCGTGGCGCTGGCGTCCGGCCGGTTCGAAGCCAATGCCCGCCAGGGCATGACGCTTGGCAGCAACGCGGTGCTTGACATGGCCGGCCGCAAGGTCAGCCTGTTCGACGTGGACAAGTACAGCTGGGGCGGCGACGTGGCGCTGACGAGCCGCGAAGGTGACATCGTTGCCGACACCGGGTCGCGTATCGATCTTTCCGCCCGCAACAACCGCGGCGGCCGCCTGACCGTTGCTGCACTGGGCCCGCAGGGCGGCCGTATCGATCTGGCCGGGACCCTGCTGGGCGGCGCCAGCGGTCGCTACGATGCCGGTGGGACCGAAGTGCCCTATGACGGTGGCGAGCTGGTGGTGCGTGCACGCCGGTTGCAGGACTTCTCCGGCCTGAACGCTCGGCTTACCGCCGGTGGCATCACCGGTGGCCGGACCTTCCAGTTGAGTGAAGGCGACCTGGTGATCGGCGATGAGGTGAAGGCCCGAAACGTTGATATCAGCGTCGATGGCGGCAGCCTGCAGGTCAATGGCCGCGTTGATGCCAGTGGCGAACAGGTCGGCAGCATCCGCCTGTCCGCCCGCGACGTGCTGCGTATCGATGGCACATTGGACGCGCATGGCAGCGGCCTGCGCGTGGACAGCTACGGCAAGATCATCGACAGCCCGAACCGGGCCATGATTGAACTGACCTCGGCCAACGGCAGCCTGCAGCTGGGTGCGGCTTCCTCGATGGACCTGCGCGCCGGTACGTCGGTGGCGACCGGTAGCGGCCCGGGCCAGAACGACGGCCGCCCACGCGGCAGCGTCAAGCTCAACGTGCCCCGCGTGGGCAGCAACGATGCAGCAATCGAAGTGGCCAGCGGCATCCGTATTGCCGGCGCCGGCGACCTCCAGGTCAACGCCTTCCGCAGCTACGATTCGGCGCCGCTGGCCAGCGCTCCAGACGTGCACGGCCATCGTCCGCAGGTGATCAACCAGCAATGGCTGGATACGGTGGTGGACCCGGACAACAGCCTGTGGATGAATGCCGCGCTGGCCAACACGGGATTGCAGCAGCGCACCAGCGCCCTGGGCAGCTACCGCCTGCGCCCCGGCGTGCAGCTGGTGGCGCGGAGCAGCAGTGACAATCCGCGTGGCGACCTGGTGGTGGCCGGTGATATCGATCTGTCCGGCTACCGCTATGGACCGCAGTCGAACCGGACTGATCCAGCGCGCCGTGGCTTCGGTGAATCGGCCGCGCTCGTGCTGCGCGCCGAGGGCGATATCAACGTCTACGGCAGCATCAACGACGGTTTCGCACCGCCGCCTGCCAACCCGGATGAGGACGGCTGGGTGCTGCTGGAAGGGCGGAGCGCGGGCTCGCCGAACACCGCATTTGGTGGCGATCTGATCGTGCCCGGCGAGGGCGTCAAGCTCCAGATCGGCACTGAGTTCCGCGCCGGTGCGACACTGAATTACGACCTGCCGTTCCAGGCGCTGACCTTGCCGTCGGGTACGGTGCTGCCGGTGGCCATGACACTTTCCGCAGAGCTCACGCTGCCCGCCGGCAGTGTGCTGGGGGCGGCGGTGACCACCGATGGCGGCCAGGTGCTGGCAGCAGGCACCGTGCTGGCCCAGGCGCTCACCCTTCAGGCAGGCGCACGGCTGGGCGCCGGCTTCCGCCTGCGCAGTCCGGCACCGGTGGCGGCCCAGGTCTGGCCTGCCGGAGTGGCGTTGCCGATGGTGATGCGGCTCTCCGGCGCGCTGGATCTGCACGCCGGTGCCATCATCCCCTCGATGACCAAGGTGGAACTGGCCGGCGACGCTCCGGTGAAGCTGCGGGTGGCCGACGCCAGCGGCCGACAGGGGCGCAATTGGGCGTTGGCCTCGATGTTGCCCGAAGGGACCACGTCATGGGACCTGACTGCGGTGGCTGGTGCAGATACAGCGTCTGCCGATCCGCGCACGCGTCGCTGGGGCAGTGACGGCAGCATCGTGCTCGCCGACAGCCACTACAGCACCATCGGTACAGTGACCACCACGACGGAATGGAAAGGCGATCGTGTCGTCAACCTGGAAGGTTCGCTGTTCTGGTGGGGGGACGACAGTCTGGTCGGCAAGTCGCCCCGGGAGGCGGCTGAAATGCTGGGTGTCGCCGAAGGTGACATCTGTGAACTGGGACCGTTCTGCGGCGCGGCGCCGCGCCTGGTGGACAAGGAGGGTTCGCTGATGTGGTGGGGGGACGAGTCCTGGGTCGGCAGGCCTGCGTCGGAACTTGGCGCCGAGATGGGCATGTCCGAGGAAGATATCTGTGCAGTCACCGGTTACTGCTACGGCGGCGGCACGCTTACCGAAGTCACTACCTACGGCAAGCGCCTGGGCTCGCCGGCCTGGAGCGTGTTGCGTACCGGCAAGGGAGACCTGGCGCTGCTGGCGGCGCAGGACGTGCGCATGAAATCCGGCTTCGGTGTCTACACCGCAGGGACGCCCACCCATCTGGGTGATGGCAGCGATCCGCGCTTCAACGCGGCGCGTGCGCCGAAGCCGGAGAACACCTTGCTGCTTGGTTCGACCCAGGCCTCCGGGGCCTACGACGCGGCCCTCGCCAGCTATCAGGCGTGGTATCCGGACCAGGGCGGCAATCTGCGCATCGAGGCGGGGCGCGACATCATCGGCGATACATGGAGCTTCCGCGCGGAATCGGGCACGGTCCAGCGCGACCAGGCTGGCCACTCAAGCGCAGCGGTGGGCAACTGGTTGTGGCGGCAGGGAACGGGCACCACCGGCGGTGTCGTGCAGACGCCGACCAGTTGGTGGATCAATTTCGGAACCTACAGCACGGTGAGGCCCGAACTGGATGCAACCCCCCGCCTGGTGGGCTTTACCGGGTTAGGGACGTTGGGGGGCGGCAATCTGAGCCTGGACGCAGGCCGCCATATAGGCATGCTGGACAGCATGGGCAACGCGCTGGGATACGAGATCTCGCCGCATTCGAGTGCGCTTTCGGTCGCGGTCGGATCAACCGGGCGCGTGGTCGATGGCCAGTTGCATGTCACCGGCGGTGGTGACATGGCCCTGCGCAGCGGGGGTGCACTGAATCCGGGCCTGCGTGCCAGCAGTCGTGGCAGCACATCGGATCAGCAGGACCTGGACGTCAATGGCGTGGTGACCAATGTTCGTGGCAATACCCGCATCGACGCTGCGCGCATTGGTGGCCTCAGTACAGTCCAGGCCAGCTATGGGCAACTGGGCCTGAAGGATCCGCTGGTGGCCGACAGCCCGGTTGCGATGGCCGGACCGGTGCTGGTGCTGGGCGACTCAACCGCGCAGTTGCAGGCGCGCGGCGACGTGGTGCTGGGTAGTGCCGCCGATCCAGGCCGGGTTCCCGTGGCCAATTTCAACACGATCGTGCTGGATGATGGCAGCCGCGCGTCTGGCACGAGCTGGTTCTCGCTATGGACGCCGCGCACCGCGCTGGACCTGTTCTCCGCCGGCGGGAATCTGTCGCCGGGCCTGGTGGGCACGCAGCATGCGAGCGGCAGCAATCAGGCCAGGGAGGTGGTCGAAATCAACGCCAGCAATGGCGACATCTATCTCAACTACTGGTTGTATCCCTCCCGGTTCACCGCCATTGCAGCCTCGGGCAACATCAATCTCGCCAATCTGCGCAGCGGCAGTGTGCCTGATGCCCAGGACGTCATCCTGCTGGCGCCCTCGGCGTCGGGACGGCTGGAGGTGCTGGCGGGAGGATCGATCCTGGCCGCCAACCGAGCGACACAGATCGCGCGCTCCAGCAGTGATGCCCGCATCCCTGGTCCGTTCGATCCCGGCTTCATCGCGCAGGGGCCCGGAAACGCGGGAACGGTGCGCAGCAATGTATCCGTCGATGGGAACGCCGCCAGCCCTGACACCGTGCTGCCGTATTTCGCGTTCGGTCCCAATACCGCGCTTGGTGCGTCGTTGTCGGCTACGCCGACGGCGGTCAGCCGGTTCTATGCCGTGGCCGGCGATATCATCGGGCTGGGCAGCGGCAGCAGGCGGCAGCTCTCGCGCAATGGCCAGAATGGCGGACGTACCGTATTTGACTGGTTTGAGGCGGGCTCGGCGGTACGGCTGCGCGCCGGCCGCGATGTCATCAGCGCCGATGTCACCGCGCTCAACACCCGCGGAACCGATATCAGCGGGATCGAGGCGGGCCGGGACATCATCCGCAGCAATCTGACGGTGGCCGGCCCGGGCAATGTCGAGGTCAGCGCCGGTCGCCAGCTGCGCCAGGAAGAGGCAGGAAGCATCGTCAGCCTGGGCGGCATCGTGCAGGGCGATACGCGCCCGGGCGCAAGCATTGCCTTGACGGCGGGCAATCAGGCCATTGATTTCGATGCACTGCGCACGCGCTACCTGGATCCGGCCAACCTCGCCGATCCCTCGCAATCGTTGGCTGCGCAACCGGGCAAGGCGGTGAAGATCTACGACAAGGAGTTGAGGGAGTGGCTGCAGCAGCGCTTCGGTCTGGCGGTTGGTGGCGCCGAGGCCCTGGCGGCATTCGACCGGCTGCCGAAGGAACAGCAGCGCATCTTCCTGCGCCAGGTCTACTACGCCGAACTGCGTGAAGGTGGGCGCGAGTACAATGATCGGAATGGGCCACGCGTTGGTTCTTACCTGCGCGGCCGCGAGGCCATCGCCACGCTGATGCCGGACAAGGACGCTGCCGGAACGGCCATCGACCGTACCGGCGATATCCTGTTGTACGGAAGCTCCGGCGTGCGTACCGAAGCCGGCGGCAACATCGAGCTGATGGCGCCGGGCGGACAGATCGTGGTGGGTGTGCAGGGCGTGGTGCCGCCGGCCAGTGCCGGGCTGGTGACCCAGGGGCAGGGTGACATCCGGCTGTTCAGCCAGGACAGCGTGCTGCTGGGCCTGTCGCGGGTGATGACAACGTTCGGCGGTGACATCCTGGCCTGGTCGGAGCAGGGTGACATCAATGCCGGCCGTGGTTCGCAGACCACCTTGTTGTACACGCCACCGCGCCGCGTCTATGACGGCTGGGGCAATGTGCTCCTGTCGCCGCAGGCCCCGGCCAGTGGTGCAGGCATCGCAACGTTGAACCCCATTGCCGAAGTGCGGCCGGGCGATGTCGACCTGATCGCGCCGCTGGGCACCATCGATGCGGGCGAAGCTGGCATCCGCGTCTCGGGCAACATCAACCTGGCCGCGCTGCAGGTGCTCAACGCCGCCAACATCCAGGTACAGGGTGAAAGCAAGGGCCTGCCCGTGCTGGCCACGGTGAACGTCAACGCGCTGGCCTCGGCCAGTGCAGCAGCCAACAGCGCCAGCCAGGCGGCACAGGATGTGATGCGCAAGAGCCAGGATGATGCGCGGCGCAACCAGCCATCGGTGATCAGCGTGCAGATCCTCGGTTTCGGCAGCGGCACCAGCAGCATCAACCCGCCGGCGCGTGGCAATACTGCCAACGCTGGCTATGACGCCAACAGTGCCTTCCAGTTCCCGCAGGCAAGTCGCGACGAGGGCACGCAGCGCCGGTAGGCCTCTTGCAACGGTGCCGATCAACAGTCGGCACCAAGGTAGATCCACGCCATGCGTGGATGCGATCGGGCCGGAAGAACGGACAGCATCGGGCCAGCCGCCAAGGAGCGGTGGCGGCCCCAGCCAGGACGGCACGGAGGGCAGGGAACGGCCATCAGCGGTGAGGACCACCGACACAACGCCGCCGGGTGCAGGAGAGTGCCCGGCGGCAGGAGCGGCAGTAGATCCACGCAATGCGTGGATGGCTGGGCCAGCCTCAGTGCCGACCAACGGTCGGCACCCACCAGGGCAGGCCGGGCAGTAGAAGCCGCTCGGCAGTAGATCCACGCCATGCCTGGATGCTTTGCCTGGGAAGAATCCTACAGCTCCAGCACGCGCCGGTAACTCAACGGCCCACGCCCATCACGCAGGCCCAGCCGCAGTTCCAGCCCGGTGGCCGGCAGCACTTCGCCTTCGCTCGGCAACGGCGCCCAGCCGGCACCGGACTGCCATGCCCACACCTCGAACCGCTGTACCTCGCGCGCCACGGCAATGCCCTTCGACAGATCCGGCGCCGGCAGGGGATACCGATCCGTCGCTGCGCCGCTGGCCCGCCAAAGCGTACTTCCCTGCCGCCACCAGCGTACCCGTTGCCAGTGCAGCCCATCGCTGCCGACACTGCGGGTGATCTCCAGCGCGAAGCTCCCATCCGGGTGCCGCTCGCTCACCAGCGACGGCGGTAGCAACCGCTGCGGTTGATCGGCCGGCCGCACTGCGCCATTCATCAACGCATCGTCTGCGCGCATTTCGATATCACGCTGGAACTGCTGCAGCACGCGCAGCGCCGTCGTGGTCTCGGCATCGGCCTGGCGCAGGCGCTGATTGCTGTTGGCCACGCTGTCGAGCGCCCGCCAGCAGATCAGCGCCAGTACGCCCATGATGGTGATCGCAATCATCACCTCGATCAGGGTGAAACCGCGCACGGCGCGCGTCATTGCGCCGCCGTCCATGGCAACTGCATCCGCGCCAGCGACTGCCGGGGTGCATCTTCGGCAACCACACTCAGCTCCAGCTGCGGCTGGCCGTCGCTGCCCGTGCCCAGATGCTGAAGCACCAGGAAGCTGCTGCGCCCCTGCACGCAGCGCTGCCGGTCATCCTGCGGTGCCTGTCCGCTCAGGCGCAGTTCCTGCCAGCGATCCTGCGCACACAACAGTGCCAGGCGACGGTCACGCAGCCGTGACTGATCGTCGGTCGCCACTGCCACCGAGCGCATCACCGCCGCCAGTGCAATCGATACGATCGCCAATGCGATCAGCACTTCGATCAGGGTGAATCCGCGTGCCGCCTGCTTCATTGCACGACCTGCAACTGTCCGCTGCCATCATCACGAAGACGCAGTTTGCGACCATCCAGCGACAAGCCAAGCTCCCAGGCGATACCGATCCACTCCGGGCTCAGCTCAATGGGGTTGGCGGGCTGCACCGCAATGCCGGTTGCCTGCCACTTCTGCGGACGCAGCAGATCATCGTGTTCAACGGTCACCCAACCGCTGCCTTCGCGGCGGCTGAAACGATAGCCGTTGGCGTCGGCCTGCCAACGCAGGGGGCGGCCATCGATGCGCGCCTCATCGCGCGCCACCTGCAGGCGCTGCGCCAACCGCTCGGCTTCCTGTCGCAGCTGCCGGCCCGGGTCGAGCAGGCTGCCCAGGCCCAGCCCGATTCCGGCCGTGCAGATGCCGATGATCACCAGCACCACCATCAGTTCCAGCAGGGTGAAACCACGCTGCACGCGCTGCATCGACGTTGCCTCCTGTCCGTGTCGACACCTGCCAGCGTAGGCCGGCATGATGAAACAAAAGCGTCAGCCACAGCTGCTAGCGTAGGCGGACACGAACGTGGCGGTGGTGCGGAACATGGATGGCAGGCGCTGGGATCGCAATCGCATACTGACGCTGCTGGCGGCAACCCTGCTGCTGGCCGTGGTGGCCTATTGGAGTGTCACCCTGTCTGCCGTGGCGCCAGCGGCCGCGGCCAGCGAGGCGAAGGCCGTGGCGCCGGTACGACCGATGTTCGATGCAGTGGCGAGCCTGCCGCTGGTACGGCTGCTGTCCCCCGGTGCAGTGCAGACCGAGGTGGTGGTGCTGGGCGTGATGGCCGGTGACCATGCGCCATTGGCCCTGCTCTCGGTGGATGGACGCCCGGCGGAAGCGTATGCGCCCGGCCAACGGCTCGGACCCTGCACGGTGCTGGCCAGCATCAGTGCCAGCGCGGTGGAACTGAACCAGGCCGGGCAATCGCGTAGCCTCCCGGTGCCCGAGCTGCCGCCGGTACCGACCGATGGCATCGTGCCCGCGGCACCGTAGAGCCGAGCCTACGCTCGGCTGCGCCTGCGCGGCATCGCCGATGAATGCAAAGACAGCCGAGCATGGGCTCGGCTCTACAAAGGCGCTGGCTCAGCGCGCAGGTCGCTGCGGCACCACCGAGCGCCCGAACGCATCGCCCATGCGCTGTCGTGTGCCTTCCAGGTTGTACTGCATCAGCTGGTTGCCGGGCTGCCGCATCACGCGTTCGGCTTCAGGCAGCGCCGGTGACTTCGCCGATTTCGGCGCCGGGGCCAGTTTGCGTTGCAGGCACTCCCAGGCGGGGATGCGCTCGCCGTTGACCTGTACTTCGATGCACGGCGCGGCGCCTTCCTGCTTCTTCGCCTCGTCGGCGCGAAGCGGGGCCAACACCAGCAGCAACGCAAGGGTGAGGGCAGGGCGCAGCTTCATTATCAATGATTCACGCATCTCGAACTTCCCGCGGCAATCGCCGTTCTGCAATGAAGACGTGTGGCGAAGGCGGGGTCCGCCTGCGTGCGTTGTGGCGCCGTCAGAAGATGACAGTGCTGTCACAAAACTGTTGGCGGTTTTGACGCGACGTGCACGTCCTGTTGGTAGACCCACGCGCCGCTCCCTGGCCACTCCCTTCGATACGACGCGATGCCTTCGATGACTCCTGTTCCGTGCCGAGCCGTCCGCCTTCCGCTGCGCCTGCATCCGCTGGTGCTGGCCCTGGCCGTGATGCCGCTGCCATTGTTCGCGCAGGAGGCGGCACCTGCGCCCAGCGTGAACATCAATGAATACATCGTGCGCGGCAACACCGTGCTCGATCCGCGCCAGATCGAACGCGCGGTGGAACCGTTCCTCGGCCCAGGCAAGACCCTGGCCGATGTCGAAAAGGCGCGCGATGCCATCCATGCGTTGTACCAGCAGGCGGGCTACCAGTCGGTCTACGTGGAGTTGCCCGAGCAGCAGGTCAGCGGTGGCGTGGTACTGCTGAAGGTACAGCAGACACCGATCGGCCAGCTGCGGGTCGTGGGAACGAAGCACGAATCGCCCGAGCGCATCCGCGAGCGCGTGCCGGCGCTGGCGGAAGGCAAGGTGCCGGACTTCGACCAGGCGCAGAAGGAACTGACCGCGCTGAACGAAGGTGGCCGCCGCCAGGTGATGCCGCTGGTACGGGAGGGCCAGGTGCCGGGCACGATGGATGTGGACCTGCAGGTCGAAGAGAAGTCGCCGTGGCGTGCCAGCGCGTCACTCAACAACGACCACAGCGCCGACACCGAGAAGCTGCGCCTGAGTGCGTCGCTGGCCTACGACAACCTGTGGAAGCGGGGGCACAGCGCCAACATCGGCGTGTACCTGGCGCCGGAAGATACAAAGCAGGCCAAGGTGTTCTCGGCCTCGTACGCGATGCCGTTCGAAGGCACGCCGTGGAGCCTGGAAGCCTCCGGCTACAAGTCCGACAGCCGCGTGCTGAACGCGGGCGGGCAGGTCGGTACCGGCAGCGGAACCAATGTGGTAGGCAACGGCCATTCGATCGGTCTCAAGCTCAACTATCGACTGGCCGGCAGCAGCCAGTGGTGGCGCCAGCTCAGCCTCGGCGTGGACTTCAAGGACACCGAGGAAGACACGCAGATGGGCAAGGAGAGCCTGAAGACGCCGCTGAAGTACGCGCCGATCACCCTGGGGTTTGTCGGTGTGCGCCAGGGCGAGCAGGATCAGTTGAGCATCAACACCCAGCTGGTGGCCGGTACCCGCCGCCTGTTCGGCTATGGCAGTGACGCCACCGCCTTCGGCCAGAAGCGCTACTGGGCCGATCCGAGTTTCGTCGCCTTCAAGGCCGACGTGGCCAACACCCACACCTTCAGCAGTGACTGGCAGTGGTATGCGCGTGGCGCGCTGCAGGTAACCGATGCGCCACTGGTGTCGGCCGAGCAGTTCGCTGCTGGCGGCATGTACACCGTGCGTGGCTACCTGTCGGCCGAGACGATCGGCGACTACGGCGGCCTGGCCAGCCTGGAATGGCGGACCCCGGCGTGGTCGCTGTGGAGCGGTACCGACCTGCGTGTCTACAGCTTTGCCGACGCGGCCTACCTGCGCCTGCGCCAGCCGCTGCCCGAGCAGCGCGACAAGTACAACCTGGCCTCGGTCGGCCTGGGCGCGCAGCTGCGCCTCGGTGAACACCTGCAACTGCGCCTGGACTACGCCTGGCCTTATGCCGATGGCCCGGTCACGCGCAAGGACGACCCGCGCCTGCATTTCAACATCAGCACCAGCTACTGACCCTTCCCTTGAACATGCGTTCTCCGGAGACCCTTCGCATGGACCGTTTGCTTTCCCGAGTGTTGTTGCTGCTGGCCGCGCTGGTTGCGCTGCCGGCCGCTGCGGCCGATGCCAATTGGTGGCAGGCCGAATGGAAGTACCGCAAGCCGATCACTGTCGACGCCGGCCCGCAGGGCGCGGGCCTGGCCGGTGACCCGGGTCGCACGCCGCTGCTGCTGCGCCTGCATACCGGCAACTTCGGCTTCGACGGCACCCAGGATGCGGGCAACGACCTGCGCTTTGTCTCGGGTGATGGCCGCACCGTGCTGGCCCACCAGATCGAACAGTTCGATCCCAGGCTGGGCCTGGCGCTGGTCTGGGTGGACGTGCCGGCGGTCAGCGCTGCGGCACCGCAGACGATCTGGATGTACTACGGCAATGAAAAGGCCCCCGCCAGCGGCAACGGCCAGCAGGTGTTCGATCCGGACTATACGCTGGTCTATCACTTCGCCGAGGCCAATGCGCCGGCACGCGACACCACCGCTTATGGCAACAATGCCGGTGCCGTGGTGCCGCCATCGGAAGGCTCGGTGATCGGCCGCGGCGTTCAGTTGGGTGCAGCCCCGCTGCCGCTGCCGGCCAGCGCATCGCTTGCGCAGGAGGCGGGCGCGCCGCTCACTGTTTCGGCCTGGATCAAGCCAGGCAGCAACAACGCTGCACAGGCGATCTACGCCCGTCGCGACGGTGCGTCCGAACTGGTGCTGGGCATCGAAAACCGGGTGCCGTTCGTGCAGCTCAATGGCCAGCGCAGCACGCCGGCGCAGCCGATTCCGGAAGGGCAGTGGGCGCATGTGGCGCTGACTGCGGAGAAGGGCGCACTGCAGTTGTACCTCAATGGCCGCGTGGTCGCCCAGCTGAGCGGCGAGCTGCCAGCGCTGACCACCGCGCCGGTGGTGGGCGCTGATGCGCCGGGCGCGGTGCAGCCGCTTGCCAATTTCGAGGGCGCACTGGATGAGCTGCGTATCTCGCGCGTGGCACGACCGGCGGCACTGCTGCTGGCCGATGCCACCGCACAGGGCGCCGACTCGCGCCTGATCAGCTACGGTGCC
The DNA here is from genome assembly GCF_054083135.1 of Stenotrophomonas maltophilia group sp. LNF247. NCBI lineage: Bacteria > Pseudomonadati > Pseudomonadota > Gammaproteobacteria > Lysobacterales > Lysobacteraceae > Stenotrophomonas > Stenotrophomonas maltophilia group sp. LNF247. The sequence continues at coordinate 105,598 of NZ_JBSRQL010000001.1, forward strand.
GACGAGCAGTCCGCCGGGCAGAGCCACTTCGCCTTCATCCTCAAGGCGATGCCGTTCGACGCCTGGGTGGTGGTCGCTATCCTCAGCCTGATGATGCTGCTGTCGTGGGCGATCATGATCGCCAAGGGGCGGCACTTCGGCCGTACCAGCAAGGCCAATGCAGTGTTCACCGAGAGCTTCGGCAAGCTGTCCGGTGTGCCGCTGCGCACCCTGTCCGACATGGACCGCCAGGGCAAGGCACCCACCGCGATGCACGACGGTTCGCTGTGGCGCATCTACCAGGTGGCCATCGATGAAATGCAGCAGCGCCACCAGCGCGATGGCAACAGCGGTTACCTCAGTGGCGCCACCATCACCGCGATCCGCGCCTCGATGGATGCGGTGATGGTGCGCGAGCAGGAAGCGATGGCACGGCGCATGAACTGGCTGTCGACCACCATCGAAGGCGCGCCGTACGTGGGCCTGTTCGGTACCGTGATCGGCATCATGCTGGTGTTCGTGGTGGCGGCGATGGCCGGCGCGGTGGACATCAATTCGGTGGCACCGGGCATGGCCGCGGCGCTGCTGTGTACCGCAGCCGGCCTCGGCGTCGCGATTCCGGCGCTGTTCGGCTACAACTACCTGGGAGCACGTGCCGAGGCGATCGGCGCCGACATGGCGGTGTTCATCGACGAGTTCGCCGCGCGCCTGGCCGAAGAGCAGGACGGGCGCGGCCCGGCCGCGGTCCAGGGCTGAGGGGCGCGCCATGGGCCAGAAGGCGAAGTTCGGCATCAAGAAGCGCGAGAAGGGCATCAACGTGACGCCCTTCGTCGACGTGCTGCTGGTGGTGCTGGTGATCTTCATCCTGACCAGCAACGCCTCCATTCCCGGCATCGAGGTCAACCTGCCGAAGGCCAGCAACAGCGTCGCGCTGGAGAAGCCGAAGACCAAGGCGATCACCATCGACCCCAGTGGTCAGGTATTCCTGGATGCCTATCCGGTGACGATGGCCGAGCTGGAAGATCGCCTGCGCACCGAGCGCGCGACCACCCCGGATTTCCCGGTGATCGTGCGCGGTGACGCGCAGGTGCAGTATGCCCGTGTGGTCGAGGTGCTGGACCTGCTGCGGCGGCTGGAGCTGGCCCAGGTTGGCCTGGTCACCGGCAAGGCGCAGGGCTGAGGCATGACGGCCCATCAACCCCCTCGGCCGGAGCCCGGCATGCGCGGACGCCAGTTGCTGGTGACCTTCGCGTTGGTGCTTGCCGCTTTGCTGGTGCTCGGCATCGCCGTGTGGTGGATGCTGTTCAAGGACACCGCCAGCACCCGCAGGCCGGTGGTGCAGCCGCCGATGCTGGCATTGCCGCCCCCCCCTCCGCCGCCGCCACCGCCGCCGGAAAAGCCACCGGAGCCGGAGACGCCGCCGGAAGAAACGATGCCCGAACCGGAGCCGCTGGATCAGCCGACGCCCGCTGAAGAGCCCACACCGACGCCGGACAATGCAGACCCGGTGACGATGAATGCCGATGCGCAGGCCGGTGGTGACAACTTCGGTATCCAGTCCGGCAGTGGCGGCGGCTCGTCCGGCGTCGGCCGCGGTGGTGCCGGCAATGCCACCTACGGGCGCTACCTCGGCTACCTGATGCAGCAGGCGATCTCGCGCGACGACAAGGTCAAGCGCCTGGCGTTCCAGCTGCAGGTGAATGTGTGGCTGTCCAACGATGGCCGCCTGGAAAAGGTCGAGCTGGTGCGCGGCAGTGGCAACGAGGAGGCCGACGCGGCCGTGCTCGATGCGCTGCGACGCATCGGCAAGGTCGACCAGGCACCGCCGCCGTCGCTCGATTTCCCCGCCCGCGTGCTGATCCAGGGCCGCCGGCCCGGGGCCTGATTCCCGACCTCCGTGATTTCCCTTCTTTCGATGAGAACCGTGATGAACGACCACGTCCGCGCACGAACCGACTCCCGCCGCCCGCGGCCGGCCCGACGGGCGCTGCTGTGCTGCGCCGTGCTGCTCAGCCTGGCCGCCCCGGCCAGTGCGATGGCCGCCGAAACCACCATGGTCAAGCTGATCAAGGGCCTGATCGCCAGCGGCGCGCTGAAGCCCGAAGACGGCCAGGCATTGCTGGTGCAGGCCGAGGCTGAAGCAGCGGCCGCATCGCGCACTACGACCACCGCACCTTCGGCCGCCAGCGGTGGCGTGGCCCTGGAGGCCGGCGACGTGCGCGTGCCCTACGTGCCGCAGAGCGTGCGCGACGGCATTCGTGACGAAGTACGCCAGGACGTGATGGCGCAGGCCAGGTCCGAGGGCTGGGCGGCACCGAACGAAGTGGCTGAGTGGACCAAGCGCATCAAGGTCACCGGTGACATGCGCGTGCGCAGCGAGTCGCGCTTCTTCTCCGAACGCAACAGCGACATCGTGAGCAACTGGTCGTCGATCAATTCCGGCAACGGCTTCGACACCAACACCAACACCAACCTGCAGCTGCCGCCGCTGCTGAACACCCGCCAGGACCGCCGCAACCTGTGGCGCATCCGCGCCCGCCTGGGCATCGAGGCGACCATCGGCCAGCACACCACGGCCGGCGTGCGCCTGGCCAGCGGCAGCAGCAATGGCCCGGTGTCAACCACCGAACAGCTGGGTGGTGGCCTGAGCAAGAAGGACGTGTGGCTGGACCAGGCCTGGCTGGCCTACAGCCCGGCCGATTGGGTGACGGTGCGCGGCGGCCGCTTCGGCAATCCGTTCTGGACCAGCGATACGCTGTTCTCCAACGACCTGAACTTCGACGGCCTGGCCGCCAACCTGAAACACGACTTCAACGGGGGAGATCTCGAGCTGTTCGGCAACCTTGCGGTGGTACCGCTGGAGTACACCTCCGACAGCTCGCCCAGCCAGAGCCGGGTCAAGACCCCGAACGAGAACAAGTGGCTGTCCGGTGCACAGGTCGGCATGAACTGGCGCTTCAACGACGACAATGCGCTGCGTGCCGCACTGGGCTATTACGATTTCAGGAACATCAGCGGCCGCCTGTCCTCGCCGTGCGCGCTATATGCGGGCGCGGTGGGCTGCGATACCGACTGGTCGCGCCCAGCGTTCATGCAGAAGGGCAATACCCTGATGCTGATCCGCGACATCGCGCGCAATCCGCTGGACCCGGCCAACACGCCGACCCCGCAGTATGTCGGCCTGGCCTCGGCATTCCGCCTGGCCACGCTCAACCTGCGCTGGGATACGCAGTTGGCCCAGGGCATCGGCCTGCGCCTGGATGGCGACTACATCCGCAACCTGGCCTACGACAAGCAGGCCATGTTCAGCCGCGCCAACAACGGCATCGTCAACAACTACGGTGCCGGTGGCGCCGCCAGCATCGATACCTTCCGCAGTGGCGACACCGCCTGGATGGTGCAGGCCACCTTCGGTGCCACCGACCTGAAGGAGAAGGGCCAGTGGCAGGCGCTGCTGGGCTACAAGCATATCGAGGCCGATGCGCTGCCCGATGCCTACAACGACCCGAACTTCCACCTCGGTGGCACCAACGCCCGCGGCTACTACGTGGGCGGCGCCTACGCGCTGGACGCGCGCAGCTGGATCAGCGGCAAGTGGATGGCGGCCAAGGAAGTGTCCGGTGCTCCACTGTCGATCGACGTGTTCCAGCTGGAGTTCAATTCCGGGTTCTGAGTGACGGCGTGATGTGGATCAGGTAGTGCGTGGCGGGGGCGCAGTGATGCGCCCGTCTAGGGAAAGGAGACCACGCGTTGCACATATGGAGGAGTGGATGAGCCGTCGCAAGCTGTTTGAAAGTTCCGAACCGTCCAGTCGATCGCTGGGCATCGGGCCGGCCTATGTCTCGGTGGAGGGGCTGCGCCAGCACTTGGCGGAGTTCCTGCTGTATGCAGGCCGGCCGGTGGTGATCATGCGCGGGCGCAGCGAAGTGGGTTACTTCCTGCCGGCGCGCTGCTGGCGCCAGCGTGACGACGATCCGCTGGCGGCGGCCGCCGCCGACCAGCTGTTGGACGCGGCCGGGTTCCAGGCCGAGGATATCCAGCAGGTGGAGCAGGAATTCAACGCGATGCGCCAGCGCACCGTGCTGCATTCACGGCGCTGAGCGGCCGCCGGGCCATGCCCGGCTAGCGTCGTCTGTAGATCCACGCCATGCGTGGATGGGGCTACGCTGCGGCCCCACGCTCACTGGTGATGCGTGCACCTTCGCGCATCACCAGGGTCACCGGGGTCTTTTCCACCACCTCCAGCAACCGCTGCCACTGCGCATCGCTCAGCGCGGCGCTGGCATGCAGCACGCGGTGCACGTGGAAGCGTCCATCCGCGTCACGTTCCGAGCGCAGCTCGGCATGGAACTCGCCCAGTTCCCAGCCCTTGCGCTGCGCATACATGCGCAGGGTGATGGCGGTGCAGGCCGCCAGCGAGGCCAGGTACAGGTCGAACGGTGCGAAGCCCTTGCCCTGGCCGCCCAGCGAGGCAGGCTCGTCCGCATCCACATCGAATGTGCCGTTGCTGATGTGGTGCAGGTAGTTGTCGGCGGTCGAAACAATGCGTGCGTAGGCCATCACGTTCTCCATCTGTCTATAGCGTCGAGCCATGCTCGACCGTTCCCAAGGGCGGCGCCAGCCAGGGTCGGCGCCGCCACGCAATCACTCGGTACGATCGTACGAGAACTGGATGCCCGCCGTACCGCCGGTTTCAATGAAGAGGTTCATGAAGGCCGGCACCGTTTCCGAACGTGCCCAGTCGCGCTGCAGCTCGCAGAACAGCTGCGGCACGCTGATCAACTGGCCACCGGCCTGTTCGATTCGGCGCAGCGCGGCATCGTGCGCGGCCAGCGAGGTACCGCCGACGGCGTCGACCACCACATACACCTCATAACCTTCCTTCAACGCATCCAGCGCCGGGAAGGTCAGGCAGGCCTCGGTCCACAGCGCGGTCATGATCAGCTTGCGGCGTCCGGTGGCTTCCACCGCCTTGCGGAACTCGACGTCCTCCCAGGAGTTGATGGTGGTGCGGTCGTAGGTGGGATAGTCGCCCAGCACCTTGCGCAGCTGCGGAATCGGCGGTTTGTTCAGGCCGGTCTTGACGTTCACCGTCGAATGCACGATCGGCAATCCATAGGCGACGGCGGCCTTGGCGGTGCCGACGATGTTGTTGACCAGCAGCTGGCGGTCCATCGAGGCGATGGAGTTCACCTGCACCGGCTGGTAGTCGATGATGATGAAGGCGGAATTCTGCGGGGTCAGCAGGTGGTCGCTGACCGGGTCGCGGATCGGTTCACTGGACATGATGGGTCTCCTGGTTCGGGGAAGTGCCGGCGGTCGGCCGGCACCGGGACAGCTCAGCTGCGTTGAGAATCCAACGGTTCGTGGCTCTTCTGCACCTCCTGCGCCTTCAGGTAGCTTTCGATCAGCAACTGGTAGTTCGGGAAGGTCTTCGTGTAGACCTCGGCCCATTGCTGGGCATCGTCGCGGTTCCAGGTGCGCTGGATCTCCGAGGCCACCGCGGCGGTGTCCATCGGTACCACGCCGGCCTGCACCACGCGGGCCAGGGTGATCTCCTCGGCCATCTTCGAATAGGTGCCGGACGCGTCGATGACTGCGAACACCTGGTAGCCATCGGCAACGGCGGCGATTGACGGGAAGGCCATGCACACGCTGGTGATGGTGCCGGCAATGATCAGCTGCTTGCGGCCGGTGGCCTTCACTGCGGCAACGAATTCCGGGTTGTCCCAAGCGTTGATCTCACCCTTGCGCGGCACGTACTGGGCATGCGGGGCTGCGTCGTGGATCTCCGGGATCAGCGGGCCGTTCGGGCCCTGCGGAACAGAGGCGGTGGTGATCACCGGCATCTTTGCCAGCGTGGCCATCCTGGCCCGTGCGGTGGCGTGGGCGCGCACGCTGGTGAACGGCATGTCACCGATGGTCTGGAACAGGCCGCTCTGATGGTCGATCAGCAGCATCGCGGCGTTGTCCGGATCGATCACCGGGCGGGCACCGTTGAAGTTGCCGGGGGTACTCATGGTCAGTCTCCTGGAGAAGGTGGGCGATGGCCCGGAAGGTGCGGCGGGCCAATACCCGCAGCATTGAAACGATCAGTGCGCGATCTGGCCGAAGCGGCCGCTGTTGAAGTCGTTGACCGCCTGCGCGATCTCGGCCTGGCTGTTCATCACGAACGGGCCATAGCCCACCACCGGCTCGTCGATCGGTTCACCGCTGAGCAGCAGCACGGTGGCGTCGCTGTCGGCGTCGACGAACACGTCCTCGCCGCTGCGGTCGAAGGTGACCAGCTGTGCCTCGCCGACCGGCTGGCCGCCGTTGATCCGCACCGAGCCCTTCAGCACCACCAGCGCCAGCGTGCGGCCATCGGCCACCGGCAGTTCGGCGTGGTGGCCCTGCCGCAGGCGGATGTCCCAGACATCCATCGGCGTGTGGGTACGCGCCGGGCCGGCATGACCGTCGAAGCGGCCGGCGATGACACGCACGCGGCCGGCACCATCGGGCAGATCCACCGAGGGGATCTGTGCGTCGAGCAGGGTCTGGTAGCCCGGTAACCCCATCTTGTCGCGCGCCGGCAGGTTCACCCACAGCTGGACCATGTCCAGCGTGCCGCCGCGTTTGCTGAATTCCGGCGTGTGGAATTCCTCGTGGAGGATGCCGGAGGCAGCGGTCATCCACTGCACGTCACCCGGGCCGATGGTGCCGCCGGCCCCGGTTGAATCGCGGTGGGCGACCTCACCTTCATAGACGATGGTGACGGTCTCGAAACCGCGATGCGGATGCTGGCCAACGCCACGCGGGGTATCGCTGGGAGCGAAGGTGTAGGGGCCGGCATAGTCCAGCAGCAGGAACGGGCTCAGGTGCTGGCCGTGGGTGTTGTAGGAAAACATCGAACGGGCGGGGAATCCGTCGCCCACCCAGTGCGGGCGGGGGGCGCTGTAGGTACCGGTGACACGCTTCATGGCGATCTCCTGGCCGGGGCTGCCGGCCGCTGTTCTTCGTTGCGAAGACGATATCGCCGCGACAATGAGGCCGGTAGGCGCCAATATTTGCCGTCATAGTCCTATCTGGTGAACAATGGTCGCAGGCCGTGGGCCGCAGGAGATCGCCCCGTGTTCATCGCAGATATCCGCCGTTGTGACCTCAACGACCTGTTCTACTTCGCCATGGTGATCGAGCACGGCGGCTTCTCGCAGGCAGGCCGGGCGCTGGCCATGCCGAAGTCGAAACTGAGCCGGCGTATCGCGCTGCTGGAGGAACGGTTGGGCGTGCGCCTGATCCAGCGTTCGACCCGGCGCTTCTCGGTCACCGAGGTCGGCCAGGACTACTACCGCCATTGCAAGGCCATGCTGGTCGAGGCCGAAGCGGCCGAAGAAGCAATTGCGATGTCACGCGCCGAGCCGCGCGGCACGATCCGCCTGGCGTGCCCGATCGCGATCCTGCATGCACGCATCGGCACGATGTTGGCCGATTTCCTCGCCCTGCACCCGCAGGTGACGGTGCAGCTGGAGGCCACCAACCGGCGCGTCGACGTGGTGGGCGAGGGTGTGGACGTGGCGATCCGCGTGCGACCGCCGCCGCTGGAGGACAGTGACCTGGTGGTACGCGTGCTGGCGCGCCGGGTCTGGTGCACCAGTGCCAGCCCGGCGCTGTTGCAGCGGCTGGGCGCGCCGCAGGTGCCGACCGATCTGGCGATGATGCCGACCGTCGATTTGGCGTCGCCCAGCCAGCAGCATGTCTGGGAATACACCGGGCCGGACGATGTGCTGGCCAGCGTGCACCATCGCCCGCGGCTGGTCAGCGATGACATGATCGCGTTGCGCGCAGCCGCGGTGGCCGGGGTCGGGCTGTTGATGCTGCCGCGGATGATGATCACCGATGAGTTGGCCAGTGGCGCGCTGGTGCCGGTGCTGCAGGAGTGGGTGCCGAGGCACGGCATCGTGCATGCGGTGTTCCCGTCGCGGCGGGGGCTGCTGCCAGCGGTGCGTGCGTTGATCGACTACCTCGCCGAGCGTTTCGATGCGTTGGACGAGCCCTAGGTCTTCCATCCACGCATGGCGTGGATCTACTGAACCTGCCATGCGTGGATGATGGTTTGGGGTGCGGCTTGCCGCCTGCGGCTGCGCAGCCCACAATCCACGTCCGGACCGTCGCCATCACGCCCATCATTCCCCGGTCCGGCCTTGGCACCTATGTCTCCCAATGCCCTGGCGCTGGTCGAGCTGCTGATCCGCGAGCGCCGTGCGTTGTCTCGCTTCATCGCGCGCTATCTCGACCCGGCCAGTACCGAGGACACCCTGCAGAACCTGTACCTGAAGGCCAGCAGCGTGCCCGGCGATCCGCCCATCCTCGAGCCGCGCGGCTATCTGTACCGGATGGCCTACCACCACGCGCTCAACCGCAGCAAGTCCGACGCCCGCGAGCGGCGTGCGATGGCCGAGTACGCCCTCGACATGGCCGAGGCCAGCCGCGATGGCGAGGCGCAGGCGCTGGACCAGGCGCAGCTGCGCGAGATCACCCATACCATCCTCGCGCTGCCGGCCCAGGTGCGTGAGTGCTTCGTGCTCAACCGCTACCTGGGCCTGAGCGAGCGCGAGATCGCCGCCAGGCTGGGTATTTCCAAGAGCCTGGTCGGCAAGAATGTGCTGCGGGCGGCGCTGTTGATCCAGCAGCATCAGCAGGGAGTGCATTGATGAGCTGCGATTGCCGTGGGCAGATCGCGCCCGCCGTTGTCACAACAGGAAGGCGCACCCGTTCGTGGTGCGGCAGGCCACAACCATGAACACGTCCGAACCCTCGCCGCGTCAGGCCAGGCAGGCGTTGCGCTGGGTGATCCGGTGCAGTGCAGGCCCGCTGCCGGAACGTCAGCAACGAACCCTGCAGCGCTGGCTGCAGGCCGACCCTTGCCATGCGCTGGCCTGGCGCCAGCAGCAGGCCTTCTGGCAGGGCTTGGATGCCGCCGGGCCAGAGGTGCTGGCCGCGCTGCCAGGGCTGACGGCTGATCGCGAAGGGTGGCGCCCGATCGCACCGCGCCGCCGCCTGCCGTGGCTGTTGGCCAGTGCCGCCGCCGTGGTACTGGTGGTCGCGGCCGCACCGCAGGCGTTGCTGCTGGCACGCAGTGACCTGCGCAGCAGCGATGCACCGCGCGTGGTGCAGCTGGAGGACGGCAGCACCGCCGTACTCGATGCGGGCACCGCATTGGCGGTTGAGTTCGATGGTCAGCGGCGGCACCTGCGCCTGCTGCGCGGCCAGGCCTGGTTCCAGGTGGTGCATGAACAGCGACCGTTCCAGGTCGAGGCCGGCGGTGGCCAGATCCGTGACATCGGCACCGCCTTCAGCGTGTCGCTGCGGGACACCACGGTCGTGACTCAGGTCAGCGAGGGCGTGGTCGATGTGCGCCCAGGCGATGGAAGCGTGCAGCGCCTGCATGCCGGGCAGGCACGGGTGTTCCGTGACGGTCGCTGGCTGCGGCCGGTGCAGCTGGAAGATCTCGAGACGATGGCGCCGTGGCGGCGTGGCGAGGTAGTGATCGACGATCAGCCGGCCGCGCAGGCCATCGCTGATCTCGCGCGCTACCGTCGTGCACCGGTCTGGGTACTGGGCGGGCAGGGCGCGGACTTACGGGTCAGTGGTCTGTTCCATCTGCAGCAACCGGAGGCCGCCATCGATGCGGTGGCCGCGCAGGCAGGGCTGCGTGTGCAGCGCTTGCCCGGCGGCGCGCTGGTGGTGTGGTGAGGCTCGCGCAATGCCCGGATGAACCGGTCGCATAAAAAAAACATGAAAAAACCGTGGGCAATCGCCACATCGCCCTGTCTATAGAGGTATAGCCAGAGCGAAACACCGTTTCTCCTCAAGCCAGACATGCCACCGGCACCGGATGTGCCCGTGGTTCCGCCACGCTTGAGGAGTTCCTGTCCATGCCGTCCACGGCATCCGCCTGTCATCGTCGCGTCACCGCCCTGGCCCTGGCCATCTCCACTGCATTGCTGCCGCTGGCCTGGGCGCCGGGCGTGCAGGCGCAACCGGCGGTCGTCGCGCCGTTGCGCCAGTACACGATTCCGGAACAGCCCCTGGCCGACGCTGTGCGTGCCTTTGGCCGCCAGGCCGATGTGCAGGTGGTGTTCCGCAGTGACCTGGTGGAGGGCCGCCGCTCCAGTGCGGTGAAAGGCGAGTACAGCCAGATGCAGGCGTTGCAGCAGCTGTTGCGCGGGAGTGGCGTGCGCGCACAGCGCGGCATGGACGGCACCTGGAGCCTGCGGGCCGCAGTGGAGGCGGGTGAAGGGGAAGGGGTGCGGGTAACCGAGACTCTGGACGTGGCCGGTCGCCTGCAGTCGGAAGGGGGCGAGGCGCGTGATCGGCGCGGCTACGATGATGTGTTCGCGCTGGACCTGACCACGGCGTATTCGGGGCGCGACCGGGTGGAGCGCTACCGCGGCTCCAACCCGGCCGACGTGGTCAAGGATCTGGTCGGTGTGTTCAGTGGCGATGCGCGCAACAGCGGCGCACTGGACATCAACATCCGCGGCATCCAGGGCCCGGGGCGGGTGCCGGTCAGCATCGACGGTGGCGAACAGGCGCTCACGGTCTGGCGCGGCTACAACGGCGTCAGCAACCGCAATTACATCGATCCCAACCTGATGGGTGGCATCCAGGTCATCAAGGGGCCAGGGCTGGTGCGCGATGTGCACAGCGGGATCGGTGGCGCGCTGGTGATCAAGACCATCGACGTCGATGACATCGTGGAAACGGGTGAGCGCTTCGGCGGGGAGCTGAAGATCGAAGGCAGCAGCAATGCGGTGGCGCCACGCCTGCCGCGGCTGCACACCGGCGAGGATTACCGCACCGTGCCGGGGTTCCCGCAGGGCTCGCCGAACTCGCCCTACGACGACCGCACCCTGGTGGTGCCGGTGAAGTCGCGCAGTGGCAACAACCCCTTCGATGGCGAGGACCAGGCCTGGCGCCTGGCGCTGGGCGTGCGTGGCGACAACGTCGACCTGATGGCCGCCTACGCCTGGCGCAAGCGCGGCAACTACTTCTCCGGGACCCGGGGCAACGCCTACTACGACCAGGACCGGCGCGAGCAGTTCGAGTACCATGGCATCGACTACATCACCACGCTGGCGCGCTACTTCAAGCCCGGCGACGAAGTGCCCAATACTTCCAGCGAACAGGAGTCCTGGCTGGTCAAGGGCAGCTGGCAGATCAACGATGACCAGCGGTTGAAGGCGACCTGGCGGCGAACGCTGTCGCACTATGGCGAGATCATGCCGTCGCGCATCCTGTCCGCGCCGGACTATGGGCGCATCCAGTGGCCACTCAGCCGGGTTGCGTCCGATGCCTGGAACCTGGAGTACCGCTTCCAGCCGGCCGGCAGCCGCTGGCTGGACCTCTACGCCAACCTGTGGCGCACAGAGACGGACAGCGATACCTACACCGCAGGCGGCTTTCCGAACTTCGCCCCGGGCAATCCGGACTGGAATGCCGGCGCCAGCCCGATTCTGCGCAACACCGCGCTGGCAAATGCGAGCAACGACCGGACCGGCCTGACCCTGAGCAACCGCTTCGCCCTGCATTCGACCCTGGACCTGACCGTGGGCGGCAACTGGCAATACGAGAAGCTCGGTTCGCGCGACCCGTATTTCGGCCCGTCCGACGGCTGGCGCATGTACCCGCGTGCCGGCCGTCGCCAGGAGGGCGAGGGCTACCTCACTCTGGAATGGCGTCCGGTCGACTTCCTGACCCTCAATGCCGGCGTGCGTTACAGCCGTTACTGGGCGTTCGACGACTTCCTGCAGGCCCACCCGGAACTGCAGACGACCTCGATCGTGCCGCGCGAAGCGCAGTACCGGGTGAATGAACTGCCGCCGCGGCCGGACAGCCTGCAGGGCGAGATCGACGCACTCGAGAGTGAGCGGGAATTCTGGGACAGCATCGGCATGGGCTGGATCGTCGATCAGTCGCTGGCCGACCTGCTGCGCAAGTACGAGACACCCAGGGAGGTCCAGCACGGCATTCCCTGGTTGCCCGATGCAAACGGTAACTACAGCCGAGCCACCAATCCCTGCCTCAACGGCCAGGTCGCCGCCATCCCCGGGCTGCTGCCGATGGTCCTCGGCACCGACATCCGCTGCAGGATCGGGGGCGGGGCGATGCAGTCGGTGGCCGGGCGCAACGAACGGCACCGCGATCACGCCTGGTTGCCGACGTTCTCGGCGACGGTGCGTTTCTCGCCGGCCGCTCGTGCCTATCTGCGCTACAGCGAGGCGGTGCGCTTCCCCAGCATGTTCGAAAGCACCATTGCGTTCTCCAGCAGCCTCAATCCGCTGTATCCACTCAAGCCGGAGCATGCCTACAACTACGAGCTGGGGTACGTGCACAACCTTTCCGGGCTGTTCGGCAACACCGCCGATGCCGACGTCAAGCTGGCCTACTACGTGCACAAGACCCGCAATGTCATCGAGCGTGATGCGTACTTCATGTTCGACAACATCGACAAGCAGACCATCCGCGGCATCGAGCTGCAGGCGCGCTTCGACAACCGGCGCTTCTTCACCGATCTGGGCATCAGCCGCATCCTTGAAAACGAAGTCTGCGACGAAAGCTCGGCGGTACGGCTGGATGCGGACCAGGGGCGGGTGCCCAACTGCGTCCAGGACGGCTTCGTCAGCGGCTATCTGCTGACCCAGGCCACGCCGAAGCTGTCGGTGAACTGGTCACTCGGCACCCGCCTGTTCGATGAGCGCCTGGAGCTGGGCAGCCGCATCGTGCACTACCAGCGGCACGACAATCCGGACCTGCAGGCCTACCGCGACCGCCTGATCGCCGGGGGCAGCAGCCTGCTCTGGCAGAACGTGCCCTTCACCTGGGGAAACATCACCACGGTGGATGCCTACGCCCGCTGGCGTTTCAACCAGCACGCCAGCGTCGAGCTGGTCGGCAGCAATCTCGGCAACCGCTATTACGTCGACCCGGCAACACGCTCAACGCTTCCGGCACCGGGCCGCACGATCAAGCTTGGCATCACCGCACGCTTCTGAGTCCGCATTCGACAGGGAGAATCAACCGTGAAACAGCCCCGCACCCTTGTACTTTCGATCGGCCTGCTGGCTTCCATGCCGGTCTTGGCTGCCGACATCGCTGGCGGGCAGAGCCCGGCCCAGGACGGCGTCCATTACATCAACGCAGGCGAATCGACACTCAATGCCGGTCCGCACCGTTCCGGTCGCGCAGGCATTTCGTTGGGGCCGTATGCCAACGCGGCGCGAGTGGACGTGGCCAGCCTTGTGCCCTACGCCACCACGGTGGTGCGTGGCGCAACCACGGTCCGCACGCTGGGCCCGGACGCAGGCCTGCCGTTCGCCACCGCTGGCGTGGGCCACTTCAGCTTCGTGCAGGTGGGCAATGCAGATGTCTGGTTCGGTGAATGGTCATCCAGCGGCGCGCAGGCGGGCTTCAATCACCGCCAGGTGTTCTTCGTCGGTGACCGTGCCGGTACTTCGCTGCCAGCAGGCATCGTGACCTACACCTTGGCTGGCATCAACCGCTTTGATGGCAGCGGCGTGCTGGAAGGTGCACTGCGGGCGAATTTCGATACCGGCACCGTCACCGCCGGCCTGGTCGGGACCGGATACAGGCTCGCCGCGAGCGGCACGCTGGATCGCGCCACCGGTGCGTTCAGCGGTTCGGCCATCGCCAATGGTTCGATCATCGGTACCAGCAGCGGCCAGTTCTTCGGCGCCGGTGCCAGTGCGGTGACCGGCATCGCAACCTTTGCCGGCAACAGCCAGTTCGATACGTCCTTCGGCGGTCAGCGCAACTGATCAGCCGCCGTTCCTTTCTGTGTTGTACCCGTAGTTCCCTCAACCCAAGGAGCAATACCATGAAAATGATCAACCGTTCCCTGTTGGCCGTCGCCGCTGCACTGGCCCTGGCCGGCACTGCGCAGGCGGCCGACATCGTCGGCGCTGCCAGCCCGGCGACCGATGCGCAGCTGTACGTCAAGGTGGGTGCGTCGGAAGTCAACGGCGGCCCGCACTCGGCCGGCAAGGCCGGTATCGGCGTTGGCACCGTGTCCAATGCCAAGCCGGTCGATTTCCAGGGCCTGGCGGCCTACTCGGCCCCGACCACCGTCAATGGTGTCACCGTACGCACGCTGGCCATGCCGATCACCGGTACCCCTGGCAGCCATTCCGGCATGGGCCACTTCAACTTCGTGAAGGTCGGCAGCGGCGATGTGTGGTTCGGCGAGTGGTCCAAGGATGGCGCCGCTGGTGGCTTCAACAACCGCCAGGTCTATTTCGTCGGTGACCGTGCCGGCACCACGCTGCCGGCCGGCGTGGCCACCTACAGCGTGGCAGGCCTGAACAAGTTCAATGGCAGCAACCTGCTGTCGGGTACGTTCCGCGCCAACTTCGGCAATGGCACCCTGCTCGGTGGCCTGAGCGGTGGCGGCCTGTCGATCAACGTCAACGCCAACATCAACAGCGCCAACGCCTCGTTCGCCGGCACCGCCACCGCCAACGGCAGCGTTGCCGGCACCACCCAGGGCCAGTTCTTCGGCGCCAACGCGGCCACCCTGGCCGGTATCGCCACCTTCAGCGGCAACAGCCAGTACGACACCGCCTTCGGCGGCAGCAAGAACTGATCGCCACGCCCCTGACGGGGCAGGGCAGGGACAAGCCGCGATCCGCCAGTCCCTGCTTCGGCCCGCTGCATGCATCACCACGGATCGACCATGCGCCATTCCATCTTCCTTGTCGTACTGCTGTTGGCCGCCACCGAGGTGTGCGCCCAGCAGGACGATCTTCGACGCGTGCTTGAACAGGGCACTGAGCTGCGCCACCAGCAGCAGGACCAGCAGCGCCTGCAGCAGGCCGAGTCGGAGCGGCCAACCATCACCATCGACGGCCAGACGCTGCGCGTGGAGCGCACCGTCGATGATCTGGGCCAGGCTCTCTACCTGTCTCTGCAGCATCAGCAATGGCAGGCCGCCGCTGCGTTTCTCGACGAGTACATCGAACTGCCTGGGCATGACCCCCTGCTGCGCCACCATGCGCAGGGAGCGCTGGCACGGGTGGCCGGCAACCATCGTCGCGCGGCGAAGGAGTACGAAGCCCTGCTGGCTGCGCAGCCGGATTTTCTGCCAGCCCGCCTCGAGCTGGCGCGTGTCTATGCGGAAGATCAGCGCGATCGCGATGCGGTCGCGCTGTTCACGGCCATCGCTGCAGGCATCAATGCCGATGATCCGGCCACGGCCGGCGTCCGCGCGCGCGTGGACGGCTACCTGGGTGCCCTGCACGCGCGCCAGCGCTGGAAAGGCGCGCTGTCCGCCGGCCCGGCATGGAGTGACAACATCAACCGCAGCTCGGCCAGCCGCACCTGCCTGTTCGGCGTGGGCGACGCCTGCATCATCGAACGGAAGCTGCCCGACGCCCAGCGCGCGCCGGGTCTTGACTACGACGCCAGCCTGGAACGGCGCTGGGTGCTCAGCGGGCATCATGGGCTGTACGTGCGCGGTCTCGCCTTTGGTCAGACATGGCGCGGGCACAGTGCGTACAACGAGCTCAATGCCAACGTACAGGTGGGTTACAGCTGGCGCAGCGCGCGGCAGACCGTGCTGCTCGCCCCCAGCCATGACTACCAGGGCCTGGGTAACCAGGCGCTGCAGGGCGGCAGTGGCGTGCACGCGGAATGGCAGTACGCCCTGGACGCGCGCAGCCTGCTCAAGCTGGAGGCCGACTGGAAGCGCCAGCGCTATCGCCAGCAGGGCCTGGCCAGCAACTACGACGGCGAGCTGGCATCGGCGTATGCCACCTGGTTCCGCGCGCTCAACCCGCGCTGGACGGTCTTCGCCGGGCTGGATGTCACTGGCAGCAGCGCCGCCGACCCGGCCAACGGTTACCGCCAGCATGGCCTGCGCCTGGGGGCGGCGCGCCAGTGGACGGGCACCACCGCCACCGTATTCGTGTCGCTGCGCCACCGCGACTACGACGCCTGGAGTCCGTTGCTGGAGGCGCGCAGGCAGGACGACGAACAGAACCTGATCGCCATCGTCCGCAGCGAGCGCCTGGCCGTGGCCGGGCTGGTACCCAGCCTGAGCCTGCGCCACGCGCGCATCGACAGCAACGTCGGCTGGCTGTACAGCCACGACCGCAGCCTGCTCAGCCTGAAGTGGGAACGGGCCTTCTGAACGCGGCGTTGCAATGCCGCGGTGAACGCGCCGTGGCCGCGACCTTCATCCATCATCACGCGCTCTTGTAGCCCGGTTCGCGCATCCTGCGGGTGTTGCGGCAGAGGTGGGCCGCGTGTATCGAGGAGCGCCGGTCGTGCTGGAAGCGGGCAACAAACCAGAGGGCCTGAAAGGGCTGCGTGTACTGGTGGCGGAGGATGAATTCGCCATCGCGATGTTCCTGGTCGACTATCTGGAGCTGAAAGGCGCACAGGTGGTGGGGCCTGCCGGTGACCTGCAGGCGTTGGGGCAGCTGGTCGATACCCATCCCATCGATGTGGCGCTGCTGGACATCAATCTGGGCGGCGAACAGGTCTATCCGTTGGCCGACCGGCTGGCCGAGGCCGGCACCCCGTTCCTGCTGACCTCCGGCTACGACGACAACCTGCCAAGCCGCTTCGCCAGCGCGCCGCGCTGTACCAAGCCGTATCACATTGAAGCCCTGGTGCAGCAGCTGGCCGGGCTGGTGGCGACGCCGCAGGTCTCTGCGGGCATCGCCTGATCGCGCGGCATGTCGCGCCGTCCTGAAGGCATCCGCGCCACCGAGCTGCGTGGCGGCATGCCACCTGCAGCGCACCCGCACGGGCGCCACGATGGCATGGCTGCGCGCATCGCCCGCCATGACTGGTCATCCACGCCGCTGGGAGCGTATGAGCGGTGGCCGCCACACCTGCGCGCCACCGTCGACCTGATGCTGGCGCATGGTTTCCCGATGATCGTGCTGTGGGGCGAGCAGCTGGTGCAGCTCTACAACGATGGCTATGCCGAGATCCTGGCCGACAAGCATCCCGGCGGACTCGGCCAGCCGACCCGTGAATGCTGGCCCGAGGTGTGGCATATCAACGGGCCGATCTACCAGCGCGTCTGGCAGGGCGAAACCATCACTTACGAGGACAAACTCTATCCCCTCGCGCGCCGCGGGCGGTTGGAGGATGTGTGGTTCACCATTACCTACAGCCCCATCCGTGGCGAAGAGGGGCGCGTCAGCGGCGTGCTGGTCACCATGTTCGAGACGACGGCGGCGCATGTGGCCCAGTCGGCCCGCGAACGCGAAGAGCAGAAGCGGCGGGAGGCGGACCGCCGCCTGGCATTGGCCTTCAAGGTACTGCCGGTGGGCGTCTGCATCGTCGATGCCGAGGGGTGCCTGCAGCTCTCCAACGACCAGATGCGCACCTACCTTCCCACCGGCAAGGTGCCCTCCACGGATCTGCCCAACCACCACCGCTGGCAGGGATGGCACCCCGACGGCTCGCGCATCGAACCCAGGGATTTCGCCATAGCCAGGGCCTTGCGCGGTGAGACGGTAGTGCCCGGGCTGGAGTTCCAGTTCAAGCATGACGACGGGCGCGCGCGCTGGACCCGTGTGGCCGCCGCGCCGCTGCGCGATGCAGACGGCGAGGTGACGGGCGTATTCGCCATCGCTGTGGACATCGACGATCTCAAGCGTGCCACCGAGCGCCAATCGGTACTGCTGGCCGAACTGCAGCACCGGGTGCGCAACATCATGTCGACCATCCATGCCATTGCCTGGCGGACCCGTGAGTCGGTCAGCAGTGTGGATGATTACGCGGAACGGTTGTGCGGACGATTGATGTCGCTGGCGCGCACGCAGAGCCTGCTTACCCGTGGCGCCAATGCCGGGGTCTGCCTGCGTGGCATGCTCGATGAGGAGATCGCAGCGCAGACGCCGGTCACTGCCGCCTATCGCCTGCAGGGCGAGGATGTGCTGCTGCCACCGAAGGCGGCCGAAGTGCTGTCCCTGGCGATCCACGAATTGGCGACCAACGCCCTGCGGCATGGTGCGCTGACCCATGAGGATGGCCGGATCGACGTGTCCTGGCACCTGCAGGTGCAGGACGGACAGCCATGGCTGGGCCTGCACTGGTGTGAACGCCATGCCGCCGTGGAAGACTGGGAGCTGCCGCGCCAGCGCGGCCTGGGCCGTGCGCTGATCGAGCAGCGCGTGCCCTATGAGCTGGCCGGCAGTGGTGAACTGCACTTCGATCCGCAGGGGCTGGATGCCTGGATCCGCTTCCCACTGCGCGAGCGTGACAGCCTGCTGCAGACCGATGCGCCACAGACCGGCTCCGGCGCGTGAAACGGCATTTATATCCAATTTGGCCAAATTGGGTATAGTGGACATTATCCACTTCTGCCTGGAGCCGTGCCATGACCCTGCCACTGGATCTGCCTGGACTTGAGAAGGCCCCGGCCTCGTCTGTGAAGACCAGGGGCTGGCCGAGCCTGATGCGTACCGTGCGTGAGAAGCAGGCGCTGGTCATCACCAACCACAACCACCCCGAAGCGGTGATCGTGGATATCCGCACCTACCAGGAGCTGTTGGCCAAGGCTGCCGGCAGCGATGCCGGTGAGCGCAGTGAAGAACTGCTGCGCCTGCGCGGCGAATTCGACCAGACCCTGGCTGGCCTGCAGCGCGGTGAGGGGCTGGGCAAGGTGCTGGGCCAGCCGATCCGCCGCGGCCGCAAGGTCACCCTCGGCCGTCCGCTCTGACCGATGGGGCGGATCCTGGTGCTGGCCGGCGTCAACGGCGCCGGCAAGAGTTCGCTGCTGGGAACCTGGCTGGAAGCCGAAGGGCTGGGCTGGTTCAACCCCGATTCGTTCACCCGCCGCCTGGTAGAGGCGGGCTGGCCGCTGCCCGACGCCAATGCCGAGGCCTGGCAGGAAGGCACCCGCCGCCTGCGCCAGGCCATGGCCGATGGCACGGACTTCGCCTTCGAGACCACGCTGGGCGGCAACACCGTTCCGCGCCTGCTGCGCGAGGCCTGCGAGCACCATCACGTCGCGATCTGGTTCTGTGGCCTGGCCACGGTGGACCTGCACATTGCCCGTGTTGCAGCGCGGGTGGCCGCCGGCGGCCACGACATTCCGCTGGAGAAGATCCACGCCCGCTTCGATTCGGCACGCGAGAACCTGCTGGAACTGCTGCCACACCTGGCCGAGCTGCATGTCTACGACAACAGCGCTCCCGCCGGCGCCGACGGCTGCGTCGAGCCGCTGCCGGTGCTGGCGATGGCGCACGGCCAGCTGCAGTACCCGGTCTCGGTGGCCGAGCTGCTGCACACGCCGGACTGGGCCAAACCCATCGTGATGCGTGCGATGGAGTTGAACGCTGCGCGCGATTGAGGGCGCGTACGTTGTAGAGCCGAGCCCACGCTCGGCTGATCCCTCGAAAGGCAGCCGCGCGCGGGCTTGGCCGTACAACAACGCCGGCTTCGCCGAGCCTCAGGCCGGCTTTACCTGCTCAGGCTCCGCAGTCTCCGGCAGTGGCGGCAGGCTCGGGTCCACCGTCACCGGCACATCGCTCTTCAGCAGTGCGGCGGCTTCCTTGTCGCTGCCGACCGCCGGCGGTGAACCGCGCAGCGGCAGGCCAGCGGTCTCCTTCACGAACAGCATGGTGACCAGGCCGATCACTGCCGCGCCCATCAGGTAGTAGGCCGGCACCAGCGGATCGCCGGTACGTTCCACCAGCCATGCGGTCACCAGTGGCGTGGTGCCACCGAACAGCGACACCGACACATTGAAGGCGATCGACAGTGCGCTGTAGCGCACCGGGGTATAGAACAGCGCCGGCAGCGTGGACGGCATCGAGCTGGTGAAGCACACCAGTGCCAGGCCCAGCAGCATCAGGCCGAGGAAGATCAGCCAGTCGTTGCCGCTGCCGAGCAGCAGCAGGCAGGGTACGGCCAGCACCAGCAGCGCGATGCAGGCACCGATGATCATCGGGCGACGGCCAAGCTTGTCACTGAACAATCCGCCGACGATGTTCAGCGGCATCATCACCAGCATCACGATGATGATCAGCAGCAGGCCCTTGCTCTCGGCATAGCCCATGGTGACGCTGAGGTAGCTGGGCATGTAGGTCAGCAGCATGTAGTCGGTCACGTTGAACACCAGCACCAGGCCCATGCAGACCAGCAACTGGCGGCCATGTACCTGGATCAGCGCGGCGAGCCCGGGCCGGTCGTGCTCGCGCTTCTCGGCTTCCTCGGCGAAGGCGCGGAAGGCCGGCGTTTCCTCCAGTTTCATGCGCATGTACAGGCCGAGCAGGCCCAGCGGGCCGGCCACCAGGAATGGAATGCGCCAGCCCCAGTCCAGCATCTGTCCGCTGCTCAACAGCATGTGGAGCGCGGTCACGGTTCCGGCGCCGGCGATGTAGCCGCCCAGCGTGCCGAACTCCAGCCAGCTGCCCATCAGGCCGCGGTTGCGGTCGGTGGAATACTCGGCGATGAAGGTGGCCGCACCGCCGTACTCGCCGCCGGTGGAGAATCCCTGCACCACACGTGCCAGCAGCAACAGCACCGGTGCCCAGATGCCGATGCGCTCGTAGGAGGGAATCAAGCCGATCGAGAACGTGCCCAGCGCCATCAGGATCATGGTGAACGCCAGCACTTTCTGGCGCCCATAACGGTCGCCGAGCGGGCCGAACACCAGGCCGCCGAGTGGACGCACCAGGAATGCCACGGTGAAGGTGGCGAAGGCGGCGATCACCTGTGCCGTGGGGTTGCTGGACGGGAAGAACACCTGGCCGATGGTGACGGCCAGATAGCCGTAGACACCGAAGTCGAACCACTCCATGGCATTGCCAAGTGCGGCGGCGCCCACGGCGCGCTTGAGCATGGGCTTGTCGACGACGGTGATCTCATCGACCTTCAGGTGGCGGCGGCGTTTGAACCAGCCGAAGTGGGCATGGGAATCGGGCGTGTCCTGCATAGGGGCTCCCTTGTAGGTATGGAATAGGGGAATGGGTGCTGTGGTGTGTCCCGGAAATCGGAAACGGCGATGCAGGCGCAAGTGGCGCAGGGGCATCGGAAGGCGGCGTGGGGGCCGGGGAATGTGTGCAGGCGCAACGCCACGCGCACGGCAAAGCACCGCCGCAGGGGCGGAGACGCGAAAACGGGATCACAGCGGCCGAGCAGTCAGCGGCCAGGTATCACATCAGCGTAGGGGTGCAGGCAGAGCGCCTGCTGGCGTCATCCGCCGGGATCCAGCGCGAGGCGATGGAAATGCAGGGCGGGAGCATTCGTGGCAAGCGAAGCGCCGGTCGGCAGTGCTTCCCACGTAACAGGTGCGCCCGTCACGTAGTGGGTCGTGTCGATCATCCGTTCATCATAACGGCATCGGCGTGAGCATGCAGCGAAGCAGGCCGATCTGCACGCTGTGTTCCACCTCGCCTGTTCAGAAGGCTCAGGCCGACTTCGCCACCAAACCGAACACCGTGCAGGCCATCGCCAAGGCGCCCGGCAGTGCCAGTTTCCGCGTGACCAGTGCGGCGCCGATCATGGTGAGCACCGAGAGCATGATGGCCAGGGCGAAGAACGGTTGGCCCTGCAGGAACTGGTGGATGCAACCGGCACAGCCGGCAATGGCCAGGCTGGTGGCAAAGCAGACGTGGAACAGTGAGCCAGCGTACACAGAGGTTCCTCGCGATGATGGAGTCCATAGCGGCAGGCAGGCGGACAAATTTAGCGCTGATTGCAGATTGCGATGACGGGATCACATCCTGTACCCGCTCTGGTGACATCGGCGTGCATAAGGTGGAGCGCACACCCACTTTTCGGATTGATGGAGGATGCAATGGCGCGGACGATTCCCGAAGGAACCCTGATCGTGGTAGCCGACGGTGGTTCGGCGCGGGTGTTCACCAACGTGGGCAGCAACCACCAGTTGACCCTGAAGCAGGAAGGCGAACTGCGCCTGCAGGACATCAGCGAGCAGGGTGTGTCCGGGCAGGGGCCTGCGGGTGCCGTGCCGAAGGACATGTCGGTCTCGCAGCTCAATGAGGCCACGTTCGCCAAGCAGGTGGCCGAACAGCTCAACGAAGATGCCTTGAAGAACCGCTATGCGCACCTGGTATTGATCGCCGACCCGACCACGCTGGGCCGCATTCGTCCGCTGCTGCATAAAGAGGTCCAGGCGCGATTGCTCGGGGATATTGCCAAGGATCTGACCAACGCGCCGCTGGAGGACATCCAGAAGGCACTGGCGGCGTAGCGCTCATGCCGTTCATGCGTGATCACCTTGCGAACGGGCCCACCTCTGCGGAGGTTGCGGCGCAGCCTGGCTGGCAGGTGCTGGAGTTCGGTGCGCCCTGGTGTGGTCATTGCCAGGCCGCGCAGCCCGCGTTGCAGGCCTTTGTCGAAGCGAACGATCTGCCGCATTGGAAGATCGAGGATGGCAAGGGAAGGCCATTGGGGCGAGCGTTCAAGGTGAAGCTGTGGCCGACGGTGGTGCTGCTGCGCGATGGAGAGGAGATCGCGCGGGTGGTAAGGCCTTTGGACAGCGCGGATCTCATGTCGTTGCAGAGCGCACTTCCCGGTTGAAGAGCAAACCCGGTGCGGGACACCGGGCAGTCGCACTGCAGCATGCGGCGTGACAGGCCCGGTGCTAGGATCCGGCTATCGCCTGAATCGATCCAAATGCCGATGCCCACGCTGGACCGTCGTCTCCTGATCGCTGTCGCCGCCACGGCGATGCTCGCTTCCGGCCTGGCGTCGGCCGCGCCTGCCAGAACCGCCGCCGACAAGGCCTATGCCTCGGTCGACCCGTTCATTGGTACGGGTGGTGAAGGCCACACTTACCCGGGTGCCACGGTGCCGTTCGGCATGGTCCAGCTCAGCCCGGACACACGCATCCAGCCACGCGAAAAGGCCTATGGCTGGGCAGCCGGCTACCGCTACGACGACAGCAGCATCGTCGGCTTCTCGCACACGCATTTTTCCGGCACTGGCCATTCCGATCTGGGCGACATCCTGCTGATGCCGTTCACCGGCAGTCCCGGCCTGGAGCGTGGCGATCCTGAGAAGCCGGGCAGCGGCTATGCCTCTCGCTTCCGCCATGACGATGAGAAGGCCGAGCCGGGCTACTACGCCGTCACCCTGGACGACTACAAGGTGCGCGCCGAGCTGACCACCAGTGCGCGCGTGGGCGTGCATCGCTACGCCTTCCCCAAGGGCGCCGACGCCAAGGTGCTGCTGGACATGCGCACCAGCATGTACGACTACCCGGGCAAGGTGCTGTGGTCGCGGGTGCGGGTGCGCGCCGATGGTACGGTGACCGGCTTCCGGGAGACGCGCGGCTGGGCGCCAGGTCGCCAGCTGTACTTCGCGATGCGTTTCTCGCGGCCGCTTTCCGGGCATGAGCTGCACAACACCGAGCAGGACATCGTCTACAAGGGCTTCCCGCCGCCGGGCGAGAAGGATCCAGCGCAGCGCGCACAGGTCGAGGGCCGCCAGCTGGTCGGTACCTTCGCATTCGGCAAGCTGGATGCACCGCTGGTGGTCAAGGTCGCGATCTCGCCGGTCAGCGAAGCCGGCGCCATTGCCAACCTCGACGCGGAAGTGGCCGACTTTGATTTCGACCGCGTGCGTGCGCAGGCGAAACAGGAATGGACGCAGGCGCTGTCGGTGCTCGATATCGATGCGCCCGAGCACGCCCGCCGCAGTGCCTATACCGCGCTGTACCACACCCTGCTGGGGCCGACGCTGTTCATGGATGCCGATGGCCAGTACCGCGGGCCGGACAATGCGGTGCACAAGGCGGATGGCTTCACGAACTACTCGACGTTCTCGCTGTGGGACACCTACCGCGCGCTGCATCCGTTGCTGACGCTGGTGCAGCCGGAGAAACGCAACAGCGACTTCGTCAATTCGATGCTGGCCCACCACGAGCACAGCCCCTACGGCATGCTGCCGGTGTGGTCGTTCCATGGCCTGGAAGACTGGTGCATGATCGGGTACCACGCCGTGCCGGTGATCGCCGACGCCTACGTGAAGGGCATTCGTGGCTTCGACGCCGACAAGGCATTGAAGGCGATGGTCGAGACTGCCAACTACGGCCCGTACGATGGCATCGCGCAGTACCGTGAGCTGGGCTATGTGCCGATCGACGAGGAAGGCGAAGCGGCCAGCAAGACGCTGGAGTACGCCTTTGATGACTGGACCATCGCACGCATGGCGCAGGCGATGGGCAAGGCCGATGTCGCGGCGACCTTCGACAAGCGCGCGGCCAACTGGCGCAATGCGTTCGACAAGGACACCGGCTTCATGCGCGCGCGCAAGCGCGATGGGAGCTTCCGTACGCCGTTCGACCCCAGCGCCAGCGGCTATGGCACCGACTACACCGAGGGCAACGCCTGGCAGTACTCGTGGTACGTGCCGCAGGACGTCGCCGGCCTGGCGGCGGCGCACGGGGGCAGCGACAAGCTGCTCGCGCGCCTGGACGAGGTGTTCAACGCCAAGGTGGATCCATCGATCTTCGAGCACATGGAAGACATCACCGGCCTGATCGGCTGGTATGCGCACGGCAACGAGCCCAGCCACCACGTGGCCTACCTGTATTCGTACGCTGGCCAGCCGTGGCGCACCCAGGCGCGGTTGAAGCAGATCATGGACACCCAGTATGCCGACCGCCCCGATGGGCTGGCCGGCAACGATGATGTCGGCCAGATGTCGGCGTGGTACGTGTTCACCGCCTTGGGCTTCTATCCGGTGGCCCCGGGCTCGGGCGAGTACATCCTCGGCCGCCCGTTCCTGCCGAAGACCGCGATGCGCCTGCCGAACGGCAAGGCGTTCACCATCGTGGCCGATGGGCTGGATGACAGGCACACCTACGTCGGCAACGTGAGCCTCAACGGCAAGCCGCTGCAGCGCACCTTCCTGCGCCATGACGAGATCCTGGCAGGTGGCGAGCTGCGTTTCACCATGCAGGCCGAGCCGAACAAGGATTGGCCGGGGCAGGGCGCGCAGGCGCCCTATTCGATGAGCCGGTGATGATTGGTAGGTGCCGACCTTGGTCGGCACGCTTCACGGCTGACCTTGAACCTGTAGAGCCGAGCCCATGCTCGGCTCAGGTATCGCGTCAACGGCAGCCGAGCATGGGCTCGGCTCTACAAGGGCAATTCGACAAAGGTCAGCGAAACCGCAACCCCACCCGCGCACCGCCGATCGGGGCGGTATCAATCATCAAGGTCGCGCCATGCCGCTGCGCGATCTCGGCCACGATCGCCAGCCCCAGCCCGCAGCCGTCGCCCTCGCTGCTCGCCCGGTAGAAGCGTTCCGTGACGCGCGCGCGTTCGGCTTCGGCGATGCCTGTACCGTCATCGTCCACCCACACCTGCACGCCCTCGGCATCCCGCTGTAGTCCCAGGGTGATCACGCCGGGCACGGCGCCGTAGCGCAGCGCGTTGTCCAGCAGGTTGCCCAGTGCCTCGCGCAGCAGCTGTGGATCGCCCTGCACCTGCACGCCGTCGTCGGGTCCGTCGTAACCCAGGTCCACGCCCGCAGCCAACGCACGGTCGGCGTAGCGCTCGACCACGCCCCGCGCCAGCGCGGCCAGATCCAGCGGCTGCAGCGGCAGTGCGCTGCCCTGTGGATCTTCCGATCGGCTGAGCATCAGCAGTTGGTTGACCAGGTGCTGCAGCCGCGCCAGCCCGGCCAGCGTGCCGGACAGCGCCAGTTGCTGGGCGTGCGGATCGTGCTGGCGCAATGAACTCTCCAGCTCCACCTGCATTGCCGCCAGCGGCGTGCGCAGCTGGTGCGCGGCGTTGCTGACGAAGCGCCGTTGCGCGGCCTGCATGGCGTCCAGTCGCTGCAGCAGGGCGTTGTAGGCCTCCACCGCCGGCCACAGTTCGCGCGGCGCCTCCTGCGCCGGCTCCAGCGGCGCCAGCGGGTCGGGGCGTGGGCTGGCCAACCGCCGTGCCACCTGGTTGGCGTGGCGTGCAGCCGCGCCGGTACCGGACCAGGCCAGCCACGCAGCCAGCGCCAGGATCGCGGCCTGGAACGGGATGCTGGCCAGCAGCAGCTTGCGCTCCAGGCGGTGGCGCTTGCGCAGCGTCTCGGCCACGCGCAGGCGGATATCGTGGCCCGGCCCGGCGCTGACCACGACTTCGACCATGCGCACCGGCTGCCCACGCAGGCGCGCGTCGTAGTAGACGGCATCGTCGCTGCCGGCAGCGATCGCGGGGCGGGGCAGCGCTTCGGGCAGGTCGCCATACAGGCGCCCGCCCGCGGCGTCGACCACTTCGCCATGCACTTCGTCAGCGGTATCCCAGGTGAACATGCGCGACACCGCAGGCGTGATCTCGATCGAGGCACGCCCGTCCTGCACCTTCACCAGCTCGGACAACGACATCGCCGAGTCCAGCAGCCAGCGGTCATAGACCTGGCCGGCGTAGAAGCGGGCCAGCGCGAACGAACCGACTGCGCTGCACAGCAGCAGCACCAGCAGGGGCAGCCACAGGCGGCGCAGCAGCAGCCCCCGCAGGCTGTGCACGCGCTCAGTCACCCCCGGCCTCCAGCCGATACCCCAGGCCACGCAACATGCGGATGCCGACGCAGGCGCGTGCCTGCTCCAGCTTGCGGCGCAGGCGGCTGACATGCACTTCGATCACCGACAGGTTGGCCTCGTGATCCCAGCTGTACAGCGCGTCGAACAGGCGCTGCTTGGTAACCGTGCGGCCGGGATGCTGCATCAGTGCCTCGACCAGCGACAGCTCGCGCGCGGTCAGTTCGATGCGCTGGCCTTCCACCTGCACTTCATTGCGGATGCTGTCGAAGCACAACCGGCCCAGCCGCTTCTTTGCCGGTGCGTCGCTTCGGCGGCGTGACAGCGCACGCAGGCGCGCCTCCAGCTCACCGAGTGCAAATGGCTTGGCCAGGTAATCGTCGCCACCCCGGTCGAGGCCGAGGATGCGGTCCTCCACACCGTCGCGCGCGGTCAGGATCAGCACCGGCAGGGTGACGCCGTCGTTGCGCAGGCGAGAGAGCAGGTCGAGGCCGTCGACATCGGGCAATGAAAGGTCGAGCACCATCACGTCATACGGCGCGCTGGCCAGTGCCGCCGGCGCGTGCAGGCCGCGCGAAAGGTGGTCGCACAGATGGCCGGCGCCCTGCAGGGCGCGGATCAGTCCATCGGCCAGCGCGGCGTCGTCTTCGATCAGCAGGATTCGCATTGCAAGCTTCGTGCAAGGTTGGGGCAAGTTTGGCGCAAGTGCATCACCTTACCGTGACGTGCATGAATTTCTCCCCTCGTTTTGCGGCCGTGCTGGCCACTCTTCTGTGCGCGCCCACCGCTTCGGCGCTGTCCCTGCAGGAAGCGCAGCGCGCCATGGAAGCACACAACCCGGACCTGCGTGCGGCGGCACTGGAGCTGCGCGGCGTGCAGGGCGATGTGCAGACGGCGGCGTTGCGCCCGGCCACCGAGTTGTTGATCGGCACCAGCAAGATCAGCCCCAAGCATGGCATCGGCTCCGGACGCTGGCAGGACAAGCGGGTGGACAGCACCGTGGGCCTGGGCTGGACCTGGGAGCGCGGCGGCAAGCGCGCATTGCGCATCCGCCAGGCCGATGCGCTGCTGGAAGTGGCCGGGCTGGACATGCTCGATATCCGGCGCCGGCAGCAGGTGGCACTGCATGAAGCCTATTTCGGCCTGAAGGGCGCGCAGGAGCGGGCGCAGATTGCCGAGGCCAACCGCCAGAGTTCGGCCGAACAGATGGCGGCGGCGGACAAGCAGGTGGCCACCGGGGCGATGGCGCCGGTGGATCGCGCGCGGCTGGCAGTGGACGACCTGGCGGTGGCCGATGCGGCGCGCGAGGCGGCCCTGGATCTGCGCGATGCACGGCATGCGCTGGGGCTGCTGCTCGGCCGCGACGACAGCCATGATCTCAGCGCCGATGATCCGTGGCCAGACCCCGCGGGCAGGGTCGATACGCGTGCGTTCGACCCACAGCAGCGTGCCGATCTGCGCGCGGCACGTTCGCGCCTGGCCGCGGCCGACGCCGGTGTGGCACTGGCGCGCAGTGAGCGCCATCGCGACATCCAGCTGGGTGTGGAGGCTGAGCGCGAGCCGACCGACATCAGCGGTGTCACCTGGGGAGTGTCATTGACCATTCCGCTCGGCGGCCCGTCACGTGCACGCGGCGCGATCCAGCGTGCCGAGGCCGACCGTGACAGCGCCGCGCTGGAGCTGCAGGTACTGCAGCGCGAAGCACGCGCCGAGCTGGACCAGCTGCAGGCCAGCGCGCAGTCCGCCGCACAGCGCCGCAGCGACTATGAGGGACTGCAGTCCGACGCCGCACGCAAGGCGGTGCAGGGCATCGAACTGGCGTACCGGCGCGGCGCCGCCAGCCTGACCGATCTGCTGGATGCGCGCCGCAGCTGGCGCGACTTCGAGACGGCGCTGATCGATGCGCGTGCCGACCATGCCATTGCCCTGGCGCGCTGGGAAGCGGCCACATCCGTTGCTGAAGGAGAGTCCCGATGAAGTCCACCGTCGCTTATCGACCGCAGGCGCGACAGGCCGTGCTGCCGGCCTTGCTGGCGCTGGCCCTGCTGGGCGGCTGCGGCCGCGAACCGGCGCCGTATACCGAGGACGGGCCGACGGTCAGTGCTGGCCAGATCCAGTTTCCTGCCGGTAGCCGCCAGCTGGACGTGCTACGCAGCGAGGCGGTCACCGCCGGCGCCAGCGCCAGCCTGCAGCTGCCGGGCCGGGTGGTCTGGGACGAGACGCGCTCCAGCGCGCTGCGCACGCCGTTGGCGGGGCAGGTGGCGCGCATCGAGGCACAGCCGGGGCAGAAAGTGAAGGCGGGCCAGGTGATCGCCTGGATCACTTCGCCCGAATTCGGCCAAGCCCAGGCGGAGGGCGTGCGCGGCCGTGCCCAGCTGCAGCAGGCCCGCAAGGAGCTGGAGCGCACCCGCGAGTTGCATGCGGCAGGTGTGGCGTCGGGCCGCGAACTGGACGAGGCAGAGGCCAATTTCGCCGGCAGCCAGGCCGATCAAGCGCGTGCGACCGCCTTCGCCAAGGCCTATGGCAATGGCCAGCACGTCGATCAGCGCCTGCCGTTGCGCGCGCCGATCGATGGCGTGCTGGTGGAGCGGCGGATGAGCCCGGGCATGGCGGTCAGCCCCGACAGCGAACGGCCATTGGCGGTGATTGGCGATCCGGACCGCCTGTGGTTGCAGCTGGATGTACCGGAGGGCCTGGCCGGACGTTTGAAGGCGGGCATGCAGGTGAGCGTGCCCGGGGCCGATGGACAGCCGCTGCAGGCGACCCTGCAGCACGTGGATGACTTCGTCGACAGCGAACGCCGCGTGGTGCAGGCGCGCGCCGAGCTGGACAACCGCGCACGCGGTTTCAAGGCGGGGCAGTACGTGCGCGCCCAGGTGGCGTTGCCGGCCGAGGGTGGTGTCTCGCTGCCCGATGCGGCCGTGTTGTTGATCGACGGCAAGCAGGTGGTGTTCGTGGAGGAGGGCAAGGGCCGCTTCGTGCGCCGCGCGGTGCATGCCGAGGAGCTGGGCGATGGCCGGCTGTGGGTGCGTGAGGGCCTGGCCGCAGGCGCCAGGGTGGTGGTAGAAGGCGGCCTGCTGCTGCAGCAGCTGGCGGACAGCGCACCGGCCGCCGCCAGCACCGGCACGGGGCACGCCGCCCCATGATCGATCGCCTGATTGCCTACTGCCTGCGCCAGCCATTGATGGTGATGCTGGCACTGCTGCTGTTCATGGGTGCCGGCATTGCCGCGTTCCGCGTACTGCCGGTGGAAGCCTTCCCGGATGTATCCGACACCCAGGTGACCGTGGTGTCGCTGCACCCGGGCCGTGCCGCCGAAGAGGTCGAGCGCGAGGTGACGATGCCACTGGAGGTGGCGTTGTCCGGCATCCCGCATTCGGTGCGGGTGTTCTCGCATACGCAGTTCGGCCTGTCGATGATCATCCTGACCTTCGACGACAAGGCCGATGACTACTTCGCACGCCAGCAGGTCCTGGAGCGCCTGCAGGGCGTGGAGCTGCCGGAAGGGGTGACCCCGGAACTGGAGGCGATGAGCTCGGCGGTAGGTGAGATCTACCGCTATGTGCTGAAAGGCCCGCACATGACGCCAACCCAGCTGCGCACCGTGCAGGAATGGACGATGGAGCGCAGCCTGCGCACCGTGCCGGGCGTGGCCGATGTGATCAGTTTCGGCGGCTTCGCGCGTACCTTCCAGGTCAAGCCGGACCTGGACAAGCTGCGTGACCGCGGCATCAGCCTGGGTGAGTTCGCCGAGGCGCTGGAGAGGGGCAGCTCGAATGCCGGTGGCGGCTACGTGGAACGCGGCCAGCAGCAGTTCCTGATCCGTGGCGTGGGCCTGATGCGCTCGCCGGCCGACATCGGCAACGTGGTGGTGGCGCAACGCGGGGGAACGCCGATCCTGGTACGTGACCTGGCCGGCATCGCCGATACCGGGCTGCCCCGGCAGGGCCTGGTCGGCCAGGACGACAATGACGATGCGGTGTTCGGCATGGTGCTGATGCGCAAGGGCGAGAACCCGTCCGACGTGCTCGACGCGCTGCATGCGCGCATCGCCGAGATCGAGGCCAACCAGCTGCCGGCCGGGGTCAGCATCGAGCCGTTCTACGACCGCTCATGGCTGGTCTCGACCACGCTGAAGACGGTCTTCCGCAACCTGCTGGAAGGCGCGGTGCTGGTGTTCCTGGTGCTGTGGCTGTTCCTGTACAACGCCCGTGCCGCGCTGATCGTGGCGGCGATGATGCCGCTGGCGCTGCTGTCGACCTTCCTCGGCCTGCATCTGTGGGGCGTACCGGCCAACCTGCTGTCGTTGGGTGCGATGGACTTCGGCATCATCATCGATGGCGCGGTGATCGTGACCGAGCACATCGTCTCGCGATTGTCGAAGCTGCCCCCTGCGGCCGATCGTAAGACACGGTTCTCGACCGTTCTTTCAGCTGCATCGGAAGTGGGCCGGCCGACGTTCTTCTCGATGCTGATCATCATCGCCGCGCATATCCCGATCTTCACCCTGCAGCGCCAGGAAGGCCGCATGTTCGCGCCGATGGCGTACTCGGTGACCTCGGCATTGATCGGCGCGCTGATCCTGGCGCTGGCCGTGGTGCCGTTGTTCTGCTACTGGTGGCTGCGGAGCGACCGCATGCGCGACGGCAATCCGCTGATGGACCGCCTGACCGGCTGGTACCGGCCGGTCCTGGAGCGCGCACTGGCCCGCCCGCGTGCGGTGGTACTGACCGCAGTCGCGCTGCTGGTGGGCACGCTGGCGCTGGGCACCCGCCTGGGATCGGAGTTCCTGCCCGAGCTGGACGAAGGCTCGATCTGGCTGACCGCCACGCTAGACCCCAGCACCAGCCTGGCCGAAGCGCAGCAGCAGTCGCGGCGCATCCGCGGACTGGTCGGCACGTTCCCGCAGGTATCGACGGTGGTGGCCAAGCTGGGACGCCCGGAAGACGGCTCCGATGCCAAGGGCGCCAACCAGATCGAGGCGCTGGTGGCGTTGAAGCCGGAGAAGGAATGGCCGAAGGGCGTGGACAAGCGGCAGCTGGTGAGCGATCTGCAGCGCACCTTGGAGCAGCGCATTCCGGGGCCGGAGTTCTCGATCTCGCAGCCGGTGCGCGACAACATCCTGGAGAGCATCTCGCAGATCAAGGGCCAGGTGGTGATCAAGGTCAGCGGCTCGGATCTGAACGTGCTCAACCAGCAGGCGCAGGCGATCCTGGGACAGGTGCGTAGCGTGGAGGGCGTAGAGAGTGCCTTCATCGACCGTGACGGTTCATTGCCGCAGCTGCAGATCGAGATCGATCGCGACCGCGCCGCGCGCTATGGCTTGAACGTGCGCGACATCGACGAGGTGATCGAGACCGCACTGGGCGGGCGCCAGGTCGGTGAATTGTGGGAAGGTGACCGCAGGTTCCCGATCACGCTGCGCCTGGACGACGCCGACCGTGACCTGCAACAGTTGCGCACGGTCCCGGTCGGCATCGGCGATGGCCACACGGTGACGCTGTCCGACGTCGCCGATTTCCGCATGGCCAGCGGCGCGATCAACATCTCGCGCGAGAACGCACAGCGCGTCAAGGCCGTGAGCATCTTCATCGCCGGCCGCGACATGGGCAGCGTGGTGGCTGACATGCGCAAGCGCGTGGATGCCAGCGTACGGCTGCCGGAAGGCTACCGGCTGGAGTGGTCCGGCGAGTTCGAGAACCAGCAGCGTGCGATGAAGCGCCTGGCCTGGGTGATTCCGCTGTCGGTGTTGATCATCTTCGTGCTGCTGTTCGATGCCTTCAAGGACATCAGCAGCGCCGCGCTGATCCTGGCCAACGTGCCACTGGCGATGATCGGCGGCATCCTGGCCCTGTGGCTGACCGGCATTCCGCTGTCGGTGTCGGCGGCAATCGGCTTTATTGCATTGTTCGGGCAGGCGGTGCTGAACGGCGTGGTGATGCTCAGCCGCTTCGCCCAGCTGCGCGAGCAGGGCATGGACCTGCTGCAATCCGTGGTGCAGGGTTCGCTGCAGCGCCTGCGCACGGTGCTGATGACCGCACTGCTGGCGATGTTCGGCCTGCTGCCGATGGCCACCTCGCATGCGATCGGTGCCGAGACCCAGAAGCCGCTCGCGGTGGTGGTGATCGGCGGCCTGCTGTCGGCGATGCTGCTGACCCTGCTGGTACTGCCCACGTTGTACTACTGGGTGCATCGCCGCCGCGAGGCGCGCATCGCCTGACCTACCTGTAGAGCCGAGCGCATGCTCGGCTGCTTCTGGCCTTTGCGCAAAGAGCCGCCGAGCATGGGCTCGGCTCTACAAGGGCGTCGCGCCATGCGTGGATGCCACCTGTGCGGACTACACCATCCCGCCATTGGCGCGCAGCACCTGGCCGTTGATCCACCCGCCATCGGCACCAACCAGGAACGCCACCGCACCGGCGATGTCCTCCGGCGTACCCAGCCGCTCCAGGGGGTTCATCTTCGCCAACCGCTCGATCAGCTCGGGCGATTTCCCATCCAGGAACAGATCGGTGGCGGTCGGGCCCGGCGCCACGGCGTTCACGGTGATGTTGCGCCCGCGCAGCTCCTTGCTGAGGATCGCGCCCATGGTCTCCACCGCCGACTTGCTGGCCGCATACACGCTGTAGTTCTCCAGCCGGGTCCCGACCACGCTGGTGGACAGCGTGACGATGCGCCCGCCGTCGCGCACCCGTCGCGCGCTTTCGCGCAGCACGTTGAAGGCGCCCTTGAGGTTGATGCCGATCACCCGCTCGAACAGGGCGTCGTCGGTGTCGGCGAGCGGCGCCAGCTGCAATACGCCGGCGCTGTTGACCACCACGTCGATGCCGCCGAAACGGGCCTCGATGGCGTTGAACAGCTGGTAGACCGCCTGCGGATCGGCCACATCGGCCTGCAGCGCGATGGCCTGCGCGCCGGCTGCGTCGAGTTCGGCCGCCAAGGCTTCGGCGTCGTCGCGGCGCCCTGCATAGTTGATCGCGACCGCGTGGCCATCGGCGGCGAGCCGGCGGGAGATGGCGGCGCCGATGCCACGGGAGCCGCCGGTGACCAGGGCGACAGAGCGGGCGGGGGAGAGGGTCATGGTGGCTTCCACTGGGACACGCCGGAGCGGCGCAGGGCCATGTTCGCGCCATCGCACGTTCGGATAATCCTGCATAATCCGCCAACATCATCCGGATAGCCGAACAATGGACCGCTTTACGGCCATGCGCGCCTTCGTCCGTATCGTCGAGCGCCGTAGCTTCACCCGGGCCTCCGAGGACCTCGGCCTGCCGCGGGCCACGGTGACCGACGCGATCAAGGCGCTGGAACAGCGGCTGGGCGTGCGCCTGCTGCACAGGACCACGCGGCTGGTGGTGCCGACGTTGGAAGGCGAGGCCTTCTATGGCCGTTGCCTGCGCCTGATCGCCGACATGGACGATGCCGAGGCCGCCTTCCGTGACGCGCCGCCGCGCGGCCCCTTGCGCATTGAAGTGCACGGCACGCTGGGCCGGCACCTGCTGTTTCCGCAGCTGCCGGACTTCCTGCAGCGCTACCCGGAGATCGAACTGGACGTCAGCGAAGGCGACCGCTATGTCGACCTGCTGCGCGAAGGCGTGGATGCAGCGTTGCGGGTGGGGACGCTGGCCGATAGCGATCTGGCGGCGCGCCGGTTGACGATGCTGCGCGAGGTGACGGTGGCCTCGCCAAGCTATTTGCAGGTCAGGGGCGCGCCGGGCAGCATCGATGCCCTGCAGGACGGCCACCAGATGGTCGGCTATCGCTCCAGCGCCACCGGCCAGCTGATTCCGCTGGAGTTCCAGCAGGGCGGGCAGGTACGCTACGTGCCGCTGCCGGCGCGGGTGCGTGTGTCCGGTGCGGATGCGTTCCTCGGCGCCGCGCTGGCGGGCCTGGGCATCATCCAGGCTCCGCGCTACCGGATGGACCCGTATATCGCGCGCGGGCAGCTGGTGGAGCTGTTGCCGGACGCGCCGCCGACCCCAAGCCCGTTGAGCCTGGTCTACCCGCGCAACCGCACGCCGTCGCCGCGCTTGCGGGTGTTCATCGACTGGGTGGCCGGGGTGTTCGAGCAGGCCGGGGTTGCCGGCCAGCGGCCGGCACTACCGGAGCGGCACGCGAAGCTGTCCGACCGCAGGGGGTAGTGCCGGCCGCTGGCCGGCATCACAGCGCGTGCAGCGGCCCCTGCATGCGATGGAAACTGCCATCGGTGGCGGTGAACCAGGCCAGCGAATGCCCGCACGCGAAGTCATCGACATGCACGACCGTAGCGCCATCGGCTTCCTGCCACGAAATGGCATAGACCCCGTCGCTGATCTGCTGCCACTCGCAGGCGGCTTCGCCCTGCGCACCGGCATAGGTGCCGGAGACGATGGCGTACTGCACGTGGCGGCCATCGGCGCTGTAGACATTGTCGGCAGCCAGGCCGTCATAGCGGACGCGGAAGCGGCGGCCGGCGAACAGTGGCAGGGTGGACGCCGCGTTCATCGGATCGCCACCGGGTTTATGTTGACCTGGGTCGAGCCGACGTACAGCGGCTGGCCGAGCACGAACAGGAATTCCCAGGCCTTGTCGCGCACCAGCGCACGGCTGTCGATCAGCTCCAGGTTGTAGATGCCGCGCTTGGCCAGCATGTACTGGTTGACCGGAAATTCCTCGGCACCGTCCGGGTTCGGGTAGACCTCCGAGGCCCAGGTGTCGCCACCGAAGGCGACGACGCCCTGGTCGGCCAGCCACTTCGCCGCCTGCATGCCGATGCCCGGTTCCACTTCCAGGAACTGTTTGTCGTCCTTGCCGATCAGTTCCAGCCAGCCGGTGTTGAACAGCATCACGTCGCCCTTGCGCAGGCTCAGGCCCTGCTTCTTCAGCACGGCCTGGATGTCGGCCACGGTGAACTCGGTGCCACCGGGCACGATCGCCTTGCCGTAGTACGCGGTCATGTCCAGCACGACGCCGCGGGTGACCATTGGCGGCACCTTCTCGACGCCGAGCTTGCGCACACCGTCCACGGTGACGAAGTCGGCGGCCTTGTTGCCGTTGTAGTAGACGTTGTCGATGCCGATATGGCCGATACCGTTGAGCTGGGTGCCAACGCCGGTCCAGGCGTTCACCAGTTCATCGTTGAAGGTGAACCTGTTGGGGCCCAGCGATTTGCCGGCCTGCTGGCCGACCTGAACGTTGTACAGGCGGAAGCTGCGGTGGCGGAACGCGGGCAGGTTCTTGTCCACCGGCACCGCCAGCGGATAGGTCTTGCCGGTCCTGACCAGCGAGACCGCGTGCTTGACCACGTCGGCGGTCAGCAGGTTGGCCGCGCCGATCTCGTCGTCGGCGCCGTAGGCGGAGGGATACCAGTCCTCGGCGGTGGCCTGGAAGGACAGCGGCAGGGTGGCCAGCGCAAGCGCGGCCAGAGTCTTCATCTTCATGGCAAAGCTCCGGTAACTGTCAGACCGTCGCGGCGGCGAGGGCATGGGCCGGGAAGTGCGGCAGCACGTACTCGGCGATTTCGTGGAAGGTTTCGGCCAACGGCCGTTCATTGCGGCGGAACTGCAGGCCGATGTGGTCGACACCGGCTGCCTGCATGGCGTGCAGCTCGGCCAAAAGGGCGTTGCGGCCGCCACGCAGGCCGAAGCGCCAGCGCTGCAAGGGGGCATCAGCATCGGCCACCAGGTCCAGGTGGATGAAGCTGGCATACGGCTTGTTGCCGGCCACGGCGCGCCAGGCCGCCACGCGCTGCGCATGGTCCTGTGGCGTGCCCGGGTAGGCCAGGCAGCCATCCATGTGCTGGCCGATCCACGCCGGTTGCTGCTGGGCCAGGCCGGCCACGAACAGCGGCAGGGCCGGGCCATCCGCGGGCAGAACGTCCAGGCCCTGCGGCAGGTGCGCGGCGGCGCCTTCGCGCAGCATTGCGATGTGCTCGCGGAAGCGGTTGCCACGGCTGTCGAAGTCGCGGCCGAACAGCGGGTACTCCACCGGGCGGTCGCCACTGGCTACGCCCAGCAGCAGGCGGTCTCCGCTCAGCCGCTGCACGCTGCGCGCCGACTTCAAGGTCAGCAACGGCTCGCGGATCGGCAGCACCACCGCACCGGTACCCAGCAGGATGTGCTCGGTGATGCCGGCCAGGTAGCCGAGGTAACTGAACACCTCGAATACCTGCGCCGCATCGCCGAAGGCCGGGTCGTACACGGGCACGTCGCGTACCCACAGCGCACGGAAGCCGAGGCGGTCGGCTAGCCGTGCCAGTTCCGCATGGCGCTGCAGGTCCGGTTCGCCGGGCAGGCGTCGCGCGGCGCGTCGTGCCTGTTCGCCCAGCGGCGTCCAGTCATTGTCCAGCGGTGCTTCGACGCCGATGCTGAAGCCACCGGCCTGCAGCCGCGCCAACGCACTACCCATGGCGAGGCGCCTCAGTCCCAGGCCGGGGCCAGGCCCGGCGGATCGACTTCGCGGCCGTTGCGGTCAAGCGCGGCGATCGCGGCCATGTCATCGGCATCCAGGCGCAGGTCCTGGGCGAGCAGGTTGCTGGCCAGGTTCTCGCGCTTGGTCGAGGACGGGATGACCGAGTAACCCCGCTGCAGGGCCCACGCCAGCGCGACCTGGGCCACGGTGGCCTGGTGCTTGCCGGCGATGGCGGCCAGCACCGGGTCCTTCAGCACCTTGCCGTAGGCCAGGGTCATGTAGGAGGTGACGGTGATGCCTTGTTCCTGCAGGAAGGTGGTCAGTGCCGGGTTCTGCAGGTAGGGGCTCAGTTCGATCTGGTTGGTGGCGATCTCGCCGGCACCGACCACCTCGATGGCCTGCCGGGTCAGCTCGATGTTGAAGTTGGACACACCGATCTGGCGGGTCAGGCCCAGCGTCTTGGCGTCGGCCAGCGCGGTCATGTATTCGCGCAGTTCAACGCCATTGCCCGGCGCCGGCCAGTGGATCAGCAGCAGGTCGACATGGTCGGTGCGCAGCTTGGCCAGGCTGTCGCGCAGGCTTGGGATCAGCTTGTCGGCGGCGTAGTTGTCCACCCAGATCTTGGTGGTCAGGAACAGCTGGTCGCGTGGGACGCCGGATTCGGCGATGGCCTGGCCGACTTCGGCTTCGTTGCCATAGATCTGCGCGGTATCGATCGCACGGTAGCCGACCTCAAGGGCGTTGCGCACCGAGTCGATGACGGTCTGGCCGGTCAGGCGGAAGGTGCCGACGCCAAAGGAAGGAAGGCTCATGATGGACTCCAGGGACTTCGTTGAGAGCCGGTGGGCTCGGGACAGGGCGAAGTGTGGGCGCTTTACATTTGTTGATTAAGCTGTGTATACAGGAAACGCTTTTGCGCCGAGGTAAAAAATGAAAACCACCCTGGATGAGCTGAAGGCCTTCGTGGCCGTGGTCGACAGTGGTTCGATCACGGCGGCGGCCGAGGCGCTGGAGCTGACCATCTCCGCCACCAGCCGCACCCTGGCGCGGCTGGAGGACAAGCTGCAGACCACGCTGCTGCGGCGGACCACGCGGCGGCTGGAGCTGACCGAGGAAGGCGCGGCGCTCCTGGAGTACGCGCGCACGATCCTGGCCACGGTGGACGAGGCCGAGGAACAGATGGCCGCGCGGCGGCTGCAGCCGGTCGGGCGCCTGCGCGTGGACGCCGCCACGCCGTTCATGCTGCACGTGATCGTGCCGTTGCTGGAGGGCTTCCGCGAGCGCTACCCGCAGGTCGAGCTGGAGCTGAATTCCAACGAGGGCATCACCGACCTGATCGAGAAGCGCACCGACGTGGCGTTCCGCATCGGTGTGTTGCGCGACTCGACCCTGCATGCGCGGCCGATCGGCCACAGCCGCATCCGCGTGGTGGCCAGCCCCGAGTACCTGCGCCGCCGCGGCACGCCAACGCGCGTGGAGCAGTTGCGCGAGCACGACCTGCTGGGCTTCACCCAGCCCAGTTCGTTGAACGAATGGCCGCTGCACGATGCCGATGGTGGGCTTTTCGTGATCGCGCCGGCGATCGCTTCATCCAGTGGCGAGACACTGCGGCAGATGGCGGTAAGCGGGCTGGGCATCGCCTGCCTGTCTGATTTCCTGACCCGCCAGGATCGGCGTGAGGGCCGCCTGGTGCAGCTGTTGGCCAAGCAGACGCAGGAGGTGCGGCAGCCGATCAATGCGGTGTACTACCGCAACACCGCGCTGGCCGCGCGCATCACGTGTTTCGTCGACCACGTGACGCAGACGCTGGGACAGCGACCGTTCGACGAGTAGAGAAGGGTAGAGCCGGCCGCTGGCCGGCTTTCCCCACCTGCCGGATCACCGCAGCTGCCGGCCAGCGGCCGGCACTACCGTTGGCTGCGTCGAGCGCATCGGTAGATCCACGCCATGCGTGGATGGCGTGTTCCAACCGACCTGCGGCCGGTGTTAGCGGTTGCGCAGCGCCCGCCGGTTGCCGATGTGAGCGAACGCCAGCAGCGCGCCACCACTGGCTGTCGCTACGCCATGCCAGAGCAGCGATTCCTTCAGCGGCAGATACAGAGAGGCCGACAGCAGCAGGATGGCGCCGGCGCAGGCCAGCCGCAGGGGCTGCCAGCGCCCGTGCCGGTGCACCCCGGCCGAGGTGCTCGCCAAGGCCAGCGAGGAGGCCAGCAGCGCGAACAGCCACTCCCAGCGCGACATCATCAGCAGCAATGTCATCGCGCCATGGCCGGGATGCTGGAACGAGCGCAGCGCCATCATCGCTGCCGGCACGAAGGCCAGCAGCAGGGGCAGGGCGATGCAGTGGGCGGCGCAGGCCAGGGACAGCCAGGCACCGGCAAGATCGAAGCGGGGGTGCCAGCGTGCCGAAGTTGGCGGCTGGGCCAAGGCCCTTGCGGGCGTCGTGGGGATATGGTCCATAATGTTACATAGTAACAATTGGAGACTCCCCCATGAAGCTTCCTGCTGTTCTATTCCTGCTGCTGGCTGCCAGCGCCGCACAGGCCCATGACATCCGCCAGCACGCACCGCACGTGCATGGCCAGGCGACCGTCGAGGTTGCGCTTGACCAGCAAACCCTGGAATTCGCCCTTCAGGCCCCCGGCATCGGCATCCTCGATTACGAGCGGCCGCCGGCCAATGCAGCCGAGCAGGCCGCGCTGGCACGGGCTACGACAGTGCTGAAGGGAGGCAGCTGGGTCACCCTGCCCACCGCTGCGGGCTGCCGTCTGGCCACCAGTAAAGCCGATGCGGAGGGCTTCGACGCGACGGCCGCCGCGCCGCCGCCGGGACAGCACCGGCACGCAGGTTTCAGCGCGACGCTGCAGTACCACTGTGCCAAACCTGCCGAGCTGCGGGCGATCGTCGTGCGCTTGCCCGTGCTGTTCCCGGGCCTGCACGAAGTCATCGTCAACAGTGCAACCGCCAATGGCCAGAACCGCAGTGTGCTGACGCCCGACAACCTGCGCGTGGTGCTGGCACCGTGAGCGCGGCACCGGTGATCTCGCTGGAAGACGTGCAGTTCGGCTACGGCACGCGGCTGGTGCTGGACATCCCGCGGTTGTGGGTCGAGCAGGGCAGCAGCGTGTTGCTGCGCGGAATCAGCGGTGGCGGCAAAAGCACCCTGCTGGGCCTGCTGGCGGGCGTGCTGCTGCCCGGCAAGGGCCGTGTCGAGGTGGCCGGCCACGCACTGCAGGACATGGGGGGTGCGGCGCGGGATCGTTTCCGTGCCGACCAGTTGGGCGTGATCTTCCAGCAGTTCAATCTGCTGCCGTTCCTCACCGTGCGCGACAACATCGCGCTGGGCCTGCGCTTCTCGCGCCTGCGCAGCGCACGCATCAGCGGGCCGCTGGATGCCGAGATCGCCCGCCTGCTGCAGGCCCTGCAGCTCAATCCTGAGCTGATGCAGCGGCGGGCGGGTACGCTCAGTGTTGGCCAGCAACAACGCGTGGCGGCAGCGCGCGCCCTGATCGGCCGTCCGATGTTGCTGCTGGCCGATGAGCCTACCTCGGCGCTCGACCGCGAAGCGGCGACCGCCTTCCTGCAGCTGATGTCCGCGCAGTGCCAGGCGGCCGGCACCACGGTGCTGGTGGTCAGCCATGACGACAGCCTGCAGCCGTTGTTCGACCGCACCATTTCACTGTCCGAGATCAACCAGGCAGGTGCCGGCCATGCTTGAGCTTGCCTGGGCCAGCCTGCGCAGCCGCGCGTTGAGCGTGGGCCTGACCGTGCTGGTCATCACCCTCAGCGTGGTGCTGCTGCTGGGCGTCGAGCGTGTACGCACGCAGGCGCACGAGGGGTTTGCCAGCACCGTATCGGGCACCGATCTGATCGTCGGTGCGCGTTCGGGACCGGTGAACCTGCTGCTGTATTCGGTGTTCCATATCGGCGACCCGACCAACAACGTGTCCTGGCAGTCCTACCAGGAGCTGTCCGCATTGCCGCAGGTGAAGTGGTCGGTGCCGTTGTCGCTGGGCGATTCCTGGCGCGGCTACCGGGTAGTGGGTACCACTGGCGGCTACTTTGAACATTATCGTTATGGTTCCGGCCACGCGCTGGCCTTTGCACAGGGGCGGCCCTTCGATGATCTGTATGACGCGGTGATCGGCGCGGAGGTGGCTCGCGCGCAGAAGGTCGGCCTCGGCGACGAGATCGTGCTGGCGCACGGCACCGGCGCGGTCACGCTGGCCACGCATGCCGACAAGCCGTTCCGCGTTGCCGGCATCCTGCAGCGCACCGGCACGCCGGTGGATTCGTCGCTGCTGGTCTCGCTGCCGGCCATCGAGGCGATCCATGTTGACTGGCGATCGGGCGTGCAGCTGCGCAGCCAGAGCGTCAGCGCCGAGCAGGCGCGCCACCTGGACCTGACCCCGACCAGCATCACCGCCTTCATGCTCGGCCTGAACTCGCGCATCGCCACGTTCTCGGTACAGCGCAGGATCAACGAGTATCCGGACGAGGCGATGCTGGCGATCCTGCCCGGCGTGACCCTGCAGCAGCTGTGGCAGTCGCTGGGCACCGCCGAGCGAGCCCTGCAGCTGATCAGTGCAATGGTGGTGCTGCTGGGCATGGTCTCGCTGGTGGCGCTGCTGGTCTCCACCCTGCAGGAGCGGCGGCGCGAGATGGCCATCCTGCGTGCCACCGGCGCGCGACCGGGCTACATCGCTGGCCTGCTCGTGGTGGAAGCGGTGGCGACCAGTGCGGTGGCCAGCGTGCTGGCCCTGTCGCTGCTGGTGGTCGCCAGCATTGCCGGGCGCGGCTGGGTACTGGCCACCTTCGGTCTGTCGATCACCCATGTCTGGCCGGATGGCCGTGAACTGGCATGGGCTGCGGGCGTGCTGCTGATCAGCGCCGTAGCCGGGCTGGTCCCGGCGTTGCTCGCTTACCGGCGCACCTTGGCCGATGGCCTTTCACCGGGAGGCTGAGCATGCGATGGATGCGGGTAGCGGCAATGGTGCTGGCGCTGGCCGCCTGTGAGCGGCCGGTGGATACCGGCGTACAGGCCTTGCCACCCTCGCCGGTCGTCGACCGCGATGAGCCTGCAGGCGCTGTGGAGCAGGAGCTGGACTGGTTGCAGATGATGCCCAAGGACGAACTGGCCGCGCTGGAGCGGGGCGAGGGCCCGGAGGTCGAGCACAGCGGCAACCGGCGCATGCCGCAGTTCGGTACGTTCCGTACGGTGGAGACGGTGCTGCAGCGACCGGTGCGCCTGCCGGGCTACGTGGTACCGCTGGCCAACGCGCAGGACGGGCGGCTGACCGAATTCCTGTTCGTGCCGTACTACGGCGCCTGCATCCACGTGCCACCACCACCACCGAACCAGATCGTGCACGTGGTGCTGCCGCGCCCGATCGAGATGCCCGACATGTACTCGCCGTTCTTCCTGGCCGGCACCCTGCGCGCCGAACGGTTGGACGACGATCTGGCCGGTTCGGCCTACACCATGCGTGACGCACAGTTGAGGCCCTATGAACCGTAGTTGCCTGCTGCTGGTACTGGGGTGCGTCGGGTTGGCAGGCTGTACGGCGCCGGGCGGCGACGCCGTGGTGGTCACGCCGCAGGACAAACCGGCGCCCTCCGCCACGGCCGAAGCCCCCATCGACCGCTGGGACGCGTTGCGGCCCGACGAAGTGACCTACCAGCGCCCGCCGCCGCAGATCGGCCTGTCACGCGGTGGCATGGACGGCGTGGGCGGGCTGATCGACGACACCGGCTCAGGCACGCCGCCGGGGCAGGAGATCGACCATTCCAGCCCGGACCGGGCCAAGCAGTTCGGCTCTTCGCGCGTGGTCGACGCTGTCGATGGTCGCGTGGTGGATCTGGATGGTTACGTGGTACCGCTCGGCACCAACGATGCCGGCCTGGTCGATGAACTGCTGTTCGTGCCGTTCTACGGGGCCTGCATCCACGTGCCGCCGCCGCCACCCAACCAGATCATCCACGTGACCCTGGCGACGCCGATCGCGCTGGGCGATCTGTGGGATCCGTACCGGCTTGCCGGCCGCCTGCAGGTGAAGCGTTTCGACGCGGACATCGCCAGCGCGTCCTACGATGCCGCGGCAGCCACGCTGACGGCGATCCACAACTGATGCGCCGGCGCCGGATCATGGCTGCCGGGGTGCTGCTGGGCGCAGTTGTGCTGCTGGTGTGGTGGCAGCGGCAGCGCGCACCCACCGCGCCGCCGGCGGTCGCGTTTCCGGCACCGGCGTCCGATGCCAGCCAGCGCATCGAACAGCGCCTGGGTGATGACCCCGCGTTCCGCAACGACGTGCTGTTCCTGCTCGCGGCGACCCTGCGCGACCGCTGCCAGCCGGCGCAGGCCGGGCTGCTGGCGCGCATGGCCAATCGTGCGTCACTGCCGGTGCTGGCGGCGGTGAGTGCGGTGACCCAGCAGG
Source organism: Stenotrophomonas maltophilia group sp. LNF247 (assembly GCF_054083135.1). NCBI lineage: Bacteria > Pseudomonadati > Pseudomonadota > Gammaproteobacteria > Lysobacterales > Lysobacteraceae > Stenotrophomonas > Stenotrophomonas maltophilia group sp. LNF247. The sequence goes on from NZ_JBSRQL010000001.1 coordinate 148,927, forward strand.
ATCCAGCGCTGGACCGACCGATCTACCAGTACATCCAGCATCGCGCCGATGCGACGCCATGCGGCCAGCCGCTGCAGATGCCGTTGGCCGGTGGGCGCAGCATGGCCGTGGACATCGAACAGTATGCGCGCACGTTTCCGGACAGCTACTTCGACCCGCAGCGCAGCAGCGAACCGCGGGATTTTGGTGGACTGCCGTTGCAGCAGCGTGCCGGCAATGCCTGCAACAGCGTGGTGTATTCGGTGTTGCCATTGGGCGGTACCGATTGGCGGTGCAGCAGCCTGCGCGCGAATGCCCGTGCGCGGGTGCGCGGCCTGTGCGAGGACGAACTGCGGCGCCAGCACGGTGGCATCGGCGGCGAGCTGGACGCCGCCGTGGGGCAGGGCATGCAGAGCGCGGTGGTGTCGGCGGTTGCCGTGCTGCCCGAAGACTGCCGGTGAGCGTCCACCCACAGTGCCAGGCCACCCCTGGCCCGCTTCAGTAGAGCCAGGCCATGCCTGGCTGGCGGCGCAGTCGAGCAAGCCCGCCTCTACAAAAGCTGAATCGGTGGGCTTTGAAGGTCATAACTATACAGGACATCCGGTATAGTTATGGCCGTATTCCACCCCACCAGGTTCTCCCATGGCTTTGTCCCAGCCCCTGGCCGGTGCTCCGGCCCTGTCGCGTGCCCGTCGCTGGGCACTGCTGTTCACCGTCGCCGCCGGCCTGCTGCTGGTCACGCTCGACAACTCCGTGCTCTACACCGCACTGCCCACGCTGACCGAAGAACTCTCGGCCAGTGCCGGCCAGGCGCTGTGGATCATCAACGCCTATCCGCTGGTGATGGCCGGCCTGCTGCTGGGTGCGGGTACGCTGGGCGACCGCATCGGCCACCGCCGCATGTTCCTGATCGGCCTGGTGGTGTTCGGCGTGGCCTCGCTGGCGGCGGCGTTCGCCGACACCGCAGCGCAGCTGATTGCCGCACGCGCGTTCCTGGCGGTCGGCGCGGCCGCGATGATGCCGGCCACGCTGGCGCTGATCGGCCTGAGCTTCCACGAAGAGCGCGAACGCAACATCGCCATCGCGATCTGGGGTTCGGTGGCCATCGTCGGTGCGGCGCTCGGCCCGATCATTGGCGGCTGGCTGCTGCGGCACTTCTGGTGGGGCTCGGTGTTCCTGATCAACGTGCCGGTGGTGGTGGTCGCCTTCGTGGCCACGCTGCTGCTGGCACCGGAAGGCCAGCGCGACACCTCGCGGCCATGGGACCTGGTTTCGTCGCTGCTGGCTCTGGCTGCACTGTCGGGCCTGGTGCTGGCGATCAAGTCGCTGATCGCTACGCCGCCGTCGTATGCGCTGGGTGCAGGCGCGCTGCTGTTGGCCGTCATCAGCGGTACGGCGTTCGCACGCCGCCAGCAGCAGTTGCCGTACCCGCTGCTGGACTTCGCGATCTTTCGCAATCCGGCGTTCCTGGCTGGCACGCTGTCGGCGGTGTTCACCCTGTTCGCGATGGCCGGCCTGCAGCTGGTCACCACCCAGCGCTTCCAGCTGGTGGCAGGCTTTACGCCGCTGCAGGCGGGCCTGCTGGTGTCGGTGGCGGCGCTGGGCAGCCTGCCCAGTGCGCTGCTGGGCGGCAGCATCCTGCACCGGGTGGGCCTGCGCCCGCTGATCTGTGGCGGCCTGGCTGCGGGTGCGCTGGGCGTCGGCGTGGTGGCCTTCGGCTTCCCGCACGGCCTTGGTTGGGTGGTGGCTGGCATGGCCATCACCGGCTTCGGTATGGGTTCGGCCATCTCGGTGGCGTCCACCGCCATCCTCAACAACGTGCCGGCGCACCGTGCGGGCATGGCCTCGTCGGTGGAAGAAGTGTCCTATGAGTTCGGTGGCCTGCTGGCGGTGGCGATGCTGGGCAGCCTGAGTGCCGCAATGTACAGCGCGTTCCTGCCGGTCTCGGCCGATATGCCGGCGCTTGCCCGCGAGGGTTTCACCCAGGCGCTGCATGCCGCGTGCGAGAGCGGGCAGGGCGAGTGGTTCGCACTGGCTGCGGCCGCGTATGACCGTGGCTACCAGATCGTGCTGCTGGTGATCATGGCGATGCTGGCGCTGGGTGCGGCGATCATCGCGCGCCTGCTGCGCGGCCGCGTCGGCAGCCGCGAGGGCGCGGCCGATCGCGTAAAATGAAGCGATGAGAACCAGCAAGCGCGATCGCATCCTCGACGCCGCCGTCAACGTGATCAATCGTGACGGCGTGCGCGCGGTGACCTTCGAGTCGGTGGCGGCCGAGGCCCAGCTGACACGTGGTGGCCTGCTGTACCACTTCCCGTCGCGCGAGGCGCTGCTGCGGGGGATCGACGAACACCTGGTACAGGCCTGGGAGACGTCGATGGAAGCATTGCTGGGCAAGACCGCCGAGCAGGCCACTGCGTTGGAGCGTTACCAGACCTTCGTGCGCGTGTCTGCCCAGAGCGCCACCCGTGCCGAGCTGATGTTCATGCTCGAATCGGCCGACCCGGACGCCGAAGAGCGCCCGTGGGGACCGGCGGTGCGTCGCTGGGCACCGCTGCCGCCGGAGGCGGGTACAGCGGAAGACAGCGCAGCGCTCGACAATTTCGTGGCGCGGCTGGCCGCCGATGGCCTGTGGATCTACGAGGCGATGTACCAAGGCCAGCTGGATGCAGGCGTGCGCGCCCGTGTTGCCGAGCGCATCGCCGGGCTGTTGGCGAAGTCTGACGGATCACCGCACTTGTAGAGTCGACTGTCAGTCGACTGCCCTTCGGTCAGACAACGAAAACCCCGCGCTTCGCGCGCTAGTCGACTGACAGTCGACTCTACTGCTCGCGCGTCTGCCCAGCCTGGCCCCGAGCCGCTTGCGGAACGCCTTCGACAGCGAGAATGACGGAACGTCCAGTTGAGCGGCCCGCCGGCGCGCAGACATCGCTCGTGGTAGAGCCGACCGCTGGTCGGCTGCCCTTCGGTCAGGCCACCAAAATGCGCTTCGGCAGAGTCGACTGTCAGTCGACTGCCCTTCGGTCAGACAACGAAAACCCCGCGCTTCGCGCGCTAGTCGACTGACAGTCGACTCTACCGCTCGCGCGTCTGCCCAGCCTGCGCGGCGCTCGCGGCCAGCCACGCCCTCGGCGATACCCCCAATCGCTTGCGGAACGCCTTCGACAGCGAGGCGGTATCGGCAAACCCCACCTCGATCGCCACCTGCTTGACCGCCACGCCTGCCCGCAGCTGCGCGCAGGCCAGGCTCAGCCGCCAGTCCAGCAGGTAGCTGGCTGGCGTTGCCTCCATCACGTCCTTGAACACGGCCGCGAACGCGCTGCGCGACATGCTGGCGGTCGCGGCCATGCGCGGCAGCGTCCATTCGTCCTGCGGTGCCTGGTGCATCGCCACCAGCGCGCGTGCCAGCCGCGCATCGGACAGCCCCCGCATCAACCCGTGGCTGACGCCGGCTGCATCCGGGTGGTCGATCACCCAGCGCAGGATCTGGATCAGCGCCACCTCGAACAGGCGGTTGGTCAGCAGCCGTGACCCGCAGCGCTGGCGATCGGCTTCGGCGAACAGCAGCTGCAGGGTGTCATCCAGTTCGGTGATCGCGGCCAGCGGCACCACCATCACCGGTGGCAGTGACTGCACGATCGGATTGCGCGCGCCACCATCGAAATCCAGCGTGGCACAGGTGAAATCCGGGCCGTCCAGCGGAGCGTTGAAGAACACATGGTGCAGCGGCTGCGGATACAGCAGGAGGCTGGGTGTATCGATCTTCAACCGGGGCAGCGTGCTATCGCCCCCAGGATGACGGACTTCCATCTCACCCTGGCGCAGGATGTGCAGGAACGCACGACCGGGCTGCGGCTCGAAGACATGCTGCCCGCACAGCGGGCCACTGTGGAACAGGGCCGCCTGCACCCGGAAGCGTTCCAGCAGGGAGGAGAGTCGATCTGGCGCAGGGGTGGCGGCGCGCATGCTCATGGACGTATGGACAACATATGTGGCGCATTGAGGATGTTACGTCCAGGGAGTCTACCTAGGATGGGCGGGTCGTCCAATCCCGGGCGCTTTCCCAAGGAGATCCACCATGTCCCGTGTCCCCCTGATCGATGCCGCCAACACCACCGCCGACCGCCAGGCCCTGCTGGGCCAGGTCCACGCTGCCTTCGGCGCCACCCCGGCCATGTTCCGCGCCGTGGCCAACTCGCCGGCTGCCCTGCAGAGCATGTGGGGTTCGTTCGGCGCGCTGGGCGGCGGTCGCCTGTCGCCGCTGCTGGGCGAGCAGATCGCCGTGGCCATCGCCAACCGCAACGCCTGCGAGTACTGCCTGGCCGCGCACACGGCATTGGGCCGCAAGGCCGGCGCCAGCAGCGAGCAGATGGCTGCCGCGCAGATCGGCCAGTCCAGCGACCCGGCCACTGCGGCGGCGCTCGACTTCGCGTTGAAGGTGGTCGAGCAGCGTGCGCAGATCGCCGACGGCGACGTGCAGGCGCTGCGCGCGGCTGGCTTCGATGATGAGCAGGTCGTCGAGATCCTCGCGCATGTGGCGCTCAACCTGTTCACCAACTACGTCAACGTGGCGTTCGACGTGCCGGTGGACTTCCCGAAGGTCGCGCTGCGCTGAGGTGTACCGGGCCGGGGGACGCAGTGCTCCCGGCCATCCTCAGCGGGCGTGGCCGTCGTGCGCCTGCAGCCGCTCCGGATGGGTATACACATTGAACCCGCTTTCCCGCGCGAACCCGACCAGGCACAGGCCGGCGCTGCGGGCCAGATCGATCGCCAGCGCGGTCGGCGCGGACACCGCCGCCAGCACGCTGGCGCCGGCGCGCACTGCCTTGCTGACCATCTCGTAGCTGGCCCGGCTGGAAATCACCAGCAGGCCGCCTTCGATGGCGTGTTCATTGTGGTGCAGGGCACCGATCAGCTTGTCCAGTGCATTGTGGCGGCCCACGTCCTCGCGTACCCAGCCGATGCGCCCACTGGCGTCGGCCCAGGCCGCGGCGTGGATCGAGCCGCTTGCCGCATTCATCGGCTGGCGCTGCGCCAGGCTGGCCAACGCCCGCTGCAGGGCGGTGGCGGAATAGCTGCGGCGCTCGCGGATCTGCGGCAGTGGGCGCAGCACTTCTTCCAGCTGGCGCGTGCCGCACAGGCCACAGCCACCACGGCCGGGCAGCAGGCGCCCCTTGTCGGGGTCGAGGTTTGCGCCGGGCGCAGCCTCGTCCACGGTCATCTGCAGCTCGATGCCTTCCAGCTGTGGGTGGATATCGATCGACAGCAGCTGCGAGGGCGCACTGATCAGGCCTTCGCTGAGCGAAAATCCGAGTGCGAAGTCCTCCAGATCACAGGGTGTGGCCATCATCACGGCAAAGGCGGCATCGTTGTAGCGCAGCGCCACCGGCACTTCCTCGGCCACCACGTCGACCTGCTGCTGTTGCGTGCCGCCGCGCCAGCGCTGCAACGGGCGTTGGGCGGTGCCGGCAGGCGGGGTGTGCAGCGGGATCGAATCAGGCATGCAGCGCGTCCGGACAGGGGAGAAACGCGGGCGGGCCACCGCCTGCGGTTTCGAGGATAGCGCAGTGGTCGCGCGCAGACTCGGCTGTAACCGTTGCCATGGCAGGTTGTGCTGAAAACAGCCTGTGCCCTCTGGCGAAGCGCCGCGGGCCGTGCTTGACTGTGCGGCTGGTCGTGCCACTGAATGCACCGCCGGACCGCGTTGTGCCGTTCGTTGTTGCGTTCCTTCCGCCAGGTTCCCGAACATGTCCGAGCAGAAACCGCCGCGCTACAAGCCCTACAACCAGCCGGCCGGAGGCTGGGGTGCCGCTGGTGCCACGGCCAAGGTGCTGCTGCAGCAGAGTGTCATCGGCAAGGGGTCGAAGGCGCTGCTGGCGATGAACCAGCCCGGTGGCTTCAAGTGCCCCAGCTGTGCGTTCCCCGATGCCGACGAACGCAGGAAGCTGGAGTTCTGCGAGAACGGCGCGAAGGCACTGGCCTGGGAAGCCACGCAGTTCCGTGCCGGTCGTGAGCTGTTCGCCCGGCACACCGTGACCGAGCTGATGGCGCAGACCGACTACTGGCTGGAGATGCAGGGGCGGCTGACAGAGCCGATGCGCTACGACGCTGCGACCGATCACTATGTGCCGTGCAGCTGGGACGATGCCTTCGCACTGATCGGCCGTCACCTGCGGGCACTGGACAGTCCTCACCAGGCCGAGTTCTACACCTCCGGGCGCACGCCCAACGAAGCGGCGTTCCTGTATTCGATCTTCGTGCGCGAGTTCGGCACCAATAATTTCCCGGACTGCTCGAACATGTGCCACGAGCCGACCAGCCGCGGGCTGCCGCCGGCCATCGGGGTGGGCAAGGGCACCATCGTGCTGCAGGATTTCGATCACGCCGAGGCCATCTTCGTGATTGGCCAGAACACCGGCACCAATTCGCCGCGGATGATGAGCAACCTGGTGGAGGCACGCAAACGCGGCATTCCGATCGTGGCGGTCAACCCGATGCCCGAGCGCGCGCTGATCCGCTTCGCAGAACCGCAGGACGTGGTGCAGATGGCCACGTTCGGTTCGACAGAGATCAGCAGCGAGTTCGTGCACATCCGCATCGGCGGCGACCTGGCCCTGATCAAGGGCATGATGAAGGTGATGTTCGAGCGCGAGGCGCAGGGCGAGCGCGTGCTCGACCACGATTTCCTGTCAGAGCACACGGTGGGCCTGGAGCCGCTGCGCGACGACGTGATGGCGCAGGACTGGGATCAGATCGTGCAGGTGTCCGGCATTTCGCAGGCGCAGATCCGTCGCTGTGCGGAGATCTACATCCGCTCCAATGCCACCGTGATCTGCTACGGCATGGGGCTGACCCAGCACCAGTACGGCTCGCGCCTGCTGAAGCAGTCGCCAACCTGCTGTTGCTGCGTGGCAACTTCGGCAAGCCCGGTGCTGGCATCGGGCCGATCCGGGGCCATTCCAATGTGCAGGGCGACCGCACTGTCGGCATCGATGAAAAGCCGAAGCCGGCCTACCTGGACCGCGTGCAGCAGGTATTCGGCTTCGACCCGCCGCGCGAGCATGGCCATCACGTGGTCGAGTCGATCGAGGCGATGCTGGATGGCAGTGCCAAGGTGTTCATCGGCCTGGGTGGCAACTTCATTCATGCGGTGCCTGATACACCGCGCGCGTACGAGGCAATGCGCGGCCTGGACCTGACCGTGGGCATCGCTACCAAGCTCAACCGTGGGCATCTTGTTCATGGCCGCGATGCGCTGATCCTGCCGGTGGTGGCGCGCTCGGAGCGCATCGTCACGCCGGCCGGCGAGCAGTTCATCACCATTGAAGACGCGATGTCCAATGTGACCGCCTCGCGGGGCGTACTCGAGCCGGTCAGCCCCGATGTGTTGCCCGAGGTCGAGATCGTCTGTCGCATGGCGATGGCCACGCTGCCACGCAGCAGGGTCGACTGGGCAGGCTGCATGCACGACTACGCACACATCCGTGAGTTGATCGCGGCCGTGTACCCGGAGATCTACACCGGCTTCAACCAGCGCATCCAGCAGCCGCACGGCTTCCATCTGGATATCCCGCCGCGTCGCCGCGTCTGGCCCACGCCCAATGGCAAGGCCAACATCCTGGTGATGCCTGGCCTGGACGTGGATGATCCGGTTCACGACCCCGACATGCTGCGGCTGGCCACCGTACGCTCGCACGATCAGTACAACACCACCATCTACAGCTACAACGATCGCTATCGCGGCGTGTACAACGATCGCATGGTGCTGTTCATGAACATCGAGGACCGGCTGGCGCGCGGGCTGCGGAAGGAGGCGCTGGTCAGCCTGGAGACGATCAGCAGTGATGGCGTGCAGCGACGCATCGAAGGCTTGACCGTGCTCGATTACCCGATGCCGCGCGGCGCGCTGGCCGGCTACTACCCCGAACTGAACCCGTTGCTGCCGCTGGATTACCACGACCGGATCAGCGGCACCCCCGCAGCCAAGTCGATCCCGGTGCGGATGCGGGCGATGCCGGCGGTCACCTAGCAGTGGATCAATCCAGTCCTATGGGCTTCCGGCATGTGGATTGGGTTCATCCAGCGCAAAGGAGCAACGGAAATAGTTGGCGCTATCCCGCCAGGCGCCCACGATCGGTTCCTGGATCTGTGCCAGCAGTTCACGGGCCTTGACGGGATCATTGGCCTGGCAGGCGAAGTAGGCGAATGATTGCAGGTTCCATGGCGAGGGATAACGTGACAGCACGTCTTCGAAGCCGCGTTTCATGGTCGGCCAGTTCACTTTCGACTCGGTGAACAAACGGTCCTCGTACTCCCGCTGCGAGGCGACCCAGTAGATACGGGCGTACAGCATGTATTGGTCCTGCGGTGGGGCCGCAGCCATGACCCTGCGTGCATAGGCTTCCAGGCCAGCCGGATCGCCGCCCCACTTCGGAGCGAAATAGCGCACGGCAGCAAAGTAGAGCGGGAAGTAGCCCGGATAGCGCGCGATGCCTTCGTCATGCAATGCGAAGAAGCGGTCTGCATCCCAACTCTGTTCGATCGCCCGGTGTTCCATCGACTCGTACCAGTACGGGTCCGTGCTGGCGATGTCCTTGTACTTCAGCAGGTAGTCAACGGCCTGCTGCTGCAGCGCCTTGAACGGTGCCCAGTCCTCTTCCTTCACCGTATTTGCATAGCCGGGGCCGCGGATGCTCCAGCCTTGGCGGCTGAGCATCTCAGCCATGGCCAGGCGCGCCGACGGCGACCTGGGGTAGCGCGAGATCCATGCCTGCACGAGTTTCTCGCGACCCTGCCAGTAGGCCGGGTCACGGTTGCTCATGCTGAAGGCATAGCCGATGCCAACGTAGTACGCCGAGAGCTTCCAGACACCGCTGCTGAAGTAGCGATCCGTATCCCGGTAACGACTGGCGAGTTGCTCCAGTCTGGCGAAATCCTGCTTCTCCAGCAGTTGCTTTGCCTGCCGGGAGACTTCGGCGCGTTCGCTTGCTTCATCTTCACCGGATGCACCGGCGTGGGCGATGGTCGCGCACGACAACAACAGCATCACAAGCAGTGTTCGCATGAATCCATTCATGGGAGAAACTCCGTGTCAGGGACAGGGGCATGGCAAGGCAGTGGGCCACGATCGCCATCTCGCCATAGCAGGGGCCGTCGCGCAAGTCGGCAGCGTGGCTGCCAGGCGGGCGTGGGCGCTGCCACCCCATGCTGTGCAGTTGTGCATCGGCTATCATCGGCGGGTGAACCTGCCTGGCCTGCTGCTGCGATGGATGCTGCTTGTTGCCCTGGTGCTGAATGCACCGGCGCTGGCGCTCGCCGCGTCTTCCTACAGCGGTCCGGCCAGCCAGGACCATTGCGTGGCACCGCACTCGGCCGGGATAGCTTCGGCGGGGTGTTGCGATGATGCAGGTCCGGCGGCTTGCCAGAGTGGCCAGTGCGAATGCCCGCCGGCGTGCTTGGGCATGTTGGCAACGCTGAACGGGACACCAGCCTCCCTTTGGCGCGAGGCGCCCGCTCCAGCCAGTAGCCAGCAACGCGCGCCCCCGTTGATGCCGGATCCGTTGCGTCCCCCCATCGCGTGAATTCCTGCAGGCCTCAAGCGCCTGCCATGACTGTTCGACTTTCTCTCAACGCTACCTGCGCCTTCAATGCGTGGGTGGCGGGCCGCTTTGCCCGCCTCTGCAAAGGAATCACTCAATGAACCGTACTCTTTCCCTCGGCCTGCTGCTGGGCACCGTGCTGGCCACGACCGCCTGCGCTCGTGCCGCCGAAGAATCCTCCGCGGCACCGGTCGCCAGCGAAGCACCGGCACCGGCCCAGGCCAGCCCGGCCAAGATCGATCCAGCCTTGCCGGTCGCCATCGTGCACAAGACCGCCAGCTGCGGTTGCTGCGGCATCTGGGTCGACCACCTGAAGGCCGCCGGCTTCCAGGTCGATGTGCGCGACACCGATGACATGAATCCAATCAAGGTCCGCCTGGGCGTGCCGGTCGGCAAGGCCTCCTGCCATACCGCCGAGATCGGCGGTTACGTGGTCGAGGGTCACATCCCGGCCGAGGACATCAAGCGCCTGCTGGCCGAACGCCCGGCCGCGCGCGGGCTGGTGCTGCCCGGCATGCCAGCCGGTTCGCCGGGCATGGAAATGCCGGACGGCTACGTGCAGCCGTACACCGTCGAGCTGGTGCGCACCGACGGCAGCACCGAGCCGTTTGCCCAGCACGGTCAGGGCGGCTGATGGACGGAGGGTGCCGGTCGTCCTGACCGGCACTCTCCGACGCGTCTTGTGTAGAGCCGAGCCTATGCTCGGCTGTGTTTGGCCGGCAAGCCGAGCATGGGCTCGGCTCTACAGGATCAGCGTGCCGTGGCCGTTTCCTTGGCCAACTGGGCGTCGAACTTCTTCTCGGCCGCATCCGCGTAGGCTTTGCAGCTCAGTACCTTCTCGCTGGCGTTGCTGCCAGCAGCATAGTTCCAGTTGCCGGCGCCCGGATGCGGAGTCAGCAACAGGTCGCAGGGCAGGCCGCGCACCATGGCGAAGCTACGTCGGTAGTCCTGGACCAGGCGGGGATAGCGGGCGTTGCCCTGGAGCTGGTAGCCCGGCGCGCTCAGGCTGTCGGCATAGGCGATGCGCACCGGCTTGCCATCGCGGGTATCGGTCCAGGTCCAGGCAGTGCTGCCCGGGGTGTGTCCCGGCATGAAGTGCGCGGTGAACGCGATGCCGCCCACGTTGACCACCTCGCCATCCATGATGATGCGGTCGGTGCTGACCGGCGGAAAGGTGATGCTGTCGCCAAAGTGCAGGTCGTTGCTGCCACCGCGCGCCAGCAGCACCGCCGTTTCTGCATTGGCCGCCACATGCGCGCCGGTGCGACGCTTGAGCTCGGCGACCGGGCCGGCGTGGTCGGCGTGCGCATGGCTGAGCAGGACCAATCGCAGGTCCTGCGGGGCCACGCCGCGCAGCTTCATGTTGTCCAGCAGGTGACCGGCCATCTGCGGCATGCCGCCGTCAAGCAGCACCGCACCGTCGGCGGTCTGCACCAGTAGCGCGGTCAGGTCCTCGGTGCCGATCTGCCAGGTGTGGTCGGCAATCTGCAGCGGTGCCATCGGCTGCAGCCATGAACTGTCCACCGTGTAGGCCCGGAGCTGGGGCAGCGGTTCGTCGGCGGCAGTGACATCAAAGGCAAGCGTGGCAGCCAGGGCGAGGGTAGTCAGGCAGAGGCGCATGGCAGAAAGGTGTCTGGACTGGGGCCGATGAAGCTAGCACGTACCCTGGGCGGGCCGTTTCGCGAATAATTCATGGCTGCGATAAGCTCCGCCGCAGTCGATGCAGGGATTGTTCGCTTGCTGTGGATTGTGAATCCATCTCCACAGGCTGGAGCGCAGAATCGGCCGGGGCTAGCCTGCTTTCAGTCTCAAGGAGGTGGACCATGCATGTGCTCATGGTGATGCTGGGTGGCGTGCTCCTGCTAGGGGTGTTCCTGCTGTTTGGCCGCCTCTGGAGCGTGGGCACCTCGCAGCTGCCCACGGCGCTGATCGCCTTCATCGCCACCTGGCTTCTGGTGGCCGTGGCCAACATGTGGGTGGGGGTCAGCAGGGCCGGTTACGCAGTACGCGAAGAGCTGCCGATCCTGCTGCTGGTGTTCGCCGTGCCGTCGCTGCTGGCCGGTTTCCTGTACTGGCGCCTGGCGCGCTGAAGGAGTTGCATGAGTACCCGACTGCGCCTGCCCGCGCTGCGCCACCGCGATGGCCATCATGCCCGCGTGACCTACGAAGAACTGTTCTTCGACCTGGTCTACGTGTTCGCGGTCACCCAGCTCAGCCACCATCTGCTGCATCACCTGGACCTGGCCGGCGTGCTGCAGACCCTGGTGCTGTGGTTCGCGGTCTGGCTCGGCTGGCAATACGCGTGCTGGGTCAGCAACTGGTTCGACCCGGAGGCGCCGCGCATCCGGGGCCTGATGTTCGCCACCATGCTGCTGGCGTTGTTGATGTCCTCGTCCATTCCCGAGGCATTCGCCGATCGTGCGTGGATCTTCGCCGGGGCGTACGCCACGATGCAGGTCGGACGCACCGCGTTCGTGTTGCTGGAGGTCGGCCGCAACCATCCGTTGGCTCCGAACTTCCGCCGCATGCTGGCCTGGGTCAGCGTGTCGGCCTGCTTCTGGCTGGCCGGCGCGGCGGCCGAGGGCCACCTGCGGCTGGCACTGTGGGCGATGGCGGTGGCCTGCGAATACATCTCGCCGATGTTTGGCTTCGCGTTCCCGGGCATGGGTCGTTCGCACACTCGCGACTGGACCATTGAGGGGGGGCACCTGGCCGAACGCTGCCAGCTGTTCGTCATCGTCGCACTGGGTGAGACGTTGCTGGCCACCGGGGGTGTGCTCAGCGACGTCGAGCACTGGGACCTTGAAGTGGTATCGGCGGTGCTGGCCACCTTCGCCGGCACGATTGCCATGTGGTGGCTGTACTTCGGCATCTCCAGCCACGATGCCACAGAGGCCATCACCCACGCGGAAGACCCCGGACGGATGGGGGCCAACTTCCATTATGTGCATGCATTGCTGATCGCCGGCATCATCGCCACCGCGGTGGGCAACGACCTGGTGATGGATCACCCGGAAGCGGCGGTGACGCCGGTGTATGCAGCGGTGCTGGCCGCCGGGCCGTTGATCTACCTGCTTGGCAGCGCCCTCTACAAGCGCGTTGTGTACGGGCGCGCCCCGTATTCGCATCTGTTCGGTGCCATGGCGCTGGTCGTGTTGGGCGTGGTCTTGCCGCACAGCCATCTGCTGGCCGCCGGTTGGCTGACCAGTGCGGTGCTGCTGGCCGTGGGGTTGATGGATACGCGGTTGAAGCGTCGCCTGCAGCGGGCGTGATCCGTTGCGTCAGCAAAGCGCTCCAGCCGCCATCGAGCGCAAGCGCCGAGCAGTCAACTGACACTCGACTTCAGCACCGCTGCACAAGAAATGCTGGCAGGCTAGGCCAACGCGGCGACCATCGCGGCAAGCTTGCCCACCGTGTTCATGTTGCGGGCAGTGCCTTGCTGGGCATAGGGCATCCGCAGGCGCGAGTCGGCCATGCCAGCACCGTAATGAACGAAGATCTCGCGCGTGCCGAGTGCGAGCTGTTCGTCACGCCGGCCGGTCACGCCGTCCAAGGGATCGGCGGGGAGGCTGGCATCGAGGAACAATGCCACCACACGGTTACCGGCGGCCTGCGGAAACGGATTGCGCGCCACCACGCCGGCGATCTCGTTGGCCGAGCGCACCAGCACGCCCACCGGCTTGCCAGCATAGACCTTGAGCCGCTCGCCGAGGGCCTGGCGCACGCCCGCCTCGTCGAGCGAGGTGCGGAACACCACGTTGCCGCTGGCGATGTAGGTGCGGACATCGGCGAAGCCTGCGTCCTCGCACATCTCCACCAGTTCGCGCATCGGCAGCTTGCCGGTGCCGCCGACGTTGACCGCGCGCAGCAAGGCGACGTAGGCGTTCATGGCGTCCCCGCCTGCAGGCGGTCGTACATGCGTACCAGGTCAACCAGGGTGCGCGCGCCCATCTTGCGCATCACCTGCGCACGACGCACCTTGACCGTGATCTCGCTGACCCCGAGGTCAGCGGCGATCTGCTTGTTGAGGCGGCCGCGCACCACGCCATCGACCACCTCGCGCTCGCCCGCGCTCAATGAATCCCAGCGCTGCTGCAGGGCGCCCAGCACGTCGCCGTCGCGGCGGCGCTGGCGGTCGATCTCGATGCCCCTGTGGATGGCATCGAGCAGCTCCTGGTCACGGAAGGGCTTGGTCAGGAATTCGATGGCGCCGTCCTTGATTGCGTTGACACCCATGGCGATGTCGCCGTGGCCGGTGATGAACACCACCGGCAGCCGCAACCCATGGTTGCCCATCGTGCGGTGGAATTCCAGGCCGCTCTGGCCGGGCATGCGCACGTCCAGCACCAGGCAGGCCGGTGCGTCTACCAGGTCGTGTTCAAGGAACGCCTGGGTCGATGCAAAGGCGTGCACCCGCAAGCCCATCGATGCCAGCAGGTCTTCCAGCGCCGCGCGCACCGACGGATCGTCGTCGACCACATACACGATGGGTGCCGGATCGACGGCAGGGGTAGCGGGCCTACGCATGTTGGGCATCCGTGACGATGGGCAGGTCGAACACGAAGCAGGCACCGCCGCCTGCCGGCCGTTCGGCGCGGATCTGGCCGTCGTTGGCTTCGATCATCGAACGGCTCAGGCTGAGGCCCAGGCCCAGCCCGTGTGACTTGGTGGTCCAGAACGCATCGAAGACGCGTTCGGGATGGTCGGCGGGCAGGCCGACGCCACGGTCGCGTACGCTGAGGCTGACACGCTGGCCGTCGCGCCGGGTCAGCAGCGACAGACGCCGGTCGCCTGCGGGTATGGCTTCCATTGCATCCACTGCATTGAGGATCAGGTTGCCGATCACCTGCTGCACCTGCACGCGGTCGGCGTGTACCTGTGGCAGGTCGGGGTCCAGCAGCAGGGCTACGGCCACGCCATGCCGGTTCAGTTCGCTGCGCGACAGCGCCAGCATTTCCTCCACCGCCTGGTTCAGGTCGAAGGCGCGTCGTTCCGGTGCCGCGCCCTGGGTCAGGCCGCGGATGCGGGCGATCACGTCACCGGCGCGGTGCGCGTCGGCGAGGATGCGGGCCACGGTCTGCCGGGCCTTGTCCACGTTCGGCGGGTCCTGCGCCAGCCAGCGCTGGCAGGCTTCGGCGCTGCTGGCGATTGCGGCCAGTGGCTGGTTGACTTCATGGGCGATGGAGGTGGTGAGCTCGCCCACGGTGGACGCGCGTGCCACCCGCAGCAGGCGGCCCTGCGCTTCCTGCACTGCGGCCTTGGCCGCTTCCATGTTCAGAGCGAGATAGGTGGTGATGCCGATCACCAGCATGCCGATCACCGAGTTGACCAGGCCGATGCGGTAGGTGCCGAAGCGGGTCAGGAAGAAGCTCAACCCGGTCAGCGCGATGCAGGCGATGGCCAGGGTGATCAGCCCGCGCGCGCCCAGCACGCGCGACGCCGCAAGGATGACCGCTGCATAGAAGCAGGCCGCGGCAACCGCATAATCGGTGACGGTGTCGATCAGGAAGATCGCCGCCATCACGACGATCAGGGCCAGCAGCACCAGCGGGCGGCGGGGCGACAGCGATGGCATCGGGGAGCTCCCTTGCGTGGGGGAAAAGGATAGCAAAGCCATCACCGTTGGATGCCGACCTTGGTCGGCGTGCTCTCGTGCGGTGGGTGCCGACTCCTGGTAGGTGCCGACCGTTGGTCGGCACAGCAAGTGAATGGCGGGGGCGATGAGGGTTTGTGCCGACCAACGGTCGGCACCCACCAAAGCGATGCGCGGTGCGTCCGGGGATCATGGGGTTGCCGGCCGGCGGCCGGCACTACTCCTCAAGGCTGGCGTTCCAGAAGCCCTGCAGCACACCGGGCGTGGTCGCCAGCGTGGCCAGCACGGCATCGAGCTCACCGGCATCCACCGTGGTGGCATACAGCACCGCTTCGATCTCCACGTCACGCTCGCCGAATGGCCGCTGGTCCACCGCGCGCACCGGGTACTGCGCCTGCTCAAGTAGCAGCAACAGCCGGTCCAGTACCTCGGCCTGCTGCTCGCGCTGGCAGACCACGTTGATCGCATAGGTCGCCTCGCTGAACGCTTCCGGCAGCGGCTGCCGCTGGATGCGGTTCACCACCGGCCGCAGCAGGGTGTTGGCGGCCAGCACGAACACTGCCGCCAGCACCGCTTCGGGCAGCAGCTTGATGCCGGCACACGCACCCACCGCCGCCGAGCCCCACAGGGTGGCGGCGGTGTTCAGGCCGGACACCTGGGCGCCGTCCTTCATGATCGCACCGGCGCCGAGGAAGCCGACGCCGGAGATCACATAGGCCACCACATGCAGCGGCGAGGGTGGACCACCGTACAGGTCATGGAAGCGCACCGCCAGATCGACGAAGACTGCCGCGCCCACCGCCACCAGCGTGTTGGTGCGCAGGCCTGCGGTGCGCTGGCGCAGCTGCCGCTCCAGGCCGATGACCGTGCCCAGCACGAACGCCACCGACAGGCTGATCAGCGAGCTCAAGGTCGCGCCGGCGTTGAAGGCCGGCAGGTTGGGATTGATGTCCATTGTGTTTCTCCCTGGACAAGCGGCGGGCGTTTACTGCCAGCCGTACCGGCGGATGTAGAACTTCTTCAGCGCGGTGGTCAGCACCGCATAGCCGAACAGGATCGCCACCAGGAACGGCCAGTAGCCAGCCGGCAGCGCCTGCAGCTTGAAGTAACCGGCCAGCGGGCTCATTGGCAGAGCCACGCCGATGGCCATGATCAGGCCGGTCATCAGCAGCAGTGGCGGCGCGGCGATGCTCTGCAGGAACGGTACCTTCGGCGTACGGATCATGTGCACGATCAGGGTCTGGGTCAGCAGGCCGACCACGAACCAGCCGGACTGGAACAGGCTCTGGTCGCCGGCGGTGCGCGCATCGAACACGTACCACATCAGCGCGAAACAGGTCAGGTCGAAGAGCGAGCTGATCGGCCCGAAGAACACCATGAAGCGGCCGATGTCCGCCGGGTTCCACTTCAGCGGCTTGCGTACCAGTTCCTCATCCACGTTGTCGAAAGGAATGGCGATCTGCGAGATGTCGTACAGCAGATTCTGCACCAGCAGCTGCAGCGGCAGCATCGGCAGGAACGGCAGGAAGGCCGAGGCCACCAGCACCGAGAACACGTTGCCGAAGTTGGAGCTGGCGGTCATGCGGATGTACTTCAGCATGTTGTTGAACGTGCGCCGGCCCTGGATGACACCTTCCTCCAGCACCATCAGGTTCTTTTCCAGCAGGATGATGTCAGCCGCCTCCTTGGCGATGTCCACTGCACTGTCCACGCTGATGCCGATATCGGCCGCACGCAGTGCCGGGGCATCGTTGATGCCGTCACCGAGGAAGCCGACCACCTTGCCCTTGGCGCGCAGCTCGCGTACCAGCCGTTCCTTGTGCAGCGGCGTCAGCCGCGCGAACACGCGGTGGTGGTGCAGTGCCCGCGACAACGCGCCGTCATCCATGCGCTCGATCTGCGGACCGGTCAGGATGGTATCGGCGTCCAGCCCCACCTGCGCGCAGACGCGGGCGGTCACCAGTTCGTTGTCGCCGGTGAACACCTTGACCTCCACGCCATGCGCAGCCAGCGCCTGCAGCGCCTGCGCTGCCGATTCCTTCGGCGGGTCCAGGAAGGCGACGTAGCCGACCAGGGTCAGGCTACATTCGTCGGCCTGCGAATAGGTGGTCTGGCTCGCGGCGGTCTCCTTCATCGCCACCGCCACCACGCGCAGGCCCTGTTCGTTCAGCTCTTCGGTGGTCTGCCGCACGCGGGCCAGGCGATGTTCATCCAGCGGCATGTCCTGGCCGTTCTCGCGCACGGTGCTGCACACCGCCAGCATCTCCTCCACCGCGCCCTTGCAGATCAGCTCATGATGGTCCTCGCGCTCGGACACCACCACCGACATGCGGCGGCGCTCGAAGTCGAACGGGATCTCATCCACCTTGTGGTAGTCCTGCGACAGCCGCAGCGAGCTTTGCAGCTCCACGTGCTCCAGCACTGCACGGTCCAGCAGGTTGATCAGCCCGGTCTGGAAGTGGCTGTTGAGATAGGCGAACTTCAGCACGTCTTCCGAATCCTGGCCGAACACATCGGTATGACGCTCCAGCGCGATCCTGTCCTGGGTGAGGGTGCCGGTCTTGTCGGTGCACAGCACTTCCATCGCGCCGAAGTTCTGGATGGCATCCAGGCGCTTGACGATCACCTTGCGCCGCGACAGCAGCACCGCACCCTTGGCCAGGGTGGAGGTAACGATCATCGGCAGCATTTCCGGCGTCAGGCCCACCGCCACCGACAGCGCGAACAGGAATGCGTCGGTCCAGTCGCCCTTGGTCCAGCCGTTGATCAGCAGCACGAACGGCACCATCACCAGCGCGAAGCGGATCAGCAGCCAGCTGACACTGTTGACGCCGGCCTGGAACGCGGTCGGTGCACGGTCGGTGGCCGTGCTGCGCAGGGCCAGCGTGCCGAAATAGGTGCGGTTGCCGGTGGCCAGCACCACGGCAGCGGCGGTGCCGGACACCACGTTGGTGCCCATGAACAGCAGGTTGTGCTGTTCCAGCAGGCCAGCCAGGCCATCGCCGGGGTATGCGAACTTTTCCACCGGCAGCGATTCGCCGGTCATCGCCGCCTGCGCCACGAACAGGTCCTTGGCGGTCAGCACGCGGCAATCGGCCGGAATCATGTCGCCGGCCGACAGCACGATGTGGTCACCGGGCACCAGTTCGCGGATCGGCAGGTCCAGCAGGCGCGCCGGGCGCCGGCTGTGCAGGTGCGCGCCGAAGTACTGGTCGGCCACATCCGCAGCCTCGGTGCCCGGATTGCGGCGCAGCACGCGTGCGGTATTGCCGACCAATGCCTTCAGTCGCTCGGCGGCGCGGTTCGAGCGACCTTCCTGCACGAAGCGGATCAGCGTCGACAACAGCACCATCGCGCCAATCACGATCGTCGCCTTGATGTCCTCGGTCAGCCAGGACACCGCCGCCAGCACGGTCAGCAGCAGGTTGAACGGATTGCGGTAGCACTGCCACAGATGGCGCCACCACGGCAGCGGCTTTTCGTGATCCACCTCGTTGGGGCCGAGCGTGGCCAGTCGCTCCTCGGCCTCATGCGGGCTGAGGCCATCGGCATGCGATTCCAAGGTGGTCAGCAGCTGGGTTTCATCCTGCTGGGCAAGGGTGACCAGGCCGGTGGTGAGCGCGAACGGCGCCGCTTCGGCGCTGCCCGGGCCAAACCCGGCTTCGGGCATCGCGCGGCGGCGGAACAGGTTGCCTGCGCGACGGCTGCGCAGGAAGGCGTTGAACCAGGCATTGAGCAGGCTCATGGGACGCTCCTCGAATGTCAGAGCCGGCCGCAGCCGGGACACGAACGGAATGAGTGAGGCAGATCAGGCGTGGCGCATCGCCAGCACTGCCGGCGACCACGGCTGCATGTGCAGGCGCTGGCTGCCGCCGATGCACAGCGGCTTCATTGCATCGCGCAGGGGATAGGGCAGGTGGCGCAGCACGGTGATGCGCTCGCTGATCGGCAGCAGCGACAGCGCGTCGGCCACCACGCGCGGCGAACCGAGTGACAGCGAACGGGCGAACATCACGGGGCCGTGCTGCAGCAGCTGGCTGCGCAGGGCGGCGACATCGCGCTCGCCGATCAGGCGGCGCAGGGTGATGTAGAGGATCTTGTAGGACATGGGGCGATCTCCAGACAGGCGGCGCCTGGCGGTCCCCCGTCACTCAGGCAGGCAGGGACCGGCGGGCAGGCGCCAGGAACAGGCAACAAGCGGTCATCCGGGGCGCGGCGCACCCGGCAGGGTCGGGGTCCATCTGCGTCTCCATGAGGGGAGGGTGCCAGCCAGGGTTGCCCTGGCCAGTGGCGCTATTGTCCGCCCCTGAATGGGGCAGGCCTAGAGGCTCGTGGGTTAGCCCGGCTATACCTTGGTATAGCCGGCATGCGCAGCGCCAGTCGAGGGCTCAATGATGGATCAATGCGAAGCGCTGGTCTGCTTGCACACGTCGTACTCGCCGCGGCTCAGCGTCTTGTTGCGGTCGGTGTCGCAGGCGTGCAGTCGTTCGGCCCAGTCCGGTGCCACGGCATCCACCTCGGCCAGCGTGACGATGCCGTCCTTGTCCTTGTCCAGCGATTCGTAGGCAGGGATGAGCCTTACTTCTGTCACGTCCTCGGCGGCGGTGGCCTTGCTGGCCTCCTGGGGATTGGAACAGGCGCCCAGCAGCAGGCCCCCACATAGCGAGAGAGCGATGGGAAGGCAGCGATAACCGGTCATGGTGTGCTCCTGAGGAAAGGGCGAACCACCGGTGCGGTGGTCACCGCCGGATCTTCTGCGCGGGGCTGTAAGCGGGCTGCGAAGAATGGGGCCGTGGGCCGTTGCCGGTGGGCCGCCATTCACCGGGCCGCGCAGCAGCGATTGCGCGGAGTCGACGCAACCCTCGAACGGTGGCATGCCGGCCAGCGGCCGGCACTACCATCTGCTCAGAAACGGTCGGCAAAGGCGTCCGTCGCCCGCACCAGCGCATCCACCGTGGCCGGCTCGTTCGCGCTGTGGCCGGAGGTCACCATCTCCAGCCGGGCTTCCGGCCACGCCTTGGCCAGATCCCAGGCGCTGCGCGGCGGGCAGATGATGTCGTAGCGCCCCTGCACGATCACGCAGGGCAGATGGCGGATGCGATTGATGTTGCGCAGCAGCTGGTCGGGCTCCAGGAAGATGCCGTTGCGGAAGTAGTGCGCTTCAATACGAGCCTTGGCCAGCGTATCCAGCGGATCATCGGTGGATTGCGCATCCACGTCGTGCTGCAGGGTGGCGGCGTTGTCTTCCCAGCCCAACCAGGCCTGCGCGGCTTCGATGCGGGTTGACTGATCCGGGCCATCCATGCGCGTCCAGTAGGCCGCGATCATGTCGCCACGCTCGGCTTCCGGGATATAAGCCTCATAGCGGTCCCAGCGCTCCGGGAAGATCCAGCGCGCACCGCCATCGGCCTCGGCGAACCAGCGGTTCTCGATCTCACGACCGAGGAACACACCACGCACGATCAGGCCCGTGGCGCGCTCGGGATGTGCCTGTGCATAGGCCAGCGACAGCGTCGAACCCCAGGAGCCGCCGTAGACCAACCAACGCTCGATGCCGAGGTGCTCGCGCACCTTCTCGATGTCGGCCACCAGGTCCTGCGTGGTGTTGTCGCGCAGTTCGCCAAACGGCGTGGAGCGGCCGCTGCCACGCTGGTCGATCAGCACGATGCGGTAGCGCGCCGGGTCGAAGAAGCGGCGATGGGTGGGTGAAATGCCAGCGCCCGGGCCACCGTGCAGGTACACCACCGGGATTCCCTCCGGCGTGCCGCACTCTTCGATGTGCAGCGTGTGCAGATCGCTCACCTGCAGGGTGAACTGGCGGTAGGGCTCGATGGCGGGGTAGAGAGAGCGCATGGCAGGTGCCTTCAGGGACTTCGGGCAGCATAGCGCTGCAGCAAGGGGCACGGCACGGGCTGACGCGTGTTCTTTGCCAGGCCATCCATCCGGGATGAGCAATGCGTGCTGTCTCTACGGCCATTGCAGGTCGACGCACCACGCATTGGCAATCGTCGCTGTCCGATGGAAGTGCCGGGTATCACCCTACAGGATGCAGGGGTGCCGCATGTGCGGGCACCTGACCACCCTTTCTGATTGGAGCTTCCATGAGCATTGAATCGATCCTTTACACCGCCCAGGCCACCGCTATCGGCGGCCGCGAGGGTCATGCCACGTCGTCTGACAGGTCGCTCGACATCGTGCTGTCCACGCCGAAGGAGCTGGGTGGTACCGGTGGCACGGGTACCAACCCGGAGCAGCTGTTCGCCGCCGGCTATTCGGCCTGCTTCCTGGGCGCACTGCGCTATGTGGCCGGGCAGGAACACGTGGCCCTTCCGGACACTGCGGCAGTCACCGGCCGCGTGGGCATCGGCGCGGTCAGCACCGGCTTTGCCATCGACGTCGCCCTGACCGTATCGCTGCCGGGCGTCAACCGTGAAGTGGCCGACGACCTGGTGCGCAAGGCACACGTGGTGTGCCCCTATTCGCACGCCACCCGCAACAACATCAATGTCGCTCTGATCCTGGCCTGACGCCACGGCTCAAGGGCAGCCGCGGCCGCAGTGGCAACGCTGCGGCCGTTGCATTTTACCGGTCCAGATCCGGCCAGTCGTGCGGCGCATCGGCCAGGAAGGCGCGCGCCACGCTCTGGAGGGCATGCGTGCCGGCGTGCAGTTCGTGCGGGGCAAATTCGCGCAGCACGTGCACAGTGCCGACGTCGGACGTCTCCTGGCGATGTCCGAGCAGCATCAGCGGCACCCCGGCCAGGCGTGCCAGGCGGATCGGCGCCGGTTCCGGCGACGATGCCACCAGCAGCTCCGGGCCCAGCACGGTCAGCACGGTCGCGCCTTGTCGAAGCTGACGCCATGCGCGTCCGTGTTGGCCTGGCTGGCCGATGTCCAGCCTGTGGCCGCGGCGCTGCAGCTGCTTCAACGCGCGATGTGGCGGCGAGTTCTCGCGATGGGGGCTGTTGAGGAAGTAGTGTGCGGGCGCGCCGGGGCGATCGAGCAGGGCAGCCATCGCCAGCTCCGGGTCACCACTGGGCAGCAGGCAGACCACGCGGCGCCGCCCGCCGGCGGCGGCCCACAGCGCCTGCGGATCACGCCAGAGCATGCCGCGCAGCCACTGCTGTTGTGCATCGAAAGGCAGTGCATGCAGCCGCTTGCGGGTGACACGGCGCAGCCAGTCTCGTGCGAGCACGTGCGGGGCCAGGTTGGCAGCATGTTCGGGGGGGCAGCCCAGGCGGAGCAGGGCGTGCCGCGTGCGGTTCAGGCGCTGCCTGCACAGCCAGGGCCCGAACTGCCGGAAAGCGCACTCCGCCAGCCGGGCGTGCACCCGCAGCGGCAGCACGGCTGCCGCCGCGCAGCCCGCTTCCAGCCCGGCATGGTGGCCGATCAGGCGCAGCGCCCACAGCAGTTCTCCCAGTCGTCGTGACGTCATTGCGTGGCCCTTCTTCACAGAGGAACCCAGCTTCGGCAACGTCGCCATGGGGAAGAACCGGACAAGTTCGAAATGTGGCGTTCACATCAGGACGAATGCGACACCGCATCCGGCTCTTTTGGACATCGTCCTACATCTGCGGCGAACACCGGCTTGCATGCTCTTCATCCACCCAAACGCTCCGGTCGCCCCTGGCCACGCTCATGCGCCCCCCTGCTCCTTCCACTGCTGCTGATCCGTTCCGCGCCCTTCCAGGTGCACGTGCAGCTGCCACCGATGCCGATGAGCTGCGTGCGCTGAAGCGCTACCCGCGCCGGCTGATGCTGGCCTGCGGTGCCGTGCTCAGCCTGCTCTCGATCAGCGTGCTGATCACTTTGCTGGTGGTGCAGGTGAACCGGTTCGAAGCACGTCGGATTGCCGATTTCCGCCGCGCGCACAATGCACTGCAGATCCAGTTGGCGCGGCAGGATGCCAGCTACGCGCGCGTGGCCAACATGGCGGGCTACGCGTGGGGGCGCAATATCTCACTGGGCGATACGCCGCCGCAGGCCATGCGCCGGGCCTACCTCGAGGGCGGCCAGCGGCTGATGGTGGTCGCCGATGACCGCAGCCGCCCGCAGATGGCGCTGGGTCTTGCCACGGCTGACTGGCCAGCCGCCGAACTCCAGCGGTATCTGCAGTTGAGTGCGGCGGTGTCGTTGATCCAGCGCCTGACCGCCAGCACCACCGACGGTGAGCCCGCCAGTGCCTCCTATTTCTTCGATCCCAGTGGCCAGTACCTGTCACTGGACAGGGGCCTGACCGAGCGCAGCCTGATGGACGCGCTGGCGGTCGACTCCCGGCAGCAGGTGTTCGAACATCTGCGTGCACCGGCACAACTGCTGGCACCGGCCTCCAGCCATGACCAGGTGCCGCTGCTGGAAAGCGTGACCCAGCGTGGCCAGCCAAGGCGCTCGTTCGCGCGCCACCCGATCAGCGGTGAGCCGTCGCTGGTATCGGTGTTCCAGGCCCTGGACGGGGCCTCGCCCATTGCGACCTTCGTTGCCTACGAGCCGATCGAGCGATTGCAGGCGCTGCTCCGGCGCAACAGCCAGGGGCATATCACGCTGGTGGACCGCGACGGAATGCGCGTGCTGGCGTCCAGCGAGCCGGGCGCCGCCCCGCAGTCGCCGCTGTCCGAGGGCGACTGGGTGCTGTTGGGCGATGCCACCCGGGCGCGCTTCCATGAGGGCCGGTTTACCCTGGCGCTGGGTGTGGCCGGCACGCCGTGGACGCTGGTGGAGACCTACTGCTGGCGCGACATCCTGCAGGGCATCGCGCCGGTGCTGGTGGCCGGTGGCCTGTTGTTGATGGCGGCGCTGGCGCTGTTGTGGGCCTTGCTGATATGGCTGCATCGACGCATGTACACGCCGGCGCTGGAGCAGGTACAGCACATCTACGCGCGCGATGAACGCCTGCAGCAGCTGCTCGAACACCTGCCTGTGGGTGTGGCACTGCTGGACGCACGCAGCGGCGCGGTACAGGACCAGAACGGAACGCTGCGCCGCATGGACCTGGGGACAGGCGCCCGCCTGTTGCCGCGATTGTGTGAAGCGGCACTACGCAACGATCCTGCCGCTGCGGGTCTGATCGACAGCGAGCTACCCTCGATCCACGACGCACGCCAGTTGCGGCACCATCGCGCCCGCTTGCGGCCGGGTGGCCGCACCTGGCCGGGCAGTGTGCTGTTGGTGGTGGAAGACGTGACCGATCAGGTGCATACGCTTCGGGAGCAGGAGGAGCGCACCCGCGAGGCCGAGCGTTGCAGCCAGGCCAAGTCGCATTTTGTTGCCGCGATGAGCCACGAGATTCGTACCCCGCTGCACGGCATCATCGGCCATCTGGAGCTGCTGGCCCGTGCGGCGCTGCATCCGGAACAGCTGGAACGGGTGATCCGCCTGCGCCAGTCAGCCGACTCGCTGATGGACATCATCACCGACGTGCTGGACCTGTCTCGCATCGAGTCCGGGCAATGGACGCTCAACCCCGAGCGGTTCGCGCCGGCGGCGCTGCTGGAACGGGTGGCGGTGCTGTATGCGCCAATGGCGCAGGCCAAGGGCCTGCAGCTGGACTGCGTGGTGGACCCGGAGGTGCCGGAGGTGGCCGTGGCACCGATGGCGGCGATTGAACGGGTGCTGCGCAACCTGGCCAGCAACGCGCTGAAATTCACGGCCTCTGGCCGCGTGCAGCTGCGGCTGGCCTGCCGCCGCGAGGGAGGGCAGGCGCGGCTGCGCCTGGACGTGACCGACTCAGGAATCGGCTTGACCGCAGCCGAGTGCGAGCGCCTGTTCCAGCCGTTCATGCAGGCCGACGCCAGCATCCTGTCGCGCTTTGGCGGTTCAGGCCTGGGCCTGGCCCTGTGCCAACAGCTGTGCGAGCGCATGCAAGGGCGCATCTGGGTAGAGAGCACCACGGGTGTCGGCAGCCGCTTCGTATTCGAAGTGCCCCTGTTGACCTCGATCACCACACCACCAGCACTGCCCCTGTTTGGCCGCGAGATTGGACTGCTGGCCGCCGCAGGGCCCTGGCGCGGTGAACTGGAACGCCGGCTGCGCGGCTGGGGCGGGCAGGTCAGGCTGCTTTGTCCGGGCACCGAGGGTGGCCTGGGTGATCTGCGCGCAGGCACGCCGGTGGTGGTCTTCGAGCCTTCCCCAGCAGGGCTGAAGGCCGTGCAGGACGCGGGCCACCCACTGGTCTGGGTCGGTCGGGAGGGACCTTTGCGACCCCACCGCTTGCCCCGTGGCGTTGAAGTGTCCTGTTACGCCAGCGAGGCCCTGCGCCAGGCACTGACGGCAGGCCCCGGCCTCGCAGAGTCGAATACGTCAGTTGTTGGCGCAATCGGATAAATTGCATGTGCACTCAGCTGAGGATCAAGGTCATGGCAGACGCCGACACCGCAGACGGTACGGGCCGGGCGGCCGCACGCCTGGACGACCTGCGCCGGTTGCGGCGGCGCCTGCTTCTGGGCGGCGGTGTCCTGATCGCGGTGCTGGTGCTGCTGGCCACACTGGTCAGTTCGGTGGCCGATGTGGAAGAGTTCCACGCGCGCGAACGGCAGTCCTTCGGCGAAGCGCGCGCCGCGGTGGACTATTTCCTGTTCCAGCGCGACCGTGCGTACGCCACATCCATCAATGGCAACGACGTGCTGTGGCGCGACCAGCGCCCGGCCCTGCAGCACGTGGGAACACCCTTGGCCGAGCGCTTCCACGGCCAGGGTGACGAGGTGGTGGTGCGTGCCCAGGGCCGTACCGCCGTGCCATGGCTGGTGCTTGGCGCGCGCGACAACCCGCTGCCCGAGGCCGAGCTGCGTGCCTACCTCGGCATGGTCGATATCTATTCCGCCTATACCGCAGATTCGATCACCGCCCAGGACGCAGGTGGTCCGGTGCTGATGTACGCCTACGAGCCGCAGGGGCGGCTGGTGGCGGTGGCCAATGTGCGTGACGAGGCCCAGCTGCTGCAGATGCTGGGTGTACCGACCCGGCGCCAGGCGTTTGCGCGGCTGCTGAGCAACGAACCGCAGATCCGCAAACTGGCGCCACGGCCGGGCCCGATCCGCGCCGCCTCCCGCGAGGGGCGCCTGCTGTCGCACTACGGCACCAACCCGCTGACTGGCCAGCCGGCCCTGATCGGCATGGTGACCATGGCCGAGGGCACCACCCCGTACTTCCGCCGGGTGGTGTTCGAGTCCATCGACAACATCCGCGCCCGCCTGCAGTCCCGCGAGCAGGGGCGCTACCTGGTGGCGTCCAGCAACCAGCAGGTGGTGTTCAGCACTGGCGGCCTGTCCGCGCAGGATCAGGCCATCCTGCTGGGTACGCTGGGCGGCACGGCCGCCAGCCAGCCCAAGCGCGAGTATGTGCAGGGCCGTTTCATCCTCACCTGCAGCCTGCCAGGGGTGAACTGGACCCTAAGCCATGTCTACGACTGGGGCGATATCTGGCGCAGCCAAGGCTATTACCTGCTGGCGCGCTGGCTCAGTGCGCTGCTGATCATCGGCCTGTTGTGGTGGCTGCTGCGGCGCATCGACCGCCGCGTGTTCACCCCGGCGCTGGCCGATGCCTCGCGCGTGTACGAAAGCGAGGCGCTGAGCCGGGTGATCATCGGCACCGCGCCGATCGGGCTGGCACTGCTGGCGCGCGACAGCGGGGCGGCGCTGCTGCAGAACGAGGCCGCGCGCCACCTGGTGGGCGGTACGGCGGGCGCATCGCCGCGGCACGAGGGCATTACGCCGCTGTATGCACGCCTGGTGGAGCTGGGGCGCAATGCGGCCGAAGACGAGATCGTGGAGCTGCAATGGTCGCCGGAGCAGGGCGGGGCTGGCAGCCAGCTACAGGTCAGTCTGTCGCGTGCCACCTATCACGACCAGCCGGTATGGGTCTGCGCCATGCGTGACGTGACCGCGCAGCGCGAACTGGAAGACAACCTGCGCCGGGCGCGCGAAGACTCGGAGTCGGCCCGGCACTCGGCCGAGGCCGCCAACCGGGCCAAGTCCGCCTTCGTAGCGACCATGAGCCATGAGATCCGCACCCCGCTCAATGGTGTGCTGGGCCATCTGGAACTGCTCGCGCGCTCGCCGCTGCAGGCCGGGCAACGCGAGCGCCTGGATCGCATCCGTTTCTCGGCCGATGCGTTGATGCGGATCATCAGTGACGTGCTGGACTTCTCCAAGATCGAGGCCGGCCAGCTGGACGTGGAACCGGCGCCGTTCGCGCTGCGCCCGCTGATTGAAAGCGTTGCCCTGCTGTACGCGCCCGATGCGCTGCGCAAGAACGTACGCCTCTACTACGCCGTGGAAGCGCCGGCGGACCACCAATGCATCGGTGATGCGCATCGCATCCGCCAGATCCTCAACAACCTGGTCAGCAATGCGGTGAAATTCACTGAATCCGGGCGAATCCTGCTGCGCGCCGAGCTGCGGCCGGCGGAGGCGGGCAGCGTGCTGCGGGTGCAAGTCATCGACTCCGGCATCGGCATGAGTGCCGAACAGGCCGCGCAGCTGTTCCAGCCGTTCCAGCAGGCCGACGCCAGCGTCTCGCGCCGTTTCGGTGGCAGCGGGCTGGGCCTGGCCCTGTGCCAGCAGCTGGCGCAGGCGATGGGCGGGCAGGTGGCCGTGGACAGCACCGAACGCGTGGGCAGCAGCTTCACCCTGACCCTGCCGGTGCGCCTGCAGGCGGCGCCGCCTGCCACGGCGGCACTGGCGGGGCAGCAGGTGACCGTGTTGTCCACCACGCCGGAATGGCGCGCCGAAATGACGCGCGTGCTGCAGGCCTGGGGCGCGGTCGTGACCGCGCTGGATCGGCCGAATGCGGATGACAGCGGCGATGTGCTGCTGATCGTCGGCGATCACCGGGCATGGAACGAGGACGAAGAGCAGCAGTTGCAGGCACTGCATCGGCGTACCGTGCTTGCGCATGCGCAGGGCCCGCTGACGCCGGAGCAACACGGTACGCGCGTTGAGGTCACCTGCTATGCCAGCGATGCGCTGCTGCTGGCGTTGGAAGGTGACGGCGCACCGGCCGCCGAACGTGCCGTAACCGCGGCAGCACCCACGCGGTCGCGGGGCACCGTGCTGCTGGTGGAAGACAACGCGGTGAACCGCGAACTGATCCAGCAGCAGCTGGAAGAACTCGGGTACGCGGTGGAGGTTGCCGAGGATGGCCAGGCAGCACTGGCCCTCTGGCGTGACAATGCCTTCATGGCGGTACTGACAGACATCAACATGCCCGTCATGGATGGCTACGCGCTGGCGCGGGAACTGCGTGCACGTGGCCAATCGCTGCCGATCCTGGCGATCACCGCCACCGCGTTGGCCAGTGAGCGCGAGCGTTGCCTGGCGGCCGGCATCGACGATCTGCTGCTGAAGCCCCTGAACCTGGAACGGCTGGAGGCGGGGTTGTCACGACTGCGGCCGATTGCCCCACCTGTGCAGGAGTCGCCGGTCGTAGCGGAGACCGGGGGCCCCCGAGGGATCTCTGTCGCCATCCGAAGGCTGTTCGTCGAAACCGGCGACAAGGACCTGGCCGCCATTGCCGAGGCTCGCAGCGACAACGATGCGCAGCGCCTGCTGGATCGCGTGCATGCCTTCAAGGGCGTGCTGCAGATGATCGGCGAACGGGAGCTGGGTGCGCAGTGCGGCGAGGTTGAGCAGCAGCTGCGTGATGGCCGTACGGTCGACCCGGGCACGCTCGACACGCTGCAGTCTGCGTTGTCGGCCTGCCTGCAGGCCTACCGCGAGAGGCTGGAGCGGGAATCATGAGGGCGTGCTGTAGAGTGGCGGGGCGCTCAGTCCGCCTTGAGGCCAAGATCGGCCGCGAAAGTGTGCAGCTCGGCATCGCCGGCAATGCCCAGCTTGCGCATGGCATTGATCTTCTGCGTGCTGACGGTCTGCTTCTTGCGGCCCAGGGCCGTCGCGATCTGGGCAACGCTCAGGCCGGAAATGAACAGGGCGATGACCTTCTTCTCGCTGGGCGAGAGCGAAGTCACGCGACGCTTTTCCAGATGCTGCAGGTGCTCGGCCACGCTGGGCGACAGGTAGCGCCGTTGCGCATAGACCGCCATCACCGCCGATGCCACATGCTGCAGGTCATCGCCCTTGCTGAGGATGCCTGCCACGCCGAGGCTGTTCAGCCGGTTGAGCAGCCCTGGCTGGTCCAGGCCGGTCATCACCACGATGCGCAGGTCCGGGAAGCGCGACTGCAGATGGTCGAGCAGCTCCAGGCCATCGCCATGATCGCCGCCAGGCATCGCATAGTCGGTCACCACGACGTCGCAGGGCGCGTCGTCCTTCTCGGCCTGTTCCAGCAGCTTCACCAGCTCGGACGAATCCTTGGCCTCGCCAATGCACTGGATGGCCGGCGCCTCATCCAGCGCGGCCCGCACGCCCAAGCGGATCACCGGGTGGTCGTCAGCAAGGGCCACGCGGATCAACAGATGATTCATGGGGCGCTGTTCCCTGGGTCTGGTGGAATGGAAGTGGTTCAACAGCCGGTCGCACATACACAAGGAAACTACTGCATGAGCATTCGCATTGTCGTGGCCGATGACCACCCGGTCGTCATCGCCGGTGCGCAGGAGGCACTGGCGAAGGTGCCGGGCATCCAGATCATCGCCAGCGCCACCGATTCTACGTCATTGGTCGAGGCGTTGAGTGGTACTCCCGTCGATGTGGCGGTCACTGACTTTTCGATGCCCGGCGGCCAGTATGGCGATGGCGTGGCATTGCTGGGGTTCCTGAAGCGCCGTTTTCCCAAGGTGCCGCTGGTGGTGCTGACCGGCATTGGCGGCACCCAGATACTGACCAGCCTGCGCCGCGCGGAAGTAAGCTGCATCGTGGCCAAGACCGATCTCATCGATCACCTGGTATGCGCCATCCAGGCAGCACACAAGGGTCAAGGCTATCTCTCGCCTGACATCGAGCGCCAGATCGGCAGCCTGGACCAGGCGGTATCGGCGGCAGCGCTGACCAAGCGCGAAACCGAGGTGCTGCGCCTGATCGCCGAGGGGCGCTCGCAGAAAGAAATTGCCGAACAGCTGCAACGCAGCCGCCAGACCATCAGCACGCAGAAACACTCGGCCATGCGCAAGCTGGGCCTGAAGCGCACGTCGGACATATTCGAGTATGCCGTACGCGAAGGCCTGGTCTCTGCATCGCAGGCCTCGCACCTTCGGCGTGGTGGATCCGATTGATGCTGGAACATGCGCAAAACAGGCATCGTCCGATGGCTACGCCAGATCCAAGCGGTAGGGTGGGGAGAATCCTGTCCTTCCACACCGGAGCCGCCGTGCCACGCCCGCTTGATGGCCACATTGCTGCCTTGATGTCCAGCTTCGCCCAGCTCAAGCCACAGGCGCAGAAGCGATTCCTTGAGCAGCTCAATGAGTACCTGTACGCCTCGGCAGCGCAGCGCAGGCAGCTCCGGCGTCAATGGCCGAATTTCGTGATCGAACCCTGCACCTGCCATGAGGACGAGCCCGGCTCTCCGTAGATCTGCGGTTGAGCGTGCAGCAAATGAGGGCTGCATGCCGGTTCCGGTTTCCCCTTCTGCTACAAATGTGAAGCGTACGTGAAAATCGTACTCGTCAGACAGATTGAGCGGCAAGTCGACGTCATTGTCTCGGATGCCGACCGCCACGAAGGTGGTGGAGCGGCATTCCACCCATCAACAGCGAGACATCATGATTTCACGCAAGCTCCTCTGCGCTGCCGTGCTGGCATGCGTCGCCCCGCTTTCCGCCGCCGCGGCGGATGGCTACCTGACCCCGGGCACGAATGGCGGCAGCGGCAAGATGCCCTCAGGCTATTCGCACCTGAATTTCGTACTGGCGGAGGATGACTTCGCCCGTATCGTCACCCTGCCGGGGCGCCCGCAGGCCGGTGACCGCGTGACGCTCAGTTCGCTGGCCGACAGCTACGCGATTCTGGACGCCCGGAAGACCGTGTTTGAAGAGCAGGTCCATATCCCGGTCGACAGCCTGAGCAATGCCGAGTTCCGCTGGAGCGCGGCCTACAGCCGTTGGGACGTGGTGGGTGGGCTGACCGCGCGCCTGGTGACCGGCCGCAACACCGACACTCTGCAGATTCCAGACTCGGATCACACGCTCACCCAGGTTGGCCTGTACGACACCAAGCGTGCTTCAACGGTGCAGTTGCCGACCTTGGCCCGCAACGGCTCGTTGCTGGTGGTGGCCAACGCCTCCAGTGCGGACGTGACGGTGCGCGGCGTGCAGGCGCAGGGCAGTGCCAGCACCTGCGAAGCGGGCCGCAACTGCGCGTTCGTGTACGGTGCCGATGGCGTGTGGTACGTGCGCCTGGGCAATGGCCGCCAACAGGCCACCGAATCGCTGCCGACCCCGGCCAAGCGCTGGACCGATGTGTTCCTGAGCAGCCCTGCCGATGACCCGTTGCTGCCGCAGGAGATGCGCCTGCCGCGCGAAGCGGTCTGTGGTGACGTCTACCAGTTCACCAATCTGGACACTGCGCAGTTCACCCGCGTGTCGGCGGAAAACACCGATCTGAAGAACAGTGCGCTGATCCGCAAGGGCCATCGCTACGTCTTCCGCTTCGATGGTGCCCAGGGCCGCTGGATCCACCAGCGCGTCAAGTAACCGGCCGTCGCACGCAGACCACCCAGGCCGCTCAGCGGCCTGGGTTCGTATCGACTCATTCACCGAGGTATCACATGAAGACCCTTCTTTCTGCGGCCTGCGTCGCGGCAGCGATCTGCGTGCCTGCAGTGGCTCTGGCCAGCGACGACGCGGGTTACTACGCCAGCATCCGCGTCATCGACGCTCACCACCAGGCCCGCAACATGGATGCCAGTGCCCGCCCGGGCATCGGCCAGTTCGTCGCCGGCGACCAGCGCCAGCACTTCGCCACCGGTTCGGCGGCCTTCGGCTACGCGCACGGCAATGGCTGGCGCACCGAAGGTGAGTATGTGGTTCGCCGCACCGACACCTACACCAGCGGCTCCAGCGCCTTTGCTACCAGCTTCAACAACCACGACGTGCGTTCGCAGCGGCTGATGCTCAACGCGTACCGCGATATCGCCATCAACGATGCATGGTCGGTCTACGGCATGGCCGGCGCCGGCCTGTCGCACCTGCAGTCCGGTGGCTGGCAGGGCAACCCGAACCGCCAGTACGGCAAGTCCACCCGCACGCAACTGGCGTGGTCGGCGGGCGTAGGCATTTCGGTTGCGGCAGGCACCAACACCACGGTGGACCTGGGCTACCGCTACACGGACCTGGGCACCACCGAAAGCGGATGGAACCGCTTCGCCAACGCGCGCGGCCTGCAGGACGAAAAGATGCAGCTGGATCTGGCATCGCGCGAAGTGACGCTGGGCGTGCGCTATGCATTCTGAACCGATCGGCCGGGCAGGGTGGGGCCAGCGAAAACTAGTCGTTGTCCTATGCCTGGAAATGCCCGGCATCCCTAGCATTTCCTCTCGAAGGGAATGCCCTTCGCTCAGGCCCAGCACAGCGCGGCTTGAACGCCAAAAACCAAACCCAACAGGAAATTCAACATCATGAACAAGCTTGCAATTGCTCTGACCGCCGCGCTCTCGCTGGGTGCTGCTGCTTCGGCCTCGGCGGCTGATGGCACCATTACCTTCACCGGCAAGATCGTGGCTGCCACCTGCAAGGTGGAAATCGGCGACGGCGGCGGCTCCACTGCCACCGTGGCACTGCCGGACGTCACTGTCGGCGCTGTCGATGGCCCTGACGCCGGTAAGCGTACCTTCAAGATCAAGCTGTCGGCCGACACCGGTTCCGGCGCGGCCTGTGACAAGGACACTGCGAAGCTCTACGTCTACAAGAGCACCGTCAACGCCAACGGTCACCTCGCGAATCAGTATACCGATGCAGTTGATGACCCGGCGTCCGATGTCGCACTGAAGCTGTCGCGCATCGAATCTGGCACCGAGACTGAAATCAATCTGCAGACGGCCGAGCTGGAAGCGACCAAGGCTTCGGGTGAGTTCGAATACGAGTTCGCCACCCGCTATCAGGCCACGGCTGCAGCAGGCGCTACCAAGGCGGGTGGCTTCACCTCGCAGCTGATGTTCGACGTCGAGAACTACTGATCTGACCCACAGACGGGTGAGCGCAGGGCCGTGAGTCATGAACCTCACGGTCCTGCCATCCGGATCCAGGAGACAGTGCCATGAAGACCTTCTTCCGCAACGCCCTTCGCTATGCTGCTCTCATGCCGTTGCTTGCCACCTCGCTGGTGGCGCATGCCAACGTGGTGGTGGAAGGCACCCGGGTAATCTACACGGCCGACATGAAGGAGGCGTCCGTTCGGATCCAGAACACCGGGCAGGTCCCGAGCCTGGTGCAGGTCTGGGTGGATGAAATCAACGTCAAGGCCGACCCAAGCACCACGCGTGCTCCGTTCGTCGCATTACCACCGTTGCTGCGTGTAGACGCAGGAAAGAGCCAGGTGCTGCGCCTGCGCCAAATCGGTGGCGAGTTGCCGCAGGACCGTGAGTCGGCATTCTGGCTCAATATCCTGGACGCTCCGGCCGCTGAAAAGCGTGGGTCAGGCTCGGCACAGCTTCAGATTTCAGTGCGCAACCGAATCAAGCTCTTCTATCGCCCGCAGTCGCTGGCCAAGCAATCGGTCAGCGGAGTGATCGAGAATCTGGAATGGTCGGTTGTGCCGCACCAAGGTGGCTGGGCATTGCAGGTGCGAAACCCCAGTGTCTTTCACGTGAGCCTGATTCGTGCCGAGGTCATCAACGGCAACAACAGCGCGGAAGCGAAGGGCATTGCCATGATTGCTCCTCTGACCACGCAGCACTTCGCACTACCGGGTGACGCAAATGCACGCTCTGGAAGCGTGAAGTTCAAGTTTGCCAGCGAGCATGGTGCTCTGATCGAGCACACGGTGCCACTGCGCAACCCCTGAGCCCGCAACCTCCGATTCCCATTCTTTGAGTGGCGCCTGTCCGATTATGGACGGGGCAGGCGTCCTCATGCCCAAGGAAGTTCGACATGAACCGTCATCCCCAGCACACCCTTTCGCGACGCCGACCCTTGGTTGCCGCTGTCGTGGCAGCGCTGTTGCCGGTGTCGGCTTTCGCTGCGCCCAACGTTGAGTTCAGTGCGGACATGCTGTTCGGCAATGCCAGCGGTATCGATCTGGAGCGTTTCGAGCAAGGCAGCCTGCTGCCGGGTACCTACAACGCCGACATCCTCCTCAATGGCACATTGGTCGGGCGGCTGGATCTGGTGGCGCGCGTTGCTGAGGATGATGCTGTCCGCATCTGCCTGACCCCGGCGCTCTTTGAAATGCTGGGCCTGAATCATGCGCGCCTGGACGCAATGCGTGATGCGCCGGAAGCGGGCACTGCCAGTCCTTTGCCGTTGCCCACCGAGGCAGCCTGTCGGCCTCTCTCGGATTATGTGCCGGGTGCGTCGGCCGAATTCGATTCAGGCGAGCAGAGCCTGGTCATTTCGGTTCCCCAGATCTACCTGCTGCGTACCCCGCGCGGCTGGGTGGATCCTGCGCTTTGGGAAAAGGGCATCAACGCGGCCACACTTGGGTATAGCGTTAGTCACAATCGGCAGCGTAATGGTGGCCAGCAGGCCAGCCACACCAGCATGACGGTCGACGCGGGCCTGAATCTGGGCGAATGGCGTCTGCGTCATAGTGGCTATCTGCAGCACACCGATGCTGCCGGTACCGACTATGCGGCTGGCCGTAGCTACCTGCAGCGCAACCTGCCGAAGTGGGGGGCGCAGTTGACCTTGGGCGAGTCGTCGACGAACGGCGACATGCTGCAGGGTGTCAACTACCGGGGCGTGAACATCAGCAGCGACCCGCGCATGTTGCCGGATACGCTGAACAATTTCGCGCCGGTTGTTACCGGTGTGGCGCAGACCAATGCCCGCGTCACCATCCGCCAGCGTGGCTATGTGATCTACGAGACCACGGTAGCGCCGGGCCCGTTTGAGATTGATGATCTGCATGCGGCCGGCTCCAGTGGCGATATTGAAGTGGAGATCACCGAAGCCGATGGCCGGGTAGAGCAGTTCACCATTCCATTCACCGCCATGCCGCAGCTGCTGCGGCCGGGCCAGCAGCGCTTCAGTGTCACCGCAGGTGAACTCCGTGACGACTTCGGCGGGGAAAATCCGCGCTTCTTGGAAGCCACCCTGCGCCGTGGCCTGAGCAATCAGTTCACCGGCTATGCTGGCCTGACCGTTGCGGAAGGTTATTCCGGGGCGGTACTTGGCGCTGCCTGGAATACACCGTTGGGCGCGTTCTCCGGTGACGTCACCTTCAGCGATGCTCGTCTTCCGGGAGCGGATGGGGTGGCCAGCGAGCGGCGCCGTGGCCAGTCCTATCGCGTGGCCTTCAACAAGGCGCTGTTCTCAGACAGCACGAACATCACCTTGGCGGCCTATCGCTACTCGACCAGCGACTTCCTGAATCTGGGTGATGCAATCCGCCTGCGCGCCCAGAAGGACCTGAGCGATGGCTACGATCTTGTGGGCCGTCAGCGCAGCCGTCTGGACCTGACCGTCAATCAGCGCCTTACTGAGGGCAAGGGTACGCTGCACTTCACCGGCAGTATGACCGATTACTGGTCCGACAACCGCCGTCAGACATCGTTCTCTGCGACTTATAGCAATCGACTGGGGCGGGGCACCTATTCGGTCAGCGCCCGCCGGGCGACCGAGTCGTCGCTGTTCTCCGGCGGCGTCAGCCATACCAGCAACAGCCTCTACCTGAGCTACAGCGTTCCGCTGGGCGTACCGGCTGCGGCACCGCGCCTGGATACCAGCATCAGTCGCGAGAGCAATGGGCGGAGCACGCAGCGCGTAGGTGTGTCTGGTGCCATTGGTGAGCAGTATCTGGGCAACTACAACGCATCGGTCAGTCGCGACGGCGGCCAGACAAGTTACGACCTGGGCGCGTACTACCAAATGCCTACGGTATACGTGAGCGGTGGCTACAGCCGTCGTGGCTCCACCAGTCAGCTAAGTATGGGTGCAAGTGGTGGCCTGGTGCTGCACGCGGGCGGCCTCACGCTGGCCCAGCGCCTGGGGGAAACCGTGGGCGTGGTGCACATCCCGGGTGCGGCAGGTGCGGCGCTGGACAGCATGACCGGCGTCAAAACCGATGCCCGTGGCTATGCCGTATTGCCCTATTTGTCTCCATTCCGTCGAAACGCGTTCGATGTGGATCCCACCAATCTGCCGCTGGATGTCGAGCTGAGTTCGGGGACCGTTTCGGCTGTACCCAATGCCGGTGCAGTGGTGCGGATGGTGCTGCCAACCCAGGTGGGGCGCAGCGCATTGATCGAGGCGCTGCTGCCGGATGGAAAGCCCTTGCCGTTTGGCAACGATGTGACCAATGAAGCCGGTGATGTGGTCGGCGTGGTGGGCCAGAGCAGCCGCCTGTGGGTGCGCGGTGTTGAAGAGGTAGGGGAACTGACGGTGCGCTACGGCAGCGCAGTCTCAGACCAGTGCCGCATTCCGTATGACCTGCGTGGCGTCGAGGCCGGTGTGTTGCATCAGAGCAGCTGTGCGCCGGGTGAGGAGCGCAGGCTGGTTGATGTCACCAAGTAGTCGGCGATCAAATCGAGGACGAAACTAATGAAGACTGCTTCAAGAAATTCCACCCACCGTAGCTGCGCCGCATTGTTGACGTTCGCAGCCTTGGCACTGCCTGGACTGGCCACTGCAGCTTGCTCTCCCGATTGGGGTTCATACACATTTCCGCTGCCAGCTCGAGCCGTCGTTGTGGCAAATTCTGCCGCAATCGGTGAAACAATCGGGCCTTGGATCAGCACGGGGGAACAGGGCTATATCTTCTGTGGGCCGTCCGGCGGAATATTGCAGGAGAATTTTCACATTGGGGTTCTTCCGGAAACGGGCACCTACCAAGAGGGGGGACGTACCTATGGCATTTTCGATACAGGCATCGCCGGGATCGGAATGGTCGTACGCGCTCGAGCTGACCCGGACTACGGGTCGAATCCTGTCGCTGCAATTCGCGAAGGGGTGCGGGTACGGGCGGGAGCGGTTGACAACAAGCGGAACTTCGGCCTCATCAGCATCCGCTTCGTCAAGACGGGCGCAACCACGCCAGGGCATTACACGTTCACGGAAAGACATGTGCTGGACATGCAGCACTATCAGCGGGGTGACAAATTTCGGCAAGCACACCATCTCAGTTCGATGGCGTTGGAGGTGGTCCATCGCCCCCTCTGTCATGTAGCATCCAAAACCGTGCCGATGGGCTTGACCGCGGTCGCTCGATTGCCATCGGTCAATACCTATGGATCTACTCGCCGCTTCAGCGTCGAAATGAACTGTGAGACGAGCGCCGGACGAGTGCGCTACTTCGTAGAGCCTACAGGTGGCACCACCATCTTTGACCGTAGTCGGGGTATTGCCAATGTGGAAGGCGGGGCTAATGGCATCGGCATCCAGTTGCTGGGTATCGACGGCAACCCCATCAATCTCGACAGCGCATACTGGTTCGGTGACAGCGCTGCAGATGGGATTCGCAGTGAGGATTTTGGTGCGCGCTACTTCCGTACTGCTGTGAAGAATGAGGATGTGAGTCCTGGCGATGCCAATGCCACAGTCCGCTTCCGCGTGGACTACCCCTGACCCCCCTGCCGGACGATACTGGATGCTTTATGATCTGCGGCGACACTAGCCGTTAGGTTGGGGGCTGCTGGGGCAGGCGACCTTGCTAGTCCCCCTTCACCGATGGGTTCACTGAATCGGGAGCGAGGCAAGGGATCATGAATGGCAGTCTCGGAAGGCATATCTATAGTGGATTGCAGGCAGGACTGGTCATCGTGGCGCTTCTGTTGCCTCGAATGGCGGCCGCTGCCTGCATTTCCTGGGGCTCGGAGTTTACCTTTCCATTGCCGGCAACAACCCGCGTTGTAGCCAACACGGTGGAGATTGGCGAAGCACTGGGCCCCTGGATTGACTCGGGTGCTCAGGAGTACATGAATTGCGGTACCAGCGGCGGGGCGCCGTACATCAATTACCATATCGGCGTCCTGCCGGAAGCGGGTACATACCACGAGGGGGGGCGTACCTATAGTGTCTTCGAGACGGGCGCCCCTGGCATCGGTATGGTGATCCGAGTGCGCGCTGACCCGGCTTCAGCCGGTTCGTATCTCTATGGGGCAATACGCAGCGGAGAGAGGGTGCGGTCAGGTCCGGCCAGCAACAAGGTTAATTCCGGTCTGATCGCCATTCGCTTCATCAAGACCGGAAACACCATGCCAGACAGCTACGCGCTGCCGGGGCAGCACGTGCTGGACATGCAGCATTTCCAGAGCAGTGACAGATTCCGCCAGCAACACCGGCTCAGTGCAATGACCCTTGAAGTGGACCATCGACCGCTCTGCCGTGTTGCATCCAAAACAGTGCCGATGGGGCTTACTTCAGTCACCCGCCTGCCAACGGTGGATTCCTACGGCGCCACCCGCCAGTTCACCGTGGATCTAACGTGCGAAACGGGTGCCGGTCGGGTCCGCTACTTTGTGGAGCCAGCAGGTACTACCACGGTCTTTGACCGTAGCCGGGGCATTGTGAATGTGGAGGGGGGGGCTAAAGGTGTCGGCATTCAACTGCTGGGGATCTTTAGTGAACCCATCGATCTTGATAGGGCCTACTGGTTTGGCGACAGTGCGGCCGATGGTGCTCGCTCTGAGAAATTTGGCGCACGCTACTTCCGCATTGCGGTGAAGACTGCGGATCTGATTCCCGGTGACGCGAACGCTACGGTGCGTTTCCGCATTGATTATCCATGAGAGTGTGCCGTTGAACTGGAAACCAGAGGATCCCTGCAGATGATTCGCGTGGTTGGAACCGAAACTGATAGTGGCCGGTCTGCCTGCGCTCGCTGGCGTCAGATCGTAGTGGGGGCGGTATTGACGGTGGTGCCCGTGGCGGCCTGGGCGCAGGTAGCTATGGATGGCACCCGGGTGGTGTTCCCGGCCAGCAGCAAGGAGGTTGCAGTTGCATTGACAAATGCCAGCGAGGTACCGGTGCTGGTGCAGGCGTGGATCGGTGACGAAGACGCGGAGCAGGCGCCGGAAGCCTCTTCTGCGCCGTTCCTCGTGGGTCCGCCCCTGCTGCGGCTGGAGCCCGGGCAGAAGAACCAGCTGCGTGTACTGCAACTGCGCGAAAAGGCACCCACTGACGACCGGGAGCATCTTTACTGGTTGAACGTGATGGCGGTGCCACCGAAATCGGGCCAGAGCGGAGAAAATGAGCTCAATGTCATGGTGCGCAGCCGGTACAAGGTGTTGTATCGGCCGGCAGGACTGCCCAAGCCTCCTGTGGATCGCACCGAAGGGATCACCTTCACCCTGCAGGGCGACGGAGAGCGGCGCGCGTTGAAGGTAACCAACGCGACACCGTTCTACTTCAACCTGGGCCGCATTACTTTGGGTGACACCGGCAACGAAGTTGAACTGGACAATCCTGCAGTGCCGCCTCGACAGGCTGTGGATATTGCAGTGCCTGCCGAGGCTCCCGCAAATCCACGAAACGTTCGCATCGAGTGGATCGATGACGACGGGCAGTTGCACCCGGCCACTCGAACTTTGGACGTGGCGACCCGCCCCTGACGTATCGTTTGCGGTCGAAGGCCCAGGCCCGGATGTCCGCCGAACGGGAAGGAACGGTGATGACGGTGATCGTTGCCCTCCCTTGAAGTGAGTCTCCTGTCCATAATCGCAAGATGGAGACTCGCGCACCTGTCCGAGACACACCTGCTGCCCCGATGCAACCTGCCTTCACCAGCAGCGCCATCGAAGCGCTGAAATGGCTGGCACTGCTGTCCATGACCGGCGACCACGTGGCCAAGGTGCTCTGCGGCGGGTACGTGCCAGTGCTGAGCGAGCTGGGCCGTCTGGCGTTTCCGCTGTTCGCACTGGTGATGGCCTGCAACCTGGCCCGGCCAGGCGCCGACCTGGTCAGGTCGATCCGCCGTCTGGGCCTGTGGGGTCTGGTCGCGCAGCCGCTGCATGCGCTGGCCTTCGGCGCTTGGCTGCCGTTGAACATCCTGTTGACCTTCACCGTAGCCGCGCTGGCGGTGTTCGCGCTGGCCCGCAACCGGCCACTACTGTTGCTGCTGGCCGCAGGGGTGTTGCCGGCCGTGGTGGACTACCAATGGGCCGGCGTCGGCTTCGTGGTGCTGGGCTGGATCGCGTTCCGGCACCGCGCGTGGTGGCTGTTGCTGATCGGCTTTGCGGCGGTGTGCTGGGCCAATCACAACGGCTGGGCGTTGCTGGCCATTCCCGTGGCGTGGGCGCTGGCGCGTGTGCAGTGGCGCATCCCACGCTGGCGCTGGGCGTTCTATGGCTACTACGTGGGGCATCTGGCGGCGCTGGTGCTGCTGGCCCGTGTGCTTTCGTGATGTCGGGATTGGCGTTGCGGATGACTTGAAGGGCGGTGGGTGGCGCGGAACGGGCTCTCGGGAAGCGGGGGCGCGATCGTTGGCCTTCGTGCGCCAAACCCCCTGAAACACAGGCGTCTGCGGGTATGCGACAATGCCGCCTGCTGCATGAATGTCTCCGTCTGTGCACCGCAGCGCTTGCTGATGGCAAGCCTGCTGTGCCCATGATGGATCGCCACCGGAAAAGGGTGGCCGGGTGTGGAAACCCGTTTAGCTATGCGTTGTTTACGCTTGCCAGCCGGCGTCGCCTTGCGCGGCGCCGGCTGGCATTCCGTTCGCGTTCCATGGCGGGCGGTACGTGGGGTGCGCGCAAGCGCACCCACCGGGTAATGACGCTTAGCTACCGGTTTCCACACACGTACCGTCCCGCCGCCCTTGTTAAGGGCGGTGGCACCGTATCCCTGTACGGAGACCAGCCATGAACGCATCGGATATTCCCCACCTGCGCGCGCACTACGCCCCGGCCAATGCCGAAGAGGGCGAGGACGCATCGCGCGATCCCCATAACCTCATCGCGCTGCTGCACCAGATTGGCTTGGGCGCCGCTGCCGACGGCCAGCCCTGGCCCGAGCGCCATCAGCTACCCGGCCGCTGCCTGGCCCTGGCCGACAGCGATGGCGCCCTGGCCGGCCTGCGTATCGTCAACGAGATCCTGCTGGCCGCCGAGCGCGCCCGCCAGAACGGCGGCCCGGAACACTACGTGGGCGACCGCGTGATGGAAGGCCTGAAGCTGGCCGCGCTGGCGCTCACCAACCACGCCATCTTCCGCCTGCACCCCGAGTAGATCCACGCCATGCGTGGATGCTGTTGGCGGATCGCCTGACGACGGGTAGCGCCGAGCCCACGCTCGGCTCACCGGACAATACGCAGCCGAGCATGGCTCGGCTCTACAGCAGAGCCACGCCATGCGTGGACGCTACCGTGGGTGCTTCATCGGCCACAAGGCGGTAACGGCGCCCGCGCCCCAGGCCACCCAGGCACCCAGCCCCATGTAGACCAGCGCCTGCAGGCTGGCCGCAAGCACGAATGGCTCGACGTGCTGGGCCATCGGCAGGCATACGCCACCCAGCACCAGCAGGCCGACCAGCAGCAATGCCGCAGATCCCACCGACGCTCGCTCCTGGGTTGCACGTGGCACCACCGCGCAGGCGGCTGCTACGCAGAACGGCAATAGCAGCGGCACGGCCTGCCAGGCCACACCCACCGCCAGGCTGGCGGAGGCAATGGCAGCCCAACAGATCCGCTCGCGCACCGCCGGGTGTTCGTGGCGTGCCGGCGATGTCCCGAACGCATGGATTCCAGCTGCGATCGCGCTACCCAACAGCAACCCCGCGGCAACATCGCTCCAATAGTGAACCCCCAGCCAGACCCGGGCCATTCCGGCGATCACCCCGGCCATCAGCGCGACGCCCAGCACTGCCCCGCGCTTGAACCCTCCGGTGATGTGTTGGCGTGCCAACAACCACAGCGCGGCCAGTACAAAGAAGCAGGTAGCGCTGGTGGTGTGCCCGCTGGGCAGGGAAGGGCCAGCGGCACCGGCCAAGCTGAGCGTGGCATCGAAGCTGAAGGGGCGTGGCACCGGTGCGAAGACCTTGATGCTCTGCACGGCCAGCGTGACCACCATCAACGCCATCAGCATCAGGCGCGTTGCCTGCGCACCGAACGCCACCCACAACACCGGCATCGCCAGCAGGTAGAACCAGAATTCGCCCAGGACGTTACCGACCACCGCCAGCCCGCGCACCGGCCACTGCTGGGTGCGCTGCACGCGATCCACCTCGGCCTGCCGAAACGCCGATACCGGCGCGAAGCGCTCGACGGCGTGCACTTCGCTGGCGGGTACAGCGTGCAGCTGCTGATAGGCGCGCTCCAGCTGCTGCGGGAACCGCGTGCGCAATCTACGAGCCTCGTCGCGGCCGACCCAGCGCGCCTGGATGATTTCCCGCCCGAGGTGCGGCGCATCCAGCAGGTTCACCGCATTGCCCTGCACCTGGACCGGTTCGAGGGCGCGGCAGGCGAAGACATGCACGCCCGCCTCGTCGTCCAGCAGGCCGGTGGTGGCGACGACAAGCCCGGTTTCTTCCAGCGCTTCGCGGATGGCAGTGTGCTGCGGCAACTCGCCATGTTCTGCTGTTCCGCCGGGCAGCTGCCAGCGCGAGGTGACATCCTGCACCAGCAGCATGCGCTCGCCCGAACGCATGACGCAGACCGAGGCGGCGCTGGCCAGATGGGGTACGAGCAGGAGTGTTGCGAGCAGCACGTATCGCAACGACGTGGCAAACGAAGGAAAGGCTGGAAGGCGCATGGCACCACCGCGTGAGGAGGGTCACGCCGATGGTGCAGTCCGGCCGGGAAGGACACTATCGGATTCGTACGAATCCGACAGTGCGCTTCAGTAGATCCACGCCATGCGTGGATGTTTGGCGGATCGCCACGGTATCAGCCAGGCATGGCCTGGCTCTACTGGGTTTCGGTAGATCCACGCCATGCGTGGATGCATGCTGCAGTGCCAACCAAGGTTGGCACCTACCCGGGCGGTGGCAAGCCCCAGTAGATCCACGCCATGCGTGGATGCCATTGGCGAGAACGTCGCCGGCTCAGAAATCCATCGTCGCCGACAACAAGACTGTTCTCGGCGCTCCCAGCGCCAGACTGGAAAGCAACGGCATGCCCCAGTACGCCTTGTTGGTCACGTTGTTCACCGTGGCGCGCAGCGCCAGCGGCCTGCCGGCCAGTGTGGTGCTGTAGCGCGCGCCCACGTCGAACAACGTCCGCCCCGGCACCGACAGGCGGTTGTCGGCACTGATGTACTGCTTCGACATCGCCGTGGCATTGCCGGTGAGGGTCAGGCCTTCCAGCGCGGGCACATCCCATTCCACACCGAGTTTGGCCTGCCGCTGCGCAATTGCCGTGGCCATGCGGCCTTCATTCACGCCGCCAGCCGTCCGGGTCAGCTTCGGCTGTACATAGGCCATGCCACCGAGCAGGCGCACGCCGTCCATCGGTGCACCGAAGAAGCCCCATTCCACACCCCGGTTACGTTGCTCGCCGCCAAACGAGAAGATATTCGTGACCGGGTCGGTGTAGCTGCTCGGTCGCTTGATTTCATACACGCTGAAGGTGTGCGCGAAGGTGCCCAGGTCCAGCTTCACGCCCAGCTCCTTCTGCTTGGTGCGGAACGGTGCGAACACATCGCCGGCATTGGCGGCGGTCATCGGCGCGGTGGCGCCCTGGCTAAGGCCTTCGATGTAGTTGGTGTAGAGGGAGATCGTGTCGGTGGCCTTCAGCAGCAGCGCCGCAGCCGGGGTGGTGGCGCTCTCGTCGTAGCGTGAAGTGCGTGCGCCCGTGGCCACGCTGAAGGTCTCGCTGACTACCTGCT
Organism: Stenotrophomonas maltophilia group sp. LNF247; assembly: GCF_054083135.1. Classification (NCBI taxonomy): domain Bacteria; kingdom Pseudomonadati; phylum Pseudomonadota; class Gammaproteobacteria; order Lysobacterales; family Lysobacteraceae; genus Stenotrophomonas; species Stenotrophomonas maltophilia group sp. LNF247. The sequence continues at coordinate 192,900 of NZ_JBSRQL010000001.1, forward strand.
GGCGGCGCACGCCCAGCGTCAGCTGCACGCGGTCATCGGCGAAGGAGAGGGTATCGGCGAAGCCGAGGCTGTCCAAGCGCAGCTCGGTATGCGAGATGTGCGGCGCCACGAACGGCGCGGCTGGGCCCCACACCGGGTTGTACAGATTGGTGGTCCAGTCCCAGCCAGGCACGCTGCGGCGGCCATAGTCGTTCTGAGTGTGCTGGTAGTGGGTCACATTGGCAGCCCATTGATGGCCGATGCTGCCGGTGTGGAACGAGCCACGCAGGCCGACATCTGCGGACTGCTTCCTGATATCGAAGGCGAGCTGGCCGATCACTGTGGTGAAGTCGCCGGCTGGATTGAGGATCTGCGCGCTGATCGAGCCGTTGTAGCGGTAGTCGGTCCTGCTGCTGCCGTAGGCCAGGTAAGCCATCAGGCTATCGTTGATGTCCAGTTCGCCGCGCAGCATCGCGCCCTTGTCCTGGCTGTCCACGTAGGCCCAGTCCGGGTTGATCAGCGTATCGCCACGCGGCGGCCGCGGAATGGCGACGCCCGGTGCCAGGCCGACGCCACGTGCCGGGCCGTCAACACGGTCATCGGCGCTGTACAGATCCGCCGACAGCCGCGCACGTTCGCCGCGCCAGTCCAGTGCCAGCGAACCGAGCTGTACTTTCTTGCGCTGCTTGCCGACTGCGCCGTCACCATCACGCCAGGCGCCGTTGAAGCGGATGCCGAACTGCTTGTTCGAGCCCAGGCGACGCCCCACATCCACATGGGTGCCAAACTGCGCATCGGAGGCGAAGTTGGCACTGACCCGCAGCAGCGGTTGATCACCGGCACGCTTGGGGACCAGGTTGACGCTGCCACCGACCGAGCCGCCCGGCGGCATGCCGTTGAGCAGCGCGGAGGGGCCTTTCAGCACCTCGATGCGTTCGAACATTTCCGGCGAAGTGCGGTAGTAGGGCGCCATGCCGCTGAGGCCATTGAAGGTGGTATCGCTGGTGCTGGAGGCGAAGCCGCGGATCGCGTAGTTCTCGCTCCACGAACCGGTGACGCCGTTGCTGAAGACGTTGGGGTCGGTGGCGGCGATGACGTCGGTCAGGTCCTTGGCCTGGCGGTCGCGGATGAACGACTCGGTGTAGCTGATCGTGCTGAACGGCGTGTCCATGAAGTCCTTGTCGCCGAGCAGGCCGACGCGGCTGCCGGCGGCCACTTGCCCGCCCGCATAGTCTGCAGTGACCCGGCGCTGTTCCTGCACCTGCACCGAGGGCAGGGTGGACGGCGCGGAGTCGGCCAGCGCGGCAAACGAGGCCAGCAGCCCCAGCGCCAAGGCCGACACCCGGTAGCGCCGGGCCATTGGCGGATGCATCTGCGCGCGGGTCGCGGCGGCCGCTGCACGCTGCAGCGGAGAGGAAAGGTGGTGCACGGTCATGCCAGGTTCCTGTGAATCGCAGGTGCGAGCGCGCCTGGCGCGCTGCCGACGGCAAGCACGGGGGAGGGCGCAGCGCAGGGTTGTCGGCTGGGTGGGGACCTGGCGGGAAGTGAGCCATGGGCTCGATTGCGGACGGCGGCGGGGTTGCGAACCACACGCGTTCCTAATTAGTTGAGTAAATTAAACTAAATCATATGAAGCGGACAAGAGGGTCCCTTTGCTGGCACCCTCGCTACGGTATGAACATGCACCCTGAGACCCTGGCGGCGGCCCGTGGCCGCCCGCCCACCATCACCCCGGAGCGCCTGGCCGACATCGGCATCCGTCTGGGCCTGCCCAACCTGACCATGGCCAACGTGGCCGCCGAACTGGCGGTGACCCAGGCGGCGCTGTACAAGCGCGTGGCCAACCTGGAGGCGTTGAAGCGGCTGGTGGCCGAAGCCGTGTTCCAGCGCTGGCAGATCCCCCGCGCCTCGGCCGATGCGGCGGGTGGCCTGCAGGGCTACCTGACGGTGTTCGTGGAGTCACTGTGCGAGGTGGTGAAGGCGCATCCCGGGCTGCCCCCGTACCTGCTGCGGCGCACGGTGGCGACCGCACCGATGCTGGAAAAGATCGCCTCGCACCAGGCCCACGTGGCCGAGGTGTTCGGCCTGCCGGTGGACAAGGCGCGCTGGCTGCTGGCCACGATCGCGTTCTACTGCATCGCCGGCGCCGACACCATCTACGCGATTGCGGATGACGAGGAGGGGCAGGTGATCACCGAGTTCAAGCAGGGCATGCGGGCGCTGGTGATCGGGTCGTTGCAGTTGTTGGATGCGGACGACGGGGACGGATTGCCGTGACCCCATCCACGCATGGCGTGGCTCTACAATGCGGCCATGCCTGCCACGCCCACTCTCGATGACCTTCGCCGCTACGCGGTGGCGCGCACCCTGTTCAAGCCGACCACGCTGCTGACCGCGATCCGGCGCCTGGGCTTCGTGCAGGCCGACCCGATCAGGGCACCGGCGCGCGCGCAGGACCTGACCCTGCGCCACCGGGTGAAGGGCTATCGCGCAGGCGATCTTGAGCGCCGGTATACCCGCCTGCCGGTGGAAGAGGATTGCCTGGTGAACTACGGCTTCCTGCCGCGCGAGCATCTGGCACTGATGCACCCGCGCGCGGCCAAGCGCGAGTGGGACGCCGAGACCCATCGCCGCGCGGCCGAGGTGCTGGCGTTCGTGCGCGAGCGCGGCAGTGTGCACCCCCGTGAGGTTGACCAGGCGTTTGCGCATGGCCGGGTGACCAACTACTGGGGCGGCACCAGCAATGCCAGCACGCACCTGCTGGACGGCATGCACTACCGCGGCCTGCTGCGCGTACAGCGGCGCGACAGTGGCACCCGCATCTATGCAGTGGCCGCGCATGCCGAGCCAGATGCCAGCGAACAAGCGCAGATCGAGCGCGCCGCCGCCCTGATCGACCTGGTGGTGCGCAAATACGCGCCGCTGCCGTCGGCCAGCCTGACCTATCTGGTGCGCCTGCTGGGCTATGGTGCACCGCATCTGGCCGAGCAGACCCGCAAGGCATTGGCGCTGGCCAAGCAGCAGCTGGCCAGCTGCACGCTGGAAGGCACCACCTGGTACTGGCCGGCAGACGAGAATCCACGCTCGCGCAGGCACGCGCCAGACGAGCAGGTGCGCCTGCTGGCGCCGTTCGACCCGGTGGTGTGGGACCGCCGCCGTTTCGAGTTGCTGTGGGATTGGGTCTACAAGTTCGAAGCGTACACGCCTGCGCCGAAACGCCAGTACGGCTACTACGCACTGCCGGTGTTGTGGCACGACCAGGTGGTGGGCTGGGCCAATCTCAGCGTGCGCGAGGGTGAGCTGGTGTCGAACGTGGGTTATGCCGGCAAGTCGCTGGCCCGCGACAAGGTGTTTCGTGGCGCGCTGGACGAAGAGCTGCAACGCATGGCGGAGTTCCTGTAGCGCCAAGCGGCGCATGGGTGCCGATCTGGTGCTGGCCGCGTTGGTGTGTTCGTCTGTGATCGGGCTGGGCTTCGGCTAGTTCCCGGCACACAGTGCTGCACAGCTGGACCCTATCTTGGCATTGACGGCGGAATAGGGCCGCCCGCTATGGCACCTGTAGAGCCGAACCCGCGCTCGGCTGCACTCCGTTCAGGTCTCGCTGCACCGAGCGCTGCACGCAGCAAGCCGAGCATGCGCTCGGCTCTACAGCTACTCAGCGCGCCTTGCCTTTGATTGGCACGCCTCCCGGCAGCTGGGAATACCCGCCGTCACCCCAGTGCCGGGTGATGCGCTGGAAGAACAGAGAGTTGGGCACGCGCAGCAGGCAACCGCGCGCGCCTTCGCCACGATCACTCAGCGTGGTGTAGATCAGGTTGATGTCCACCACCTGGCCGCACAGGCCCGGCTTGTCCACGCTTTCCAGCACTTCGATCGTGTCGTTGATGCGGAACGGGCGCGTAGCCACGATCAGGAACGAACAGAACAGGTTGGACAACACGCTCCACGCTGCAAAGAACGCCACCGCACCGACCGCCATGAACCCGGTCAGCGCGGTCCACAGCACCGAGCGCGAAACGCCCAGCCGCTCCAGTATCAGCAGCGCGGCCGCCAGATACAGCAGCAATGCACCGCCGCGGCGCAGGCCCACATGAAGCTCTGGAGCCAGCCTGCCGCGCTGCCGGGCCTGCACCAGCAGCCACGCCAGGGCGCGCACCATCACCCACGCGACGCCGAGGATGGCCAGCACCTCGGCCACCGGCACAACCACGGTCAGCCAATCCTGGATCCAGGCGGGCAATCCGGCCATGAGGGGTCACAGTGTTGCCGCGCCGCCGGAGATGGTCAGCAGTGCACCGGAGGTGTAGCTGGCGGTGTCCGAAGCCAGCATCACATAGGCCGAGGCCAGCTCGGCCGGCTGCCCGGGGCGGCCGAATGGCGTCTGCGCGCCGAACTGTTCGACCTCTTCGGCGGCCATGCCTGCGGGAATGAACGGCGTCCAGATCGGGCCGGGCAGCACGGCATTGACGCGGATCTGATGCTCGGCCAGCAGGCCGGCCAGCCCCAGCGTCAGGTTGGCGACGGCACCTTTGGTTGCAGAATAGGGAAGGATGTTGGGCGTCGGCCGTTTGGAGTTGACCGACGCGGTGTTGATGATCGCACCGCCACCGCGCAGGTGTGGCACGCACAGCCGGGTCAGATTGAACACGGCATGCACATTGGTATCGAACGTCCGCTTCCAGTCATCCAGGGTGATGTCGTCGAAGTGCTCGTAGTAGCGCTGGTACGCCGCGTTGTTGACCAGGATATCGAGACCGTCCAGTTCGCTGGCCACGCGGTCCACGAGCGAGCGCGCCTGTGCCGGGTCGCTGATGTCACAGGGCACCAGCACGGCCTTGCGCCCGGCCTGTTCGATCTGCTGCTGCACATGGCGGGCATCGTCCTGCTCACCATCGAGGAACGCGATGGCAACGTCGGCGCCTTCGCGCGCGAACGCGATTGCCACCGCCGCGCCGATGCCGCTGTCACCGCCAGTGATCAGTGCCTTCTTGCCCTGCAGCAGTCCATGCCCGCGGTAGCTGTCCTCGCCGTGGTCCGGCCGGGGCTGCATCTGCGCGGTCTTGCCGGGGAAGGATTGCTGTTGGGCGGGGAAGGGCGGGTGTGGGTAGTCGGGCAGGGCCATCGTCACTCTCCGGAAGGAAACCGGGGCCAGTGTCCCTCCATGGCGGTAAACGGCCGGAGGGCGCGGTGTCGTTGCGGCGTGGATGTGTGCGCGCAGGACTTCACAGCGGATGGGCGATGGTGGTCATGATGCTGTTGGCCGGTTGACGCGAATCCAGTCGCGTGTGCTGCACGATGATCGGCTGGTCGGATTCGACGAGGGTAGCGAAGCCGGTGCCGCGCGGTACCGGCGCCGGATCCTGCAGGTCATTGAAGCGCAGGTGACAAGTGCGTCGTGCCGGCACGGTGACCCGGTACGGGCCCACGGGATCTCGGTCTTCGAAGTAGAGGGTCAGGGTGACATGCGCGTCCTCGTTGCCGGCATTGAGGACACAGCAGGTTTCGTGACTCTGCATCTCCGGTGACGGTCCGTTGCTCCAGGCTGGAATGTAGCCTTCGGGGATAGCCCAGCGTCGATGCCCGATGCAGGAAGCGTTCGTTTCCATGACGCCGTTTTAGCCCGGCGGGTGTTGCCATCGTGTCCAGTCCCCGCACGGAATCCGTGATGACCATCGGCTACCACGCATCGCATGAGCAGTTCCCGCCCGCCACTTTGCTGGGCCTGGCACTGCGCGCCGAACAGGCGGGATTCGAGGCTTTGATGTGCTCGGACCACTTCCACCCGTGGACGACCGCGCAAGGGCAGTCCGGCCACAGCTGGGTATGGGCCGGCGCGCTGGCGGTGCAGAGCGCATTGACCCTGGGCATGGTGACCTGCCCGATGCTGCGCCAGCACCCGGCATTGGTGGCACAGGCAGCGGCGACGCTGGAGCAGTTGGCGCCGGGCCGGATCTGGCTGGCGCTGGGTACCGGCGAGGCCCTGAACGAGCGCATCACTGGCCAGCCGTGGCCAGCCAAGCGCGAGCGGCAGAAGGCACTGCGCGATGCGGCCGAGGTGATGCGGCGGCTGTGGGGCGGCGAGCAGGTCGACCACGACGGTGGCTTCCGGGTGCGCCAGGCACGGCTCTACAGTCGCCCGGCGCTTCCCCTGCCGCTGCTGGGGGCGGCCGTCACCGAGGAAACTGCACGCTGGATAGGGGGCTGGGCCGATGGCCTGATCACCATCAGCCAGCCACTGGCGCAGTTGCGGCGTGTGGTGGCGGCGTTCGAGGACGGCGGTGGCAGGGGCAAGCCGATGTACCTGCAGGCCAAGCTGTCCTACGCGCGCGCCGAACAGGCGGCGCTGGAAGGTGCGATGGAGCAGTGGAGCGCCAACGTGCTGCCGCCGGAACTGGCCGAAGGGCTGGACCAGCCCGAACAGTTCGAAGCACAGGCCCGATCGGTCAGCGCCGAGGTGGTGCGCCAGCACGTGCATGTCTCGGCAGACCTGGGCCAGCATCGGGCCTGGCTGCAGGAGCTGCAGGGACTGGGCTTCGATCGCATCTACCTGCACAACGTGAACCGCGAGCAGGAACGCTTCATCGATGATTTCGCCGAGCACCTATTGCCTGCGCCGCGCACTCAGGCACCCTCGGCGGCCAGCCACGTATAGCCATGGCCTTGCAGGTAACAGCGGCGATCCTGCAGCTTGGCGCCTTGGCCCACCAGCGTGTTCAACGGACCGCCCAGGGGCACGTCCACCTCGACCGGCTCGTCACCGAAGTTGATCAGTGCCAGTGCCTGATGGGGTGCCTCACCGTAGCGGAGCATCAGCAGCGCGGGAGATGGCGGGTCGAGCGTGTGAGGACCCTGCTGCAGCACGGGATGTGCATTGCGCTGCTGCAGCAGCTCGCGCACCCGCAGCAGCAGTGAACCTGGCGTCGCGCGTTGCGCCTCGACGTTCACCGTGCGGTAACCGTACGGGCCGTCTGCCGGTGGTGCGCGCCAGGCATGCCGCGGTTGATCGGTAAACCCCGCCGCTGGTCCACCGTGCCAGTGCATCGGCATGCGCACGGCATTGCGCTCTGGCAGCTCCAGGCAGTCACCGAGGCCGATCTCTTCGCCATAGCGGATCACCGGTACCTGGCCCAGCGACAGCAATGCCGCCCAAGCCATACCCTGCCATGCGATGTCGCCCTCCAGCATCGGTGCCAGCCGGCGGCGGATGCCACGGCCATAGATTCGCATGCCACGCTCAGGGGCGAAGCGTCCCATCACCGCTTCGCGCTCGTCCGGCTCCAGCTGCTCCAGGTCAAGCTCATCGTTGTTGCGCAGCCAGGCGATGCGGGTGTGCGGCGGCGCCTGCGGTCCGTATTCGGCCATGACCCGGGCCACTTCGCTGGCGTCGCCGCGCGCCAGGGCCAGGAAGAAATGATTGTTGAGGTGGAAATCCAGCAGGTGCGAAAGCCGCCGGCCCTGGCAGAGGAAGTCACCGTAGCGCGACGCGGGGACGTCCGCTTCGCCGATCAGCGGCAGGCCTGGCTGCTGCGCGTCTGCCGTGGCGCGCATTTCCTCCAGCAGCCACAGCCCGTCGTCGCGGGGGTCGGCGTGTCGCGCGCGCTCGGCCATGTACGGCACCGCGTCCACGCGGAAGCCGGCCACGCCGCGCTGCATCCAGAACGTCATCACCCGCAGCAGTTCGTCGCGTACTGGCGCATGGGCCAGCTCCAGGTCTGGCTCGTGCCGGTAGAACATATGCCGGTTGAACGCGCCGGCCTCGGCGTTCCAGGTCCAGGCAGACGCCTCGATCGGCGGGAACATCGGCTTCAGGCCATCGTCGGGCACGTGGTCGCTCCACAGGTACCAGCGGCGCCAGGCCGGGTCGCCGCGCTGCGCGGCGACGAACCACGGGTGAGCGCTGGCAGTGTGCTGCATCACCAGCTCGACGATGATGCCGATGTCGCGTGCGGCGGCAGCATCGACCAGGCGCTGGAACGCCGCCTCGTCACCCAGGCGTGGATCGATGCGGTAGTGATCGGTGACATCGTAGCCACCGTCACGGCCGGCGTTGCAGTAGAACGGCAGCAGCCACAGGTGGCTGACACCGAGCCACTGCAGGTAGTCCAGCTTTTCGGTGATGCCATCCAGAGTGCCCCAGCCGCGCCCATTGCTGTCGCGGAAGAGGTAGGGGTCGACCTGGTAGATCGCACGCAGCGGACGCACCGCCATTGGGCCGCTCCAGCACCGTTCAAGGGTGACCAGCCTGCTGCGCGACATGGCAGCGGTCCGTGAACCGGACGGCACCGCATCATGACGTGGCATCCACGGTCCCTGCATGCCTGGGCGCGCAGAGTGAATGCTCGTCCCGCTGCGTCGAGGAACCTTTATCCATGCCCCGCCGCAAAACGCTTCGTATTGCGACGTTCAACGTCAACGGCATCGGCACACGCCTGCCGCAGCTGCTGGACTGGCTGCACAGGGAATCGCCGGACGTGGTTGCCCTGCAGGAACTGAAGGCCACCGACGCCGCGTTTCCCGCTGCGGCATTGGAAGAGGCCGGCTACGGTGCACTCTGGCAGGGTGAGGCGCGCTGGAACGGCGTGGCGCTGCTGGCCCGGGGCACCATGCCGGTCGAGAGCCGCCGACGATTGCCGGGCGAACCCAAGGATACGCAGAGTCGCTACCTTGAGGCAGCGGTGCACGGCGTCATCGTGGGTGCCCTCTACCTGCCCAACGGCAACCCGCAGCCCGGGCCGAAGTTCGACTACAAGCTACGCTGGATGGAACGCCTGATCCGGCATGCGCGCAGCCTGGTCGAGCTGCCGCACCCGGCGCTGCTGCTGGGTGATTTCAACGTGATTCCCAACGAAGCCGACGTCTACGACCCCAAGGCCTGGCGCCGCGATGCGCTGTTCCAGCCCGAGGTTCGCGATGCCTTCGAGCGGCTGCTCGCGCAGGGCTGGACCGATGCGCTGCGAAAGGTGCACGGCGACGCCACGATCTACACCTTCTGGGACTATTTCCGCCAACATGCCGAGCGCGACCGTGGGCTGCGCATCGATCATCTGCTGTTGAATCCGATACTGGCGGGGCGACTGAAGGATGCCGGCGTCGACCGCTGGGTACGACTGCAGGAAAAGGCCAGCGACCACGCGCCAGCCTGGGTGACGGTCAGGGCGTGATCAGCGTGCGGCCGGGTCTTCGCGCCGCTCGCGGCGTACCCGCGCGCGGGTGCGGTACAGGCGGCTGTCCGCCTTCTGGATGGTGTCGGCCACGGGTTCGCCGGGCGTGTTGATGGCCGCACCCATCGAGAACGCGCTGGGCGAAAGCGCGGCGTGGTCCTGGTACCAATGCTCCAGTTCGCTCAGGCGGCCATTCGCTGGCGCGACCAGCACCACCATGAACTCGTCGCCACCCAGCCTTACCACGGTCTCGTCCTTGCCCAGCGGCGAGCGCAGGAAGGTGGCGAACTCGACCAGCACGGCATCGCCACGGCGGTGGCCCTGGGTGTCGTTGATGTGCTTGAAATGGTCCAGATCGAACATCACGCACGCCCAGCGCTCGTCAATCAGTTCATCCAGCCGGTGCAGGTAACGCCGGTTGTAGCACTGCGTGAGCGGATCCTTGAAGGACATGTCGCGCAGCTGCTGCTCCTGCATCCTCAGCGCGGTGACGTCCTGCGCATGCCCCAGCACGTAGGGCGGGCTGGCTTCGTTGTCGAGCACGTTGTGGTACGCCCAGTAGTGGCGCGTACCATCGGCGGCAATCAGCTCGATCACGCCAGCGTCGGTGTGGTTTGCCTGGATCCGGGCGAGGTAGGCCTTGAAGCCCTCGCGCTTTTCCGGTGGCATCAGGTCACACAGGCTGCGCCCGATCATCTGGCTTTCCTCGAAGCCCAGCGACTGCACCGCCGCCGGATTCACCGAGGTCAATGTCCCGTCCAGCGTGTGGGTGCAGATCAGGCCCAGGCTGTAGTGGAACAGTCGCCGGTAGCGGGTTTCGCTGGCTTCCAGCGCGTCGAGCGCGGCCCGCTCGTCCGTGATGTCCTGGATGGCCCCGACCAGGCGCGGATGGCCGTCGACCTGTTGCCGGCTGCCGACCACCCGGGTCCAGATCGCGCGCCCGTCGGCGGTCGTCATTGGCAGCTGCACCTCCCAGGACGTGCCTTCGTCGATGCAACGCTGCACTGCCGCGCGGATGATGTTGCGGCTGTCTTCGCGATAGAACGACAGCGCGGTGTCGAGCGTCGGTTCAAAGTTGCTGCGCACGCCGTGCAACTGCTTGGTCTCGCGGGTCCAGCGCACTTCGTTGGTGACCAGGTCCATCTCCCAGCCGCCCACCCGCGCCGCGCGGTTGGTGCGCTCCAGGAAGTCTTCGCTGCGTTTCAGCTCGCGTTGCAGCGCTTTCGCCTGGCCCACCTGCGCCATCAGGGTACTGCGCTGTTCCAGCACCTGGGTGGTGACCCGCGCCAGATGCACCATCAGTTCGCGCTGGGAGGGGGACAGCACGCCGGGCATCGGGTCGAGCAGGCACAGCGTGCCGATACGTGCGCCGTGCGCCGAGCCCAGGGGGATGCCAGCGTAGTGGCGGATGCGCGGCCCACCTGTCACCAGCGGATTGGTGGAGAAACGTGGATCCTGGCGCGCATCGGGTATCTCGAACAGCTCGTCCTGGCGTATGGCATGGGTGCAGAAGGAAATTTCGCGAGCCGTCTCGCTGACGCCCTCAAGGCCGATGTTGGCCTTGAACCACTGGCGGTCTTCGGCCACCACGGTGATCAGGCCCATCGTCAGGCCAGTCGCGGCGCGGGCGGCGGCGACGATGGCATCGAACACCGGCTCCGGGGGCGTATCCAACAGGTGCAGTCGTTCGATTTCGAGCAGTCGTTCGGCTTCGTCCATGGCGCTTTTCAGGGCTGGGTGGCGAGGGCGGTTGCGGCGGCTGTCTTGGATCACGGTAGTGCGTGCGGCGTTATGTATCGCCATGGCAGGGTGATGCCGGCGTGAGGCGCGCGCGCCGACTCAGTGTTGCCGGAGCGATGCCTGCAAGGCGGTAGCCAGCGCGGCATCACCGGACACCAGGTCCTGCCAGCGCAGCGTGATGCCCTTGCGGCGCCCCTTTTCAACCAGCTTCAGTCCTTCGGGGTCCACGATGAGGGTGTAGGGCTGGCCATCGATGTCCAGTTCGCGTCGCAGCGGTTTGTCGAGCGGGGTCATCATCGTTTCCTCGCCGGGGAGAGAGCGCGGCGTGGCTGTATCGATACGTGACGATGATCACGGACGTGCCAACGCCAGGGGAAATCAACAGCGCGGGTGATGCCGATGCGGGGCCCGACCACTGGATCCTCCGGCGGCGGCACGCCGTCGCTGACGATGACAATGCCGTGGTTGCCGGTCACCAGATCAGCGCCGTCGAAGCTGCGGTCCAGCCCGAAGGCCTGCGAGAGCTTGCCGGGCCCGCTGGCCAGATCGTGGTCGCGGCGCGCAGCGGGGCGCAGTTCGCGCATGCGCTCCAGGCCCAGCAGCGGCTCGATGGCCCGCAGCAGCACCGCCACGCCTTCACCCACTTCGCCGCAGACAACGTTGCTGCCCCAGTGCATCCCGTAGGTGAAATAGACATACAGGTGGCCGGCCTCACCGAACATGCTGGCCGTGCGCGGCGTCTGCCCGCGATAGGAGTGTGCGGCCGGATCGACACTGCCCGCGTAGGCTTCGACTTCAACGATGCGACCGGCCCGGCCATCGTCACGGACCAGGAGCTTGTTGAGCAGCTCGGGCGCAACCTCGACGGGCGGGCGCCGGTAGAAGCTGCGAGGGAGGATCTGAAGAGAGGCAGGCAACCAATCCGGCACGGTAGAGGCAGGCTCGGGCAAACGGTGATGGCACTGTGGCATCAGGCAGGTGAAACGGGCGCAGACGCAGTGTCATTGCTGCGCAGGACCGGCGGCCAGTGCGGCTCTCCGTGCGGCATAGACCTCCGGCGTCTGTGGCTTGATGAACAGTGCCACCAGTTCCGGATACTCGCGCTTCACCGCCGTTTCGATGCGGGTGATGCAGGCTTCGATCTGCGGGGTCCGCCGGTCATCCTCGAACTCGGCGCTGAGCATGGCCACGACCTGTTCCGGGCCCATCTGCATGGTGGTCACGCCATTGGCGCGGCGCAGGTCTGGATCGGTTTCCGCCACGGCCATGATCCGATCGGCCACCGCCGGGTGGGCCGGCTCACCCACCAGCAGTCCCTTGGTTTCGCGTGCGAGGAGAAAGGCGGTGGCGGCAAGCACGCCCGCGATGCACAGCGACGCCACACCATCAAGCACCGGCATGTCCAGGATCTGTGCGGCCACGAGCCCGATCAGTGCGAAACCCAGGCCCAGCAGGGCCGCGCTATCCTCCAGCAGCACGGTAAAGGTGGAAGGATCCTTGCTGCGGCGGAAGGCTTCGAAGTAGCCAAGCTTGCCCTTGGTACGCCGGAACTCGCGCAGCGCCACCCACCAGGAGGCACCCTCGAACAGGATGGAGATGCCCAGCACGCTGTAGCTCAACGCGTGGTTGGTGGCCGGCTCCGGCTGGCGGATGTGCTGGATACCTTCGTAGGCCGACACACCGGCGCCGGCAGCGAACACCAGCAGGGCGACGATGAAGCTCCAGAAGTACAGTTCGCGGCCATAGCCGAACGGATGTACCGGGTCCGGCGCCTTGCCGGCGCGGCGCAGCCCGTACAGCAGCAGCACCTCGTTGAGGGTGTCGACCAGCGAATGCACGCCTTCGCTGAGCATGGCCGAGCTGCCGGAGATACCGGCGGCGATGAACTTGGCGATCGCAATGGCGAGGTTGCCCGCGAGCGCGGCATAGATGACAAGGCGGGAACCGGTGGGAGCGGACATGTCAGCAGCGGGGCACGGTAGACGGCTGATCTTCGCGGTCTGCCCGTGCCCATCGCGTGCACGTCGCGGTCAACGGCCCCTGGGATTGAGATAAAGCCGGGCTCCATCCGACTCGCGGAACCCCGACCAGCGCCCGCTGCCCGACGCGCGGAAACGCCCATACACCGTATTGCTGGTATCGGTCAGCAGCAGCTGGTTGCCCGACAGTACCCAGCGGTTGGCCGAGAAGAAGCCGTCCGGGCAGCCGGCAGGCACGTAGGCGCTGTAGCCACCGAACCACTCACTGTTCTTCAGCTCGATGGTGCAGGTGCTGCCGTTCTCCTGGCCCAGCGTCCAGCTGCCGAACAGATCGCTGTCGCGCACATCGCGGTCGCCGCGGTGGCGGTCATGGTTCCAGTCGTCGTTGTCGTCGTGGAAACCGAAGCCCACGTCGATCTCCTTGCTTTCGGTGCGCGACTCGGACTGGGAGCTGCCACTGGTGGTGGTCTGCGTGGTCATCGAACCACTGGTCTGGGTCTGGGTGCTGCTGGATTGCGTGGTCTGGTCGGTGTGGGTGGTCTGTTCGCCGAAGCCGGACGAAGCGTCCTGGGCAAGGGCGGGCAGGGCCAGGAAGTACAGCGCCGACAGGCAGCTACGGGCAAGCAGAGCAGCCATCGCAGGATCCTCGGAAGGGTGGATCGCGCGAGTATCGAACCGGTGGGGTGGGAGACGGTGTGAGGGCGCGCCCTGAGGCAAGCCAGCCAAGAACAGGTGCTGTCCGCTGAAGGGTAGTGCCGGCCGCTGGCCGGCTCCCCTTTGACGCCCAGAGCCGAAGGAATGCCGGCCCGCGGCCGGCACCTCCCGCAGCCAGGCATGGCTTGGCGCTACGGGTCGGGTTTCACCCTTACCACCCGTTTCCGGTACTCGTACACGTTGTCACCGCGGATGCGCTTTTCCTCGGTGCCGGTGACCCGGCCCACCTGCTGGTCCGAACCGGTCACGGGCTGTGCCTCGATTTCGGTCTCGTGCTCGAAGGAATGCGATTTGTCGGTGTTGCGGTAATAGCGGTACAGCGCCCAGTACAGCGCGGTCGCGCCGGCTGGACCTGCCGCCAACAGCCAGAGTCCACTGTCGTCGCTCATGTCGATGCTACCAGGAAGGCAATTGCGAGGGCTTCAATGATGGTGCCGGTGGCCAGTGCCGCCAGCAGCATCTTCCATTGCTGCACGGGCACGCTGCCCATGGTTTCGCCGGTACGGCCGTTCACCGCGATGTAGTGCAACATGCCGCCGTTCTTTCCGGGCTGGTGATACGAGTACAACCACACCGGCAGGTACATCGACACCCAGCGTGTTCCATGCACCTCCAGCTGTTCCTGTTCCCAACGCACGCCACGGTTGTAGCGCCTCACCGAACCTTCCACCTGTGCGCGGGCAATCGACAGAAGCTGGTCTTCCAGCCGCGGCCGCAGCTTTTCCACGTCGAGATTGCGTTTTTCAGAGGTGAAGCCGGCCAGGTACGAAGCGTTCCATTTCACCGCGTTCTTGGTGTCGAATGGCAGGATGGTGTTGATGATGTTGTTGGTGTTGGCCCGGGTATCCAGATTGCCGCGCTCGGCCGAGGATTCCAGGGGCAGGTCATCAACGGTGAAATCGACCTGGCGTTCGACCTGGTAGACATCGGCGTCGTAGAGGGTGCGCTTGTTCTTCTCGCTGCCCACCGTGTACTCGCGCGTCTTGATCTCGCCCTTGCCGGCCACGGCCGCGCTTACCTTGCTGTCGACGATCATGTAGGGGAGGAACACGCCCACCACGTTTTCCGGGGTGAACTGGTCCTTGAACGCTTTCAGCGCGAACATCCGGCGCTTGTCGACGAACTGGCGGATACGCGCGACCGCATCGTCCTTCTTGATGTGGAAGGGCAACACCGCATCGGGCACGGCGCCATTGCTGATCTGTTCGTTGACGCCGAAGACGTGGCGGCACCAGTGGCAGCGCGCCGTCATCGTGCTTTCGGTATTGACCGTGACCTCGGCACCGCAGCCGGTGCACTTGAACGTCATCAACGCCGAGGTGTCGGCGTCGATGTCACGCGCGCCGGAGGCGATGACCGTACCGCGCAGCTGGTCGATGGCCTCGCCCAGCCCGAATTCCTCCTCCACGCGCGCGCCATGCCATTCGTGACGGCAGTACAGGCAGACCAGGATATCGGTGCCGGCCTTGGGCCGGATGTCGGTGGCGCCGCACTTCGGGCAGCGGTTGAGACCGTCTTTCAGCTCGCTGGCCGAGGTATCGATGGCCACAGGATCGGGCGCTTCCACTTCATCGCGGATGGCCTGTGGCAGAGTCGACGTGTCCAGCGGGAAGCTGCCGGGCAGGGGAGGGACGTCCTGCGGCGAACCGGGCCCATCCAACGACGCCGCCGGCAGGGGCGGCGGCGTCGCGGGCACGGATCCGGGCAGCGGCGGTGGGCCGTTTCTGGGATCGGACATGTGGGTTGTGCGTTCCGCTGTTACAGGCCCAGTGCCTTGGCTTTCAGGGCGTCATAGTCGCCTTGGGTGATCAGGCCCAGGTCCAGCATTTCCTTTGCCTTCTTCAGCTTGGCCACCGGGTCATCCGCAGCCGGGGTGACCGGCTGCTGCATGCCGCCCACACCGAACATGCCCGAGGCCATGCCGACACCGACCAGGCCCGCCGCACCGCCGTTCTCGCCGGCCGACTGGATGCCCTGGGCGACGCTGGCCTGCAGGTTGGAATTGCCGCGCGAACCGGACAGCGCATCGGCGCGCTGCACGGTCTTCAGCAGTTCGCGGGTGTTGGCGTCGTACTCGATCGAGACGATGGCGGTCTTGACGATGGCCAGGCCGCGGTCGGACTTCCACTGGTAACCCTGCTCGACGGCGGCGGACAGGCTCTGCGCGAAGCCCAGCGAGTCCTGCTGCAGCTTGGTGATGCGGTTGCCCTTGCCCGGATCGTTGGTATACAGGCTGAAGGCCGGGGCCAGCGAACCGACCACTTCATTGAACAGTTGGCTGGCAGCGGCGTTGTCCAGATCGGTGAAGTCGAACACCTGGCCCGGCCGCAGGTAGCTGGCCGGCACGAAGTTCTTCACGAACAGGATCGGGTCGACGATCTTGAGCGTGTACGAGCCGCGGGTGATCGCACCGACCTGGGTATTGAGGAATCCGTCGTCCCAGTAGATTTCCGACTGGGTGCCGAAGCGGTTGTCCGGCAATTCCTTCAGCGAGACGAAGTAGGCCGCCTGCTGCGCGCCCGGCTGGCCGCCGAACTTGAAGCGTTCCCAGCTCTGCTTGATGAAGGTGCTGACCAGGCCGTCGCCGGCGAAGATCGACTGCGAGTTCAGGTCGTCCGAACGCCATTCGTAGCCACCCGGTTCGGCGACGAATGCGGTGATCGCGCCGTCCTGGAGCAGCAGCAGGCCGTAACCTTCGGGCACGATGATCTTCGAGCCGTTGGTGATGATGTTGGACGAGCCGCTGGTGTTGGAGCCGCGGCCGGCATTGGTGCCCTGCGGCACCGCCGCGAACAGGGCGGCCGTGGACGGCAGGCCCGCCGGCACGGTGTAGAAGTCCTTCCACTGGTCGGCCAGCACACCGCCAACCGCCCCCTTCACCGCCTGTACCAGACCCATGTCCAACTCCCTGTGATTCGAGGGCAGGCACCATGCCTGCCGAGCTGGACTGAATATAGCAGCGGTGGAGGACGGCAGTAGTGCCGGAACATGAATCCGGATCAGCGCCGGCCAGTGCCGGTTGGCCCGGCCCGTACCGCCTGCAGCACGGCCGCCATGTCCAGCGCCCCCGATCCGGACGCCAGTGCCTGTGCGAACAGCGCGTCGCTGGCGTCGATCAAGGGCGCATGCATGCCCACCTCATGGGCGGCAGCGGCTACCAGCCCACTGTTCTTGCGCACGTCGGTGATCGACGCCTGCACGCTGAAGTCACCACGGATCATTTTGTCCAGCTTGATTCGCGATACTTCGCTGGCCATCGGCCCTGCGTTGAGCACCTGCGCGAAGCGGTCAAGCTCGATGCCGTGTGCTTCGGCGAAGTACACCGCTTCGGCCAAGCCGGTGACCAAGGTGATCAGGTACAGGTTCACCGCCAGTTTCATGCGCAGTGCGGACGGCACTGCACCACAGCACACCGTTTGCCTGCCCATCGGTGCAACCAGTGGGGCGGCTGCCGCGAGGTCGACATCGGCACCGGCCAGCAGGATCACTAGCTGCGCCGCTTCGGCCTGCACGCGTGAGCCAGACACCGGCGCTTCCACGTAGCGGCCGCCCGCGGCACGGATCTGTTCGGCCAGCGCCTGTGAGTACGCTGCCGAGCTGGTACCCATGTTGATCAGCAGGCGGCCCTCGACCCGCTCGCCAAACGCCGCGCCATGCCGATCGAGCACGCTGTCGATGGCATCGTCATTGGCCAGCATCAGGATGAGGGTGTCGCAGGCCGCGAATACCTCGTCCACCGCCTCGCAGACGTTGATGCCGGCGGTGCGCGCGGCCGCATGGTTGCGGTCGGAGCGCGACCAGCCGCATACCTCGTAACCTGCGCGAGCCAGATGGGCCGCCATGGGCGTTCCCATCACTCCAAGTCCCAGGAATCCGATGCGCATAATGGACGTCCGCTGGCCGCAGAGCGCCCATCATGCCATGGGCAGTGGCCGCTAGAGCATGTAAGGAATCTTGAACGCCAGCGTGAAGTCCGGTGCGTCCGGGGTCAGTCCGATGCCCAGCAACGTCACCAGCGTGGTGTGCTGGTTCAACGCATAGGTCACGCCCAGGTTCAGTGATGCCGCATTGGCGTCACTGCCGATCACCTTCATCCACTTGCCACCCTGGAAGCGGGTGGAGGCGCGGGCGCTGATGCGGTCGCTGAAGGACAGGCTCAGGCTGGTCCGCTCGTTGAATGCGAAGGCCACCCCAGCACCGAAGTACACCGAGCCGCCCAGCTTCACGTCGCCTGGGTTGACCGTATCCGGATTGCTGTCGATGTCGCTGAAGCCGCGAGGGATGGAGTGCACGTACCCGATGTTGGCGAACAGGATGGCCGGGTCAGCGGTCTTCACCATCGACAGGCCGAGGTTGGCCTGCCATACGCCGTTGCCGGTGGGTTGCTCGCGCGGCACGGCGAAGCGGATGTAGTCGTCGTCATCGCGTTCGATCACCTTCCAGTCCAGGCCGTAGGGCGCGCGCCCGGTGGGGGCGGTGACACCGGCCGTGAGCACGGTCTCAGGGCGCCAGCCGCGTTCGCCGAACAGCCGGTAGTTCGCGCTCAGGCCAATGTCGCCCAGGCCGTTGCCGTTGGTCTGCTCCTGCGCGATGGCGGCCGCTGCACCGCCGGCGCCGCCTTTCTGGTACACGGTGCGCCGCGCCAGGTAGGGCACATCCAGGTTGAGGGTCAGGTTCGGGCTGACGCCCCAGCGGGCCGCCACGTTATAGGTCAGCGAGTCGGACTCCACGTTCTCGATGGCGATATTGCCGAGGAAGATGGCGTCCAACGCGAGGAAGCCGTTGAGGGTGAGCTGCTTGCGGTCATAGCGGGCGTAGGTGAGGCTGTTCTCGATGGTGAAGCGACGCGAGAACAGGGCCGATTGCTGCTGCTTCACGTCGTCCACGCTGCGCCGCGACTCCTGCCTGGCCTGCTGGGCCTCGGCAGCGGTACTGGCGTAGCCCTCGCTGCTCGGTGGAACCGCGGCGGCCGCCGCCTGCGCCAATGGCGCGGCAGGTGGGGTCGAGGCTGGGCCAACCCGCCCGCCCAAGCGTGCCTGCATGGCCTGCACCTGCATGTCCAGTTCGCGCAGCCGCCGCACTTCCTGTGCGTAGTTGGCTTTCAGCTGTTCCAGCTGGTTGGCCAGGGCCTGCACGTCTGCGCCATCGTCAGGCGTCGGCGGCACGGCAAGGGCGGTGCCCGCCAGCGCCGCCAGCGCCAACGGGGTGATCCTCATCAGGGTGTGCATGTTCGTGTCCTGCGTTGTGGAGCGTTTCCCCCAATGCCAGGCCCTGCTACTGGCCCGGCCCCATGCCGCGGTTCAACGCAATCGCCTGGGCCACGTTCTGGCTCAACGGCAGGTTGCCGCCCACGGCGTTGCGCACCAGCTCCAGCCGCAGCTGGTTGCTGGCGATCTGGCCGTCACCGGTAAGGGCGATGCCCTGGCCGACGCTGCCATTGCGGATCCACTGCTGCACCAGCCCCTGGCCATCCACCTGCAGCAGCAGGTGTGCCTGGTTGCCTTCCAGCACGGCCGTCGCGCTGGCGCCGGCCGGCTGCGCGGTGACGTTGCCTGCGCCATCAGAGAGAACAGCCGGCACGCCACCCTCGCGGACGGTCAGCGTGGTGACGTTGCGCGCGACATTGCCATCGCCGGCCACCTGCACGCTCTGCACCAGGCCGCTGGCATTGGCCAGGCCGCTGCTGTCGATGCTGCGTCCGTGGGTATCGGGCAGCGGCGCATCGGCTGCCGTGACATTCACGCTGGGCTGGAAGCTGAGCTTCGGCGCGCCAGCACCACGGAAGTCCATGCCCAGGGTCAGGCTGCCCTGCAGGGTCGTGCCGTTGCTGGCCTGCCACTGCGACACCATGGTGACCCCGAACCAGGCAACGTTGTTGCCACCCACGGTGTAGCGCCCCCGCATCAGGCTCAGCTCCGGGTCGGGGATTTCCGTGAGTCCACGCCCCGTCCTGCCGTCGGCGGCCTGCAGGGGCAGGGCAGGGGCCATCAGCAGCAGAGCCATCCATACGTGTTGACGGAACATGGTCGTACCTCCTCAGAACAGGTCGGCGTGGCTGAAGCCGAAGTCGACCAGTTCGGCATCGGTGATCGGCCCTTGCCGCGCGTAGAGCGCGCGGGCGCTTGGCCGTTCGCTGGGTTGCAGAAGAACGGTGTTGCGATCGAAGTCGCTGCCGATCACCACGAAGACCGCGCGCGATGGCCAGGCGGCCAGGAACTCCGGCAGCGCCAGGCTGCGGTTGCCGAGGATCGGGTCAGCCACTTCCACGATGCCGTTGCGCACCTGCTTGAGCACCACGAAATGGCGGAAGCCGCGCACGTCCATCAGCACCAGTCCTGGCACGCGAAGGGTGCGCAGTCGTGTTTCATCGATGCGGTAGCCCCGGCCACGCATGCCCAGCGATTCCACGTAGCGCTTGATGTCGAGCAGGGAGAAGCCGCGTTCGGCCACCAGCGCTGGATCGGAAACCCCCATCATTCCTTCGATCACCGTCGCTTCGTCGGTCTGCAGGTGATAGGCATGGCGCAGGATGGTCGCCA
Organism: Stenotrophomonas maltophilia group sp. LNF247; assembly: GCF_054083135.1. Classification (NCBI taxonomy): domain Bacteria; kingdom Pseudomonadati; phylum Pseudomonadota; class Gammaproteobacteria; order Lysobacterales; family Lysobacteraceae; genus Stenotrophomonas; species Stenotrophomonas maltophilia group sp. LNF247. Next base: position 213,012 of record NZ_JBSRQL010000001.1, read on the forward strand.
ATGCGGCTGCCCCGCAGCTGTAATCGGTGTGCTGGCGCACCACGTTGCGGTAGCGCCGCTCCTGCATGCTTTCGACCTTCTGCTGCAGCAGCGCGCCGTTGGGCAGCACGCCGGCGAAGTGGACCTCGCCGGCCCACGCCCATGCGGTGCCCAGCAGCCACAGGCAGGCCAGCAGGCGCATCGATGGAGGGCAACGGATCATCTACGTTCTCCGGCAGCAGGGGGGAGCCCCCGTTCCAAGGGGGAGGAGGAACAGGGGCTCCCGGGGACCCGGCCATTGGCGGACGGCCGGGGTGTTGCGCTTACTCGCCGCTGCCACCACCGCCGCCGGTGCTGGGCTGGGCGACTGCCAGGGCCAGGCTGTTGGCCTGCAGGTTGCCGGTGCCCGCAGCAACGTTCACGCCGATGTTGCCGGAGGCGCCCGAGAAGGCACTGCCGGACAAGGCCGAGGTGTTGGTCGCATTGACGTTCACCCACCGCGTGGTGCTGACCGTGCCGCTGAGGCTGGCATACAGGTCAGCCACGCCCAGTTCGACGAACTGGCTGGTGCCACTCTCACGCGTATCGAAGCCCAGGCCGCCCACCCCTGGCCGGTTGGGGTTCATCGTGGCGTTCTGGATCTGGTTGTCCAGATCGATATGGCCGGTGCTGTTGCCACCCGGGTGCGGCAGCTCGCCACTCCACGTATCCAGGTAGTAGTTGGCCATCTGGTAGGCGTTGCCGGTGCCGCGGTAGGTGCCCGCGCCATAGGCCAGTGTCAGGCCGCTGACGCCGCCACGCATGCCGACCTGCACGGTATCGGTGTAGGACTGCACGAAGCCGGCGTTGCTGACCGTGTTGCCGGTGGAGACCTGGTTGGAGCTGATGCTCGACTGGGCCACCGCCGTGGTCGCTACCGACGCCGCGAGCGCGTTCTTCTGCTCATTGTTGTTGCCCGAGGCGATGTTTACACCGATGTTGCCGGACGCGCCGCCAAAGGCGTTGCCGCTGAGACCTGCGGCGTTGGTGACACCGGAGTTCATGGTGGCGTTGCCGAAGCCGGCCTGGTTGACGAACACCTCGGCGTCGGCCATGCCGAAGCTGAAGGACGCATCGGCCGCAGATAGTGAGGCCGCGTTGTCCTGCGCATTGTTGTCGCCGGAGACGACATTGAAGTCCAGATTGCCCGAGGCACCGGCACCGACGCTGTCACCGATCGACGCGCTGTTGGTGACCAGGCTGTTGCTGGTGGCGTTGTTGCTGATCGACTGCCGGTTGTCGATCACGGCAATGGCCGCCGAGTCGAGGTCGATGTCGCCGGTGATGTTCGGGTCGCCGGAGAAATTGATGTCGGTGCTCAGGCGCAGGTCCTTCTCCAGGTTCACGTCGACGCCGTGGTTGTTCTTTTCCTTGCGTTCGTCGGCCTGGATGTTGCTGTGCTTCTGCACGTTGACGTTGACAGTGCGGTTGCGCACGTCGTTGTCGGTGTGGTTGTGCGTGTCGTTGCGGGTCTCGCTGACGGTGTGGTTGTGGTTGATGTTCGCGTTGGCGTTCTGGTTGTCCCAGCCATTGGCCGCAGCGGCGGTCGAGGCAGTGGCAATCGCCATGGCGAGCATGGTCTTTTTGACGGTCGCTTTCATGGTGCCCTCTCTCTCATCAGGTGGTGCATCGGTTGGGTGGTTGTCACGGGCGGTCCTGCACGACCAGGCCCAGTACGTTGGCCGTGTCGTTGCCGTTGCCCGCGATCTGATTGAGTTGCAGGACCCCGTCGAATCCCCGCAGTGCGGTGCTGGCTACACCGGCGCTGCGGGTGCCCGTCGCGACGCCGTAACCGGTGTCGTCCCGCCCCCCTGCCAACGCGGAACCCTCGGCGGCCAAGGCCGTATCGTCGGTTTCGCGTATGCCCTGTCGGGCCAGCGTCGCGCTGACGACGTTGAGCGTCGTGTTGGCGATGCCGCTGGCCTGGTTGATGGATGCGATGCCACTGGCACCGGCCAGTGCGTCACCGCCAATGAACGCGGTGGCCTGCAGCGGCCCGGACAGCACGCGGTTGCCCTGCTGCAGTTGCCGGGCATTGATCGCCACGTCGGCGCGATCACCCTTGGCGATACCCCGCAGGTTGGCCTGCACGTTGAGGTCGCCGGCGGCCTGGTTGACGGCGATGGCCCCATTCGCCCCGGCCAGTGCGTGGCCGTCGATGCGGGCCACGTCGAGATAGGCGAGCATGCCGCCGTAGTCATCGGCCCGGGTCGCCCAGGGCGCGGCAGCGAGCAGCAGAAGCACGCCGTGCAGGGCCTTCATTTTCCACCTGCCGGGGCCGTGCCCTGCAGGGGGAACTGGGCCAGTGCGCCGCGCACGGTATCGGCGATACCGCGGGTGCTGCTGCCGACCGCACCGAGCGGACCGCTCATGGCGCCCCCGAGGTTGCTGCCGACCATGCCATCACCACCGCGGCCAAGCGTGCCGCCCAGGGCCTGCTGGGTGACCCGTTCAACGGTAGTGCCGCCCGGTGTCGCGACGGACGCTGCCTGGCCGGCACCCATGCCGGCATAGTCCTCATCGCTCAACTCGTCCATGCCGTTCGTCGTGCCACCGGCGCCCAATGCGGTGGCGATCTCGCGCTGTGGCTTCGGGTCGGCAATCAGGGCCATGCCCGGTGGTGCCATGCGATAGGCCGGCCGCGCGGAGACGTCCCGCAACAGGACGATTTCGCCCGGCTGTGCCTTCACGCCCTGGCGGGCGCCGGACGCGGATGCGCCCGTGCCAACCAACAGCGGGGCGATTGCCAGTGCTGCGGCCAGGCCGCGAACCAGGGTGGTGCCGTCCATGCCGATCTCCCGCGATGGGTGCGGCGGAACCACGCATCAACCGTGCCAACCTGGAAGTGCCCAGCCGCCAATGTCGGGACCGTGCAGCACCTGACCGTGCTGCTGCCACGGTGTTACAGGCACGTCGGGGAATCGTTGGGATTTCGAAGCCCCAGGCACCGCAGGGCAAGGGCGGCGGGCAACTGTTGCATGCGTGTTACAGGTGGCGCCGCCGTCTGCAACGGTGCCGGTTCAGCCACGAATTTCTTGACGCATTGCTCATTGCACCGCCGTTTAGGGAAGCGCTAGGATCCGCCCAACAAAGGCCGCCCCGGTGGCCGTAGAGGTCCCGGCGGGGGGGCGGCACGCCGGCGATTGCCTGACAGTCCGCCGACGGTGTCCGGATGCTGGGGGAAGCATGGCAGCGGTCCCGGAGGCTTCTACGTCACGTTGCGTGCTCTGGTTTGGCGAGCCGTTGGCGAACGAGCGCAGTGCGCTGGCGGCAGCAGGCTGGCATGTGCGCAGCATCCATCCCGATCCCGCCATGGCGATAGGCCTGCGTGGGCGCGATCGATTGCTCGCCGTACTCGATCTGCGCCATCTCGATGCGGCGTCGCTGCAGCTGCTGGAACCGTGGATCGAGCAGCACCAGCATCTGCCCTGGCTGGCGGTACTGCCACCGGGCGCCGGACCCACATCGCCGGCCTGGCTGCCGTTGCTGCAGCGATGTGGCGCGCGCTTCACGCTGCCGTTCGGCCTTCAGGACCTGGTCTGCGCAATGCGCCAGCAGTTCGATGCGGATGATCCGCCTGTCGACGCAACCTGCGGTGGGCACGGACCGCACGCGCTGATTGGCGAAAGCGCCGCGCTGCATGCGGTGCGCACGGTGCTGCACAAGTTCGCGCCGGTGGAACTGCCGGTGCTGGTCACCGGCGAAACCGGTACAGGCAAGGAACTGGCTGCACATGCGCTGCATGCGCTGTCGGGGCGCGCCGGCAGGCCTTTCATTGCGGTGAACTGTGGTGCGATTCCGGCCAGCCTGGTGCAGTCGGAGCTGTTCGGCCACGAACGTGGCTCGTTCACCGGTGCCGACAAGCGGCAGATCGGTGTGTTCGAATCCGCCCATGGCGGTACGGTGTTTCTTGATGAGGTAGGCGATCTGCCGGCAGAAGCGCAGACCAGCCTGCTGCGCGTGCTGCAGGAGGGGACCTTCGAGCGGGTGGGCAGCAGCCAGCCGCTGCGCGCGGACGTGCGGGTACTTGCCGCGACCCACGTCGAACTGGAACACGCGGTGGCGCAGGGGCGGTTCCGCAGCGATCTCTACTACCGCCTGAACGTGCTGCGCCTGCTGATGCCACCGCTGCGCGAGCGCGGTGCCGACGTGCAGCTGCTGGCCGAGCACTTCCTGCGCTGCTTCCGGTTGCGCCACAGCGTGCGTGCACGCGGCTTCGCACCGGCCGCACTGCAGGCGATGCGGCGCTTCGACTGGCCCGGCAACGTACGCGAACTACTGAACCGTGTGCAGCGTGCAGCGATCATGGCCGAAGGCGAGCTGATCAGTGAGCGTGACCTGGAGCTGGGCGCATCGGTAGCGGCCCTGCCCGCGGCGATGCTGCACGATGCACGCGGCCAGGCCGAGCGCGATGTACTGCTGCAGACCCTGCGCCAGACCGGCTACAACGTCTCCGAGTGCGCGCGGCAGATGCAGATATCGCGGGTCACGGTGTATCGCCTGTGCCGCAAGCACCGGTTGGAACTGCCTGCACAGCGCTGATCAGCCGGCCGCCAGGTGCTTGAACAGGCGCACCGGTTTGCCCGCGACGCGCTCGATCACGCCCTTGGCTTCCAGGTCCAGCTGCACGGCCTTCAACCACCAGCCGGCGGTGGCACCTGCCGGGAACAGCGCGGCGGGCAGGTGTGGCAGCAGTGCCTGTTTCGCCTGCGCGACGGTCAGGCCGGGCGGTTGCGCGGGCAGCGCCCGCAGCAGGGCATGGCGCATGGCGAGGTACTTGGCGCGATCCACGCGCTGGATGTGCCCGGGCGTGGTGATGCTTTCGATCTCGATCCGTCCTGGCTCAGGCATGGGTATCTCCCGCGACCTCGATGCGTGGGCTGCGGAAGCCCATGGCGATCCACGCCTTCATCAACCGCGCATAGAAGCGCAGCGACCGGGTCTTCAGGTTCGGCACATCGTCAGGAAGCACAGACGCATCAGGAAGATCACTGACCATGGTCCGCATCTCCACTGCAGGTCTTGTCGATGCCGGCCACAACAGGCCATACAGGCTCAACCAAGGGCCGCCGCTGAACTCCAGGAAGAGCGGCGTATTGCAGCAGCCGGCCAGCACGCGGCGGCTGCCGCCCCTGCTGGACAATCGCAAGGCACGCAGCATGGCATGCCCGGCATCGATGCTGACGCGATCCTTGCGGTGCATTACGAAGAGCGTCTGGCCGTGCGGGCCCAGCACGTCCGGGGCTCGGGGCATCGACTGCAGCATGGCGCCGGCCTTGCGGCAGCTGTCGCAGCAGCATTCGACGGTGGCAATGGATTGGCCCGTGGCGGTCAGGCGTACCTGGCCGCAGGCGCAGGCAAGGGACTGGTGTGAGGCCATCTGCGTTTTCTCCTGGGGGAGTCATCCTCTCGACGAACCGGGGCGCGGAAAATCGACAACATCTGCCTTCAAGGGCGCATCATCCGATAGCGGATGCGGTACAGGTCCAACCCTGCACCGTCCGCGCGCCGCGCCGAATAGGTCAAGGTGTCGGGTTGCGAGCCATCCAGCATCGCGCCGTAGCTGTCGCCGGAGGCCTCGTTCAAGGGGGAGGGCAATGCAAGGCCCGCGTCATAACGGCCTCCACGCTCGTAGGCGATGAACTGGCGTACCGGTGCACTGCCGAAGTCCAGGGCGCGGGCAAACACCAGCGTCCGGCCGTCGCCCAGGAAGGTGGCATCGAACTCCTGCGCTGCGGTATTGAGGTCTCCCGGCAGCGGCCGTGCCGGCTGCGCCATGTCACGGACCATCGCTGCGACGTAGAGGTCATGGCCACCCGCACCGCCTGCGCGATCGCTGGAGAACAGCAGCGTGGCTGCGTCCGGCGAGAGCATCGGCGCGAACTCATCGGCCACGCTGTTCACTGCCGGGCCAAGATTGACCGGCTTCCCGAATCGACCGTCGCTCCCAATGCTGACCCGGTACAGATCGTCGCCGCCCAGGCCGCCTGCGCGATCCGAACAGAAATACACCACGCGGCCATCGGCGGAAAAAGCGGGATCGAAGTCGCGCCCCGGCGAGTTGAACGGCACCGGCATCGCCGGCCGCCAGCGCTGCCCATCGTTGCGGGAGACCCAGATGTCATACCCACCCGGCCCGCCGGGCCGGTTGCGGCTGAACCACAGTGCGGTTTTTCCGTCCGGGCTCAAGGTCAGTCGAATCTCGTCGTATAGCGTGGATGCAACGCCCGGGGCAAAGCGCTCGGCGGGGCCGACGATCCGCAGCACCCTGGATGGCGACGCGGGAGGCGACGCAGCAACCAGCAGCATCACGGCCAGCAGCGCCTTCATGCCTGTCGCTCGAAGTCGCTGACCCAGTTGGTTTCCCAACTGCGTCCACCATCGGTCGAGGCCGCGTGTTCCCAGCGCGCCGAACGCGGGGTGATGTGTGACCAGATCACCCGCGTCTGGATTGTTCGACCGTCGTGCTGGTCTTCGCCGAAGAAGCGGCCGACACCGGCATGGAAACCACCACGCAGTGGCGCGCCGATCCGGGTTGGCTCCCGGCCATCCAGCCACCAGCTCAGCCAGTGCCGCTCCGCCGCATTCCAGGCGCGGATGCCCATGCCTCGCAGCGGCGCTCCAGGCATGTCCATCAGGTTGTCACCCACGTTGCCGAATCCTCCCAGGACCGGCCAGTTGTGCAGGGTGCCGTTGAACGCGTCCCATGCATCGCTGCCTGCCAGCCGAGCGCGCAGGCGACGATGGCGCACGTTCCAATGGCCCACCAGGAAATCAAAATCGCCCGGTGCATCCGGCAGCTTCGGAAGCGGAGAGGGGACCGCAGCAGTGCGGCGGAACCAGTTGCGCCAGTTCACTTCCCAGTGCGCACCGGCATCGTCGGAGAACGCCTGTTCCCACCACGGCTCCTCGCCGTGGATGTCATGCCAACGGAACCAGACCTCGACGGGGCGCCCGTCGATCCGGTCGGTGCCGCGGAAGCTGCCGGCATCGCCCTTGAAAGCGCCGCGCACAGGGGCTTCGATATGGGCAGGGTTGCGACCATCGATCCACCAGATCGACCACGTGGAAGACACCGGATCGAATGCACGCACGCCCAGGCCCCTGTAGGGGCCCGAAGGCAGCGCCATGACGTTGTCATCGATGGTGCCGAGTCCGCCCAGGGTGAGCCAGACCGCGCTGGAACCGGTGAAGGACTCCCATCGGGTATCGCCGACCAGGCGCTCCTTCAGGCGTCGGTGCCGGACCTGCCAGTTGCCCTGCAACCATTTCCAGTCTTCGCTGTGGCTGGGCAGGGCCCACCCGGAGGGCAGCGCCGTAGATGCCGCCGCGGCGGCCAGGGTGGCCAGGAACTGCCGTCGATCCATGTGCGTGATCCCCTGTCGAAGGTGCCTCCATCGTTGCGCGTACCAGGGGGATTGACCACGCAGATATCGGGGCTCAGGCTAAGTCACACTTATGGTCACCCAACGCCAGCTGCCATCGCTTGCCGCCATCCGTGCCTTCGAGGCGGCGGCGCGGCTGGGCAGCTTCGCGCGTGCCGCCGAAGAGCTCGACACCAGTGCGGCATCGGTGAGCTACCACGTGCGGCGGCTGGAGGCCCAGACCGGTACCTGCCTGTTCCTGCGCCATGCACAGCACGTAGAACTGACAGCGACGGGTGCCAGCGTCGCCCAGGAGGCCACCCGGGCATTCGATGCACTGCGCGCCAGCTTCATGCGCGCCGCAGACATGGATGCGGCGCGACTGCGCCTGTCCGTGCTGCCCACGCTGGGCACCAGTTGGCTGACGCCGCGACTGGGCACGTTCCGTGCCCGCCACCGGCAGCTCGTGCTGGAACTGGACCTGTCGGCAGCGCCGCAGGATCTGGCCGCCGGTCACTTCGATGCCGCCATCCGCAATGGCCAGGGCGAATGGCCGGGTCTTCAGGCAACTCCCTTGTTTCCCAGCGTGTTCACACCGTTGTGTGCGCCGGCGCTGCTGCACGAGGCGCGTGGGCTGGGCAGCAGCGCGCTGGAGATTCCCCTGCTCGGGCGGCCGGACTGGTGGGCCCTGTGGTTTGCCGCGCACGGGCACATTCCACCGCCGGCACCGGAGAGTTTCGTCGCGCCCTTTGCCGTCGAGCATCTGGATGTCGGCGCCGCGATCGCCGGGCAAGGCATCGCCATTGGTTCGCCGATCCTTTTCCAGGCCGAGCTGGACAGCGGGCGGCTGGTGCAGGCGCATCCGGGTGTCGCCAGCGACGGTCGCAGCTTCTGGTTCGTGGCACCCACGGCGCGAAATGGCAGTGCCAAGGTGATTGCATTGCGTGACTGGCTGGTCGAGCAGGCCGCTGAGGCGCGGCACGCGGCACGCCACTACCTGGCCCAGGCGGTGGTGCCATGAACCAGAGCCCCGAACTGCTGCGGCGCCTGCTGCGTGCCAAGGACCGGATGGACCGCGCCAGCCATGAGGAATGGCCGGTCGCGCGCCTGGCCGAGGTCAGTGCAGTGTCGCCGGCGCACTTCGCCCGCTCGTTCAAGCAGGCCTTCGGGCTGCCACCGCACCGCTATCTCCTTAGCCGGCGCATCGAACGGGCCGTGGCGATGTTGCGTGACACCGAGTTGCCGGTCACCGAAATCGCCGCGCAAACCGGGTGGAGCAGCCTGGGTACCTTCGGCCGAATCTTCCGTGACATCACCGGTGACAGCCCGGGCAATGTGCGTGAGCGTGAGCGTGCAATCCGGGCGGCGTCGGCCAGCGTTCCGGAATGCCATGCACGCGCCGCGCAGCGCCCGGACCTGAAGATCGCAGTTTTGGAGAAGCGCCGCCGCGAGGCGGTTGCTAACGTGGACCCCACCTGAGGGAGGTCCCATGACGAACACTGTGAACACGGTCGGCCTGTATGTGCGCGACCAGGATGAGGCGCTGGCGTTCTACGTCGGCAAGCTCGGCTTCGAAGTGCATACCGACGTGCGCAATGGCAGCTACCGATGGCTGACGGTCCGCAGCCCGGGCCAGGACGGTTTCCAGCTGGGCCTGTTCGTGCCAGGCCCGCCCACCCACGACGCCGCTACCGCACTTGCGCTGCAGCAGCTGGTGGCCAAGGGCGCAATGCCGCCGCTGGTGCTGGCCGTGGATGACTGCCAGGCGCGCTACACGCAATGGCTGGCACAGGGCGTGGAATTCACCCAGGAGCCGATCGAGCGCTATGGCGCCGTCGACGCCGGATTCCGTGACCCGTCAGGCAATGGCTGGAAGATGATCGAAGCCCGTTCCGAAGCGAGGCGCCGGCAATGAGCCGCGGTGGCTGGGCACGGCCCGTGCATCGTTGGACCTCGATCGTGTTCACCCTGGCGGTGATCGCCAACTTCGCCGTTCGCGGGCTGGGGCAGGGCGAACCTGCAGCGTGGATCACCTATGCGCCGCTGCCGCCGCTGTTCCTGCAACTGTTCACCGGGTTGTACCTGTTTGCGCTGCACTACAGCGGCAGGTGCCGCAGCGCCGGGCAGGGCGCTGCGGGTTGACGCCGGGTCAGGCGGCAGCGTCGGCGGCGTAGGCCGCCAGCAGTGCGGGAAGATCTTCCATGCGCTGGAAGATCACCTGGGCACCGGCCGCGCGCAGAGCTTCGGGTGTGCTGTGGTGCGGGCCGCCCTCGCTGAAGCCGAACACGGTGGCACCTGCCGCCACGCCGGCGGTCGCGCCGGTCACGGTGTCTTCAATGACCGCGCAGCGCTTCGGATCCACACCCAGCGCGGCAGCGGCCGCCAGATAGACGTCCGGGTGCGGCTTGGTGTTCGGCATGTCCTGGCCGCTGTAGACGTGGTCGCCGAATGCATCGAGGATGCCGACCTTGCCCAGCTGCAGTTTCACCTTGATCAGGTCGGCACCGGACGCGCAGGCAATGCGGCCACCGGTCGCTGCGGCGATCGCACGCACGGCCTCGGGCGCCCCCCGGATCGGCTCCAGATCCCGTTCCAGCGCCCGGTTGCGCTGCTGGCGGAACTCCTCCAGCCATTCCTCGGTGAACGGCTTGCCGGTGCGCTCTGCGATCAGCCCTGCCAGATGGGCCACGGACTGCCCGAGGAAGACTTCACCCGCCTGCGCCGGGGTCAGCGGCCAGCCGCGTGCGGTCAGCATTTCCGAGAGAACGCGGGCGACCAGCGGCTCGGAATCGACGAGTACGCCGTCGCAGTCGAACAGCACGGCATCGAAGGGGAAACAGGACATCTACAGCTCCAGGGGGCAATGCGGTGGTGCAATTGCCCGCCATTTTCCCACAGCCATCCTTGCGTGGCACCCGGACCGGGTGCCACCCATTCCCGGCAGACCGGTCAGCCCAGATCACACCCCGCCGGCTGCGGCCAGGTGCTGGCCGGCAGCATGTTCTTCAGCGAGGCCGGTGCGTTGATCGCAACGTAGCTCGCACCCAACAGCTCCTCCAGATCGGCGATGGTCACCAGGTAGCTGTCGAGGCTGCCCAGATTGGCTTCGTTGGGAATGATCCAGCTGATCGCCTTGGCCGTGCCAGTGTTCGGATCACGGGTGATGATCGTCTTCCAGAAGAACTCCGGCGTCGGGATGCCGTGGCTGGAAAGGAAATAGTCGTTGGAGGCGTCGCCGTAGACCACGCCACCATAGACATCCACCGGTGCGATGTCACGGTAGCACTCGGCCACGTTCTCGGCCTTCACCCAGATGCCCTGGTTGAAGCTGGAGACCTGCGGAACGATGTTGGTCATGTAGTTGGCGCGGCGGATGTAGGTCGCGTTGTAGTCCATGTGATTGGACGTCACCAGATGACCCCGGTCATAGCCGGACGTGATGCTGGCGTAGGAGGCGGTGCTGGTCTGGCCGAGGCTGCCTGCCGGCAGGTCCGGATCCTTGTAGAAGCTGGACGGGCGCGCGGCCGAACCGGTGTCTGCCGTCAGGGTGTATTCGTAGCGGGTGGCGCTGTGGATGCTGCAGTCGTAGGTGAGCACGAAGCCGCCCTTGTTGAGGGTGACGACCTGGGCTTGGGCAGCGCTGGCGAAGGCACTGAGGACGAACGCGAAGAAGAAGCTTGCAAGGCGCATTGCGGTTCTCCAGCAGAAGTTCAGGGCGCAGCCGTCCGCCACGACCTGGCAGGGCGAGGTCACGGGGAGACGGTGCGGAGTCGGGTGCAGCGGATTGCGGTGGGACGTGACCGCGTTGTTGGGCTGTGGAGGCCCTGCGGTGTCGTAAGCGTCACAAGCTGTCGTCTTTCGGTCAACGACGAAAAGACGAAGCTGTGACCGCCCGCAAGCACTGGAGAGGTGTCAGATCACACGGCGCGTGGGTGACATGCGCGCGTGCTAGGGCGTCGTAGCGCAGGGGGTGTACGACTCGATATCCTGCGCAGCAGGACCGGAAACCGCAGGATCGAGCAAGGCGAATGATCAACAGTGAACTGCTTGCAGGGGGCGCTGCTGCTGCGCTGATCGGGGTTGCAATCGTGGCTGCGCTGCGTCGGCAGAGACGCCCGCCGCATCGCAGTTTCAAGTGTGGGCGCTGCGGCAACGCCGCCCTCCATGACGAACGTACCCGTGGCGCTTGGCGCGCCGGGAAGCAGCGCTTCTACTGCAGGGCCTGTCATGCCGCTTGGCTGCGATCGCATCCACAGGCTTCCGCGCCGCACCGCGGGGCGTCCGGATGCCTGGGCGTCGTTGGCACACTTGCATTGATGCCACTTGCAGGCCTGGTGGCGTGGGTGATCCACCGCGCCTGAATGTGGTCCTGCATCGATCCAGCCGGGCGCCTGGTTCGAAAGCGCCATGCTGCGTCGCAAGGTGCCGCCCACCATTCGCACTGGTACGGTCCGATCCGTTGCACCACCACCGACGGGGAGAGACAACGATGCGCAAGGTTCTGCTGCTGTTGATCCTGCTGACCGGGCTGGCGCCCACGGTCCTGGCGGCCACGGTCAAGACCACCCATCGCACCATCCCCAGCTGGGATGGCACGCCCCTCGGGGCCTTCGTCATCGAACCCCAGGATGCCGGCAGTGGCCGCTATCCGCTGCTGGTGATGCCCAGCAGCTGGGCAGTGCCCAGCGTGGAGTACGTGGGCGTGGCACAGTCGCTGGCGCAGCGCGGCTATGTGGTCATCAGCTACAGCTCGCGCGGCTTCTGGGAGTCCGGCGGCAGCATCGACATCGCCGGGCCCGCAACGGTCGAAGACGTCAGTGCGCTGATCGACTGGGCGCTGGCCAACACCCGGGCCGATCCGGCCAGGATCGGTGTCTCGGGCATCTCCTACGGGGCCGGCACCAGCCTGCTGGCGGCGGCACGCGACCCCCGCATCAAGGCCGTTGCCGCGCTGAGCGGCTGGGCCGACCTGCAGGCGTCGCTCTACAGCCATGACACGCCCAGCGCACAGGGCATCGCCCTGCTGGTGGCAGCCGGCCTGGCCACTGGCCGCCCCGGGGCGGAGCTGGCCACCATCAACGGCAATGTGCTGGTCGGCAACTACCAGGGGGCGGTGGACTCGCTGCTGCCGGTAGCGGCACAGCGCAGCCCGGCCAGCAGCCTTGATGAGATCAATGCCAACCAACCCGCGGTATTCCTCGCCAACGCCTTCAACGACAGCCTGTTCCCGCCGGGCCAGCTGGTGGACTTCTTCAACCGTTTGAAGGGCCCCAAGCAGCTGCAGCTGCGCCATGGCGACCACGCCCTCAACGAGGCCTTCGGTGCGCTCGGCATTCCCAATGAAGTCTATGCCGCGGTGGGCGACTGGTTCGACCACTACCTCAAGGGCGTGGCCAATGGCATCGACCGCCAGCCGGCGGTGCAGTTGAAGTCGCAGAAGGGCAGCTGGAGCCGTTATCCGGACTGGCAGGCCACCTCTACCGGCGCCGTAAGCTACGGGCTGACCGCGCCGAGCGGGTTGTTACAACCCACCGGTGGACTGGTGGCGAACGGTGGCGGCACCGGCTGGAGCTACCGCATCGGCAGCGGCCTGCTGACGGCCGCCAACTCCGGCGTGGTGATGGCGTCCGGCGCGCTGCAGATGATCAACCTGCCACCGGGCGCGTATGTGCCGTTCGTCGGACGCAACGCCGCGGGAGTCTGGCAAGGGCCGATCTACTGGAGTGCGCGCCGTCTGGATGGCGCGCCGGAAGTGCGGATGACGGTCACGCCAAGCCGCGCCGACACCACGTTGTATGCCTATCTCTATGCCGAGGACGTGCTGGGCAATGGCCAGCTGATCAGTCACAAGCCCTATACGCTGCGGGGTGCCACGCCGGGGCAGGCGAAGACCATCGACCTGCGGCTGGAGGCCAGCAGCTGGGAGGTGCCGGCCGGCAGTCGCCTGACCCTGGTGGTGGACACGGTGGACCTGCGTTATGCGGGCATCAGCCAGTTGGGTGGCACGGTAACCTTCAGTTCACCGGCGAACGCGCCGTCGGTACTGAAGCTGCCTTTGCACTGATGGGTCATCGCAGGTCCGGTGGATTCATCGAAGCGTCGCGGACACAGGGATCACCGGCGTCCGGTGTCAGGCGCGCCTCGATGTCCGGTGGAAACCGCGGAATCCTGCTGGTCTGCATCACCACCCAGCGCATGATCGTGTGCAGGTAGTTGAGTGGCAGCATCGTGAGCCACATGAAACCCGGGAGGCGCGCGTCTTCGGCGAAGATGCGCTCCTTGCCGGACGCGAAGCTCTCGCGCTTGCCGTCCAGCGGCATGCAGCAGTGCACCGCGTCCACGACGGCTGCCGGTCCTTCTTCCATGTAGCGCCGCAGGAACTCCCAGTGGGCATGCGCGTTCTCGATGCGGGAGGTCGCGATGCAGAACGCGAACGTCTCCCGTACTGTCACGCCATCCGCGTCCAGGATCAGTCCGCGGACATCCCAGTTGTACCATCCGAAGGTTCCGGTTCCGCGGCCCAGCGTGAAATGGACCCGGTCCCAGGGCACGCTGAGGGTGGTGCCATCCAGCCGGAACACGTGTATCTGCCGGTGCTTGCGATCGAGCGCGATCGGATAGTAGGTCCAGCGGAACAGCTCGAGGCAAGCCACCCAGATGCTCGCTGCAGTGAAGGCGGCCAGCATCGCCATGCCGATGAATATCGCCTCCCACAGGCCGTTTTCGTTGGGTAGCCTGTTCACGACCAGCGACCAGAGCAGCATCAGCATGCCGCCCAGCCCAAAGGCAATGCCGATCGCGCCCAGCAGGGCTGCAAAGCCACGCGCGGCGAACCAGCGATCCACCGAAACCAGGCCGTTCGAATTCATCTTCACCACGCACAGCTGCGCCAACGGCACGACATCCAGCCGCTTCTTCTGCAGCAGGCGGTGCTCGCGTTCAAACGCATTCAGCGGGCGGTTGTTGGGAAACTTGCGCGTGTATCCGGTGTAATCCATGGGCGATCCCTGCGCGATTCCAGCGCCCGTTGGATTCTAGCGGGATTCTCCCGGGGGGAGATCAGCGACGGACGTCGAACGGGTGGCTCTCCATCAGTGCCCGGACTTCAGCTTCGCGGGCAGGGCTGAAGTCGCCGGGAATGGCGTGCTTCAACGCGCCTGCGGCCAGTCCGAAGCGCACGGTGCTTTCTGCGTCCAGCCCGGACAGCAATCCGTGCAGGATGCCGGCGGCAAAGGCATCGCCACCGCCGATGCGATCAACGGTGCCGGGCAGCGGCCTCGGAGGAGCCTGCGCGCGGGTTCCATCGCGCCCCAGCAGCAGCGCGCCGAGCACGTGATGGTCGGCGCTGATCACCTCGCGCTGGGTGCAGGCCAGCCACCGCAGGTGCGGGAACGCGGCAAAGGCAGCGGCCGCAGCGGCCTCGGTTCGGGCGACCGCATCGTCCTGCGCGAAGTGCAGCCCCAGCACCAGTTCGATGTCCCGATGATCGGCAAAGACAATGTCGGCCTCGGCGAAGACCTCGCGCAGGATCGCCGCTGCGTCGCCATCCCAGCGTCGCCACAGTGACGGACGATAATTGCCGTCGAAGGACACCTGCACACCGGCCGCGCGAGCCGCACGCACCGCACCCAGCACCGACTCGGCCACGTTGGCGCCCAGCGCCGGACTCACGCCCGAGACATGCAACAGGTGCGCGCCGGACAGCAGGGCGGGCCACGCATGGTCACTGGCATTGCTGTTTGCGAATGCAGAACCGGCGCGGTCATACACCACTTCACTGGCGCGCTGCACCGCACCGGTCGCCAGGAAGTACAGGCCCATGCGGTCACCCGCCACTTCACGCACGGCGGCCACGCCCACGCCATGCCGCCGCAGCTCGGCCACGGCATGCCGGCCCAGCGCGTTGCCGGGCACAGTGCTGGCCATCTGCACATCGTGGCCCAGGCTGGCCAGCGAGACCGCCACATTGGCCTCGGCACCTCCCACATGAACCTGCAGCTGCGGCGTCTGCAGCAGCAGTTCACGACCGGGCGCGCCCAGGCGCAGCAGCAACTCACCGAAACAAACGACGTGGCTCATCGGTTCTCTCTCACTCGGGGGTAGTGCAGCCCAGCATGCGCAGATCGATGGCATCGGCCATGCGCCGGTAGCCCTCGTCGTTGGGGTGCAGATGGTCGCGGGTGATCTCGTTGGGCAGCGATTCGGCTGCCTTCGGGTCACGCAGCGCGGCGTCGAAATCGATGATGCCATCGAAGCCGCTGTTGCCGCCGCGTGCCCACTGGTTGATCGTGGTGCGGGTGGCGGCGGACACGGGCTCGTAGCGCTCGGAACCGCCGAACGGGGTCAACGTACCCAGCCAAGCGCGGATGCCGTGCGCATGCAGCCGCGCCGCAACCTGTTGATAGCCCAGCAGCATGTCCGCCGCACTGCGTCCAGGCAGCGGCTGCGCGCCACCGCCGTGGCGGATGTCATTGATGCCTTCGAACAGGATCACCTGATCGGCGTCGGCCACCGCGATCACATCGCGATCCAATCGTGACAGGGCGCTGTGGCTGCGGCCATGGTCAAGCAGTTTGTTGCCGCTGATGCCCTGGTTGAGTACCACGAACCGGTTCGGGCAGGCCTGCTGCAGGCGCTGCGCCAATCGCTCCGGCCACTGGTTGAAGGTGCCGCGGCGTGCGGTGGCGCCTTCCGTGATGGAATCGCCCAGCGCCACGATTACCTGGGGACGATCTTCACGCTGCACCATCACTGCCGAGAACACGTTCTGCTGGTAGCTCAGCCGCACGCTGTCGGCGACGGCTGTCTGCCTGCCATCTGCGACCCGCAGCTCGGTGCGGCGCACGGCGGGGCGGGTGGGCTGCGGGAAATAGGCACTCACGCTGATCTCCTGCAGCGCCGCCACCGGCATCCGCACCGGGTCGCTCAGCAGCGCGGCTCCGACCGGCACCTCGATGACCGCGCGGCCATCCACCGTTACCGGCAGCGGTGCGGCCTTGCCGTTCTTCACTCCCACGCGCAGGTCCTCGACCCGCAGCGGCGCCGTGCCGAGCTCGTTGCTGATGCGCAGCCGCAGCGCATCGCCACGGCTGCCGACACGCATGTCCTGGCGCACGGTCTGCGCGGCGAACTGAACCGGCGCATCGGACGTTCCGTCCTTGCGGTCGGGCGCGGGCGCGGCCGTCCAGGCAGTGACCCACACGGGTGCGGCCCACGCAGCGGGCGCCGTCATGGCGGAGCAGAGCGTCAATGAAAACAGAAGTGTCCAGCGCTGCATGGGCAGGATTCCAGTCAGGAGAAGTAGGTGCCGCCGTTGACGTCCAGATTCGCACCGGTAATGAACGCCGCCGCATCCGAGGCCAGGAATACAGCGGCGTCAGCGGCTTCGTCCGGCGCACCCTGCCGGCGCAACGGGGTGGCGCCGGCAACGGCCGTGCGTACTTCCGGCTTGGTGAATTCATCGTGGAAGCGGGTGGCGATCATGCCGCAGCACAGTGCGTTCACCCGGATACCCTTCGGCCCCAGCTCCTTGGCCATGGCGCGG
The DNA here is from genome assembly GCF_054083135.1 of Stenotrophomonas maltophilia group sp. LNF247. Lineage (NCBI taxonomy): Bacteria > Pseudomonadati > Pseudomonadota > Gammaproteobacteria > Lysobacterales > Lysobacteraceae > Stenotrophomonas > Stenotrophomonas maltophilia group sp. LNF247. The sequence goes on from NZ_JBSRQL010000001.1 coordinate 229,938, forward strand.
GTGAAGGTCATCACCGCCGCCTTGGCGGTGGCGTAGATCGATGCGCCCGGGCCGCCACCATCACGACCGGCCTGCGAGGCGAAGTTGACGATGGCCGCGCCTTCGCGCATGTGCGGCACCACCGCGTGCGTGGTCAGGTAGGTCGAGGTGAGGTTCAGGTCCATCACGGTGTGGAAGAACGCCGGGTCGATGTCGGCCAGCGGCCGGCGCTGCACCATGCCACCGGCCACGTTCACCAGCAGGTCGATGCGCTCGCCGAACGCGGCCTGTGCCGCAGCGACCAGGCCGGCGACGGCCGTGGCGTCGGTGACGTCGGCACGGTGCACGATGGCCTGGCCACCGGCCGCACGGATCTGTGCCAGCGTTTCCTGGGCACTGGCTTCATCATTGGCGTAGTTGATGCAGACGCGTGCACCGGCGGCAGCCAGCTTGATCGAAACGGCGCGACCGATATCGCGGCCACCGCCGGTGACAATGGCCACCTTGTCCTGGAACGACATGCGGAAAACTCCTTGGTTTGCGGGGGAATTGAAGAGAGATGCAGGCTCAGCCGGCGCGGCGGTCGAGCTTGTGGATCGGGCCGGTCCACCACCACAGCGCGGCCAGCGACAGCGGCACCAGGGCGGCGACGAGGATGAAGATCGGCGCATAGGAGTGGCGGGTCAGCACCGGCACCAGCCAGGTGGTGATCAAGGTGCCGGCCACGGCGGCCAGGCCACCCAGGCCTGCCAGCGTGCCCACCGAGCGGCCGTCGAACAGGTCGCCCGGCAGGGTCTGGATGTTGCCGATGGCCACCTGGAAGCCGAACAGCACCGCAGCGATTGCCAGCACCGCCAGTAGCGGCTGGTTGGCCAGCACGGCAGCCAGCAGGGCAGGGGCCATGATCACGCAGCCCAGCGTGATGGCCAGCTTGCGGGCGCGGTCCACGCTGTGCCCGGCGCGGATCATCCGCCCGGACAGCCAACCGCCGCTGAGGCTGCCCAGCATCGCGCCAACGAACGGCACCCAGGCGAACAGGCCGATCTGCTTGATGTCGAAGCCGAAGGTTTCGGCCAGGTAGATCGGCAGCCAGGACACGAACAACCACCAGATCGGGTCCAGGAGGAAGCGGCAGGCGAGCATGCCCCAGCTCTGCCGGTGGGCCAGCAGCTCACGAACGCTGGCCTTCGGTGCCACCTCTGCCTGCTGCCCGGCCTGGTCTTCCTGGATCAACCGGCGCTCGGCATCGCTCACCCACGGATGCTTGTCCGGCCCGGCGCGGTAGACAAACAGCCATGGCAGCAGCCACAGGAAGCCGATCGCACCGACCAGCACGAAGGTGCCGCGCCAGCCCAGCCACAGGTAGAGGCCGGCGATGGCCGGCGCGGAAACGATCGCGCCGATCGACGCGCCGGCGTTGAACACGCCTTGCGCCAATGCGCGCTCGCGCGCCGGGAACCACTCGGCATTGGCCTTGACCGCGCCCGGCCACGCCCCGGCTTCGCTGATGCCGAGCATCGCCCGCACCAGGCTGAAGGAGAGCATCGAATGGGTGATCGCGTGCAGGGCGATGGAGATCGACCACACGCTGATCGACAGGGCGAAACCCAGGCGCGTGCCGATCATGTCGAACAGGCGCCCGAACAGGAACTGGCCAGCGGCGTAGAACAGCATGAACACCGTCACCAGCAGGGCGTAGTCATCCTTGGTGGCGCCCACTTCCCTGGCGATTTCCGGCCACATTACCGCCAGTGCGTTGCGGTCGATGTAGTTGATCACCGTGGCCACGGCGATCAGGCCCACGATCAGCCAGCGCACGGCCGACCGTAGCGGCACCTTGCGCAGGTTGGCCACCACCGCAGGGCCGTTCATTTGCCGTCAACCTTGCTGCGGTCCATGCGTGCATGGCTGCCGCTCCAGCGGTAGGCATGGCCGTCCACGCTCACGCTGTGCTCGCCCTTGGCGCTGCTGTCGTCGGCCACGCCGAGGGCGATGCGTGCACCGCTGGCCAGGCGCAGCTCGATCACCTCGGCATCGTTGCCCCGGCTGCGCACGATGTCCTTGATGCGGCTGTCCGCGCCGTGCACGTATTCGGCGGTGCCGTTGTACTCGCCGTGCGGCTCCAGCACGCTGAAGAAGGTCACGTCCTTCTGTCCGTCCACGCGCTGCAGCAGGGCCGGTTCGCGGCGCAGGTTGAATTCCGGATCGTTCGCGCCGCTTTCCACCAGCAGCGCCTGTGCCGGCGCACTGCTGCCGAAGCGGTAGGTGTAGAAGCGCCCGTCCAGCAGCCATGTCAGCGACCGCGGCTCGCTGCCGGGTTTGCTGCGTGCATCCAGCCACAGGTGCTGGTAGCCGTTGTCCTTGCCCAGCACCGGGCGCTGGGCGGGGAAGTGTTCGGCTTCGAAGCCGGTGGTGACGATGTGGCCGTTGAAGTGCAGCGGCAGGTCGTAGCGCGCGGCCTTGCCGCCGTGCACCTGCAGCAGGTCCAGCGCGACCGGCAGGCCCAGGTCGGGATGGCGCAGCAGCGCCTGGGTGCGGGTGAACACCACGCCGGGGTAGGCGTCGCGCATCGTTGCCGAGGCAATCTGGGTATCGGCATCGGCCTGGAAGAAGCGCACCTGCGGCGCGTGTTCCTCGCCGCGTTTCCAGTCGCCCTTGAAGTGGCTCTGCTCGTCCACCACCAGGGTGTTGTGCGCCACGGTCTGCTTGGCCCAGCTGCGGTTCTCGGCCAGGTAGATGCCGCCGCGCTTGGCTTCCACGTTGAGGAAGCGGGCCGCGCCGTAGTCGGTCACCACTGGATTGCCGTTGTCGTAGAACAGCCAGTTGAGCTTGTCGAAGTGGCCATGGCCCATGCCCTGCATCGTGTCCTTCTGCACCAGCGCCTGGCCGCGTTCGCCGTTCATGCGCAGGATCGCCAGGCCGCCGCGATCGCCGTCGGGGCCATCGCGCAGCAGCATCGGCCGATAGTCGAAGGGCCTGGTCTTGTTCGCCGCCAGCGCCTGCGCCACCTGCAGGCCCTCGGGCGACAAGAGCAGGCGCTTCTGCTGCTGGGCCACGGACAGCAGGCGGTCGTCACCGGTACGCGCATAGGCGATGCCGATGCCGGCCACCAGCTCTTCGGTGTCGATGCCCTTGTCCAGGATGGCGTCGTTGATCGGGAAGAACAAGCCGTTGTAGCTGGACTGCACCAGCACATCCACGGCCTTCAACAGCACGCCGTCGCGGCGCGCGAAGATCTTCCGCTGCGGTTCGTTGCGTTCGATGGCATTGGCGAACAGCAGGAACGGCGCCAGTGCATAGCGCTGGTAGTAGGGGCCTTCCTCGTAGTAACCATCGGGCGAGAACAGCAGGTCGATCTGCCGAAGAAAGCCGAATTGATCGTCCTTCCGGCTGCCGCGCAGGGATTTCTCCACCAGCTCAGGGTCGCGCAGCACGTAGCCGGTCATGCCGGTGGCGGCCACCGCCCAGGTGGCGTGGTTGTGGATCTGGTCGTAGTTCTTCGGCTCGCTGACGAGGAACTCGGCCATTGGCCGGAACACCTTCGATTCGATGGTGTTGCGGTCGTTGGCGGACAGCGCGTCGCGGATCGCGTCGTAGCCCTGGATGGCGTTGACCAGCCATACCGAATCGTTGAGCACCTGCCAGAACACGCGCCCGGGGATCTGCCCACGGCCTTCCGGGTGCGGGCCCAGCGTCGGGTAGAGCTGGGCATACTGCAGCAGCATGTCGCGCGCATAGTCCACGTAGGCCCTGTCGCCGGTCAGCCGGTACAGCGTGCCTGCCGCCAGCAGCGCCTGGTAGTTGCGCTTGTGCTGTTCGTGGGTGCGGCCGCCGCCCTTGTCCTTCGGTACCGGCACGTCGATGCCGGCCTTCATCATCTTCTTCAGCGTTGCTTCGGTGCGTGCCTGCTCTTTGGCAAACCACGGGTAGCGGCGGCCTTCGCTGGCCATCTGCTGCCATTGTGCGGCGGTGACCAGCACCGGCGCGGCATCGGCCTGTCGCACGGCAGCAGTGGGGGATGCGAACAGCGATGCGCTCGGCAGCAGGGCGAAGGGGGCGCCAAAGCCAAGGAAACGAACAGCGGCTGCAACCTCATCGATCAACTCCAGTGCGGGTGCGTGAGAGGGTGGCTTCGCCCACCTTGGGATACCAGTCGACGCCGGTCGCCTCGCGTGCGGTCATCGTCAAGGCAGGATCGGCGCCCACGGCGGGCAGGGCAGGCGTGGCAACCCACAATCCGCTATCAGCCTGCTGCAGGCTGACACCACGGCTCTCTACGCCTCCCGGGAACACGGTGCTGGCTGCCGGCGACTGCACGTTGCCGCTGAAGTCGATGCCGGCCAGCGAACTGGCGGCAGTGGGCGGATTCCGGTTGTCGCGGTTGACGATCAGGTTGCCGGTGAAGCGGCTGTTGCTGGCGGCCACCACGATGCCCTTCGCCTCATCATGGCCGACACCGAAACTGATCTTCGCCACGTCCACGAAGGTGTTGCGGCTGATCGTGGCATTCACCACCGGCGCATAGCCTGACAGCGGCGGATTGGCCTGCGCATCCATCACCGCCAGTGCCGAACGGTTGCTGGACCCGGCCAGCCGCTCGAAGTAATTGTTGCTGACGGTCTGGTCGGCGTTGATGATGCGTACGCCGCCGGTGCCGGCCTTGTCATCGCCGAGGAAGACATTGTCGATCACCCGGTTGCCATTGCCGTGGCGCAGGGTGAGTGCTCCGGCGGAACGATAGAACACGTTGCCGCGGTAGGTGTTGCCGCCGGACTTGTTGCTGATGATCTCGGTCTCGCCGTCGCAGCCTTCGAACCAGTTGTTCTCCACCGTGCTGTTGGAATCGCTCAGTGAGCTATCGCTGGTGCCGACGCGGAGGGTTTCGCCGCCATTGACGCCCAGCGCCGGGCGCGGCCCGAACCAGTTGTGGTCGATGCGGTGCTGGTTGTCCAGGCCCTGGGTTGCATCGCGCACCACCACGACTGTGGGTCCCGCATTGGTCTTGCCGCGCAGCTGGCTGTGGTCCAACCGATTGTGGCTGCCATACAGCGACACCCAGTAGTCCTGGTCGCTGGCATCGGGGTTGGTGTAGTCGTCGATCACCAGGCCGGTGACGCGGCTGTTGCTGGCGACGGCCTTGCTCGACTCGCGGAATGCCACCACCGCATCACCCGGCGCATAGCCGCTGCGGAACACCAGGTTGGACACCTGCAGGTAGCTCCCCGCCAGGCGCAGGTCCGAGCGCCCGCTGAAGATGACCTTGCCGGCGGTCTGCGCGCGCAGCACGATCGGGGCATCCGCCGTGCCTTGGCCCTTCAGCAGCAGCCGGGCGTCGGTCCAGGTGCCGTCAGCCAGCACGATCTCATCGCCGGGCTGCAGCGCCGAGGCGGCGGTAGCGAACTCCGCGACATCGTGGACGAGCCAGCTGGCTGCACTTGCTGCTGGAGTGGTCAGGCACATTGCCAGACCAGTGGTCAGGCAAAATAGCCATGAACCATTGGATCGGTGACGCGCCAGCGAGTGAATGCGCATGAAATCCTTCCAGGGACGGCCGGGCCGTCGTTTCAGGGTGGGCCTGCATACCACTTTCAGGTCTGTTGTAAGCCAGCTTTCGCGCAAAGTCATGCTGCATGAGCACATTAAATTGCGATCAACTGGTATGGATAAAAGGCATTTGAACAATCGCATACCAATTGGTTGACATTTTCATGTCGCCGTGCCGAAGCTGCGTCCCACGCCTGGCATGCAGGCGATCCTTTGGGAGGAGGAAACCATGCGGCGACCCGCCGGAGCAGTGCACAGCATCTCGTTGTCCCCTACACCCCTGATCGTGGCGCTGCTTGCCGCATTGGCTGGCCTGCCCGCTGCCCACGCGCAATCCGGCAAGGACGCGGCAGGGCAGGATCCCACCACGCTGGACCAGGTGCAGGTCACCGGCATCCGCGAATCGATGCAGAGTTCGATCAACAAGAAGCGCGACGACACGGTCATCGCAGACGTGCTTTCCGCAGATGACATCGGCGACCTGCCGGCGCCGTCGCTGGCCGACGCGATCGAGACCCTGACCGGTGCCGCCTCGACCCGCGACAAGACCGGTGCGTCGGAGATCTCGATCCGTGGCCTGGGCGCCTTCCTAAGCAGCGCCAACTTCAACGGCCGCGAAATCACCAATGGCAGCGGCGACCGCTCGGTGAACTTCAACATGTTCCCGGCCGAGCTGATCAACACGGTGGCCATCTACAAGACCCAGCGTGCCGACATCATCGAAGGCGGCGTGGCTGGCACCATCGGCCTGGAAACAGTGCGCCCACTGGAGTACGGCAAGCGTGCGGCGCAGCTGGACCTGCGCGGCAGCTGGGCCGAGTATGACAAGAAGTACCGCGACGACGACGGCATCGGCTATCGCGGTACCGCCAGCTACATCGACCAGTTCGAGTTCGGCAACGGGCAGAAGCTGGGCATCTCGCTGGGCTTCCAGCGCCTGGATGGCACCGACCCGGAAGAGAGCATCACCAGCGGTTCCACCTGGTATGCCTGCGATGGCACGCAGAACGTGAGCAATGCCAACTGCAATGAAGTGTCCGCGCAGGCCATCGCCAACGGCGCACCTTATTACCTGGTGCCCAGCAGCCGCATCTACCGGCTCAAGCAGGAGCGCAACGACCGGCAGAGCGAGTTCGCCGCATTGCAGTGGCGGCCCAATGACGTGGTTGAAGTGAACCTCGACTTCGAACACACCGAGCGCAACTGGTACGAGAACCGCAGCGACCTGAGCCTGTCCAACGCCCGCCGTGGCATCACCCGGCGCGAGGTGGACGAGGACGGCATCGTGCGCCACCTGCATGGCAGCACCTCGATTGATTCCACCTCAAACCGCTACTGGCGTGGCGAGGAATACACCGGGGGTGGCCTGAACCTGATCCTGCGACCGACCCCGGCCTGGGAACTGTCCACCGATCTTTCGTACTCGCACACCAATCGCCTCGACAGCGAGCGCATGACCCGCCTGCGCGCCAACCAGCGCGACGTCAACAATGCTATCGTGCCGGGCATCAGCAGTGGTGCCACCGGCTACGTGGACTATGACTGGGACTGGCGCGGCGAAGTGCCCAGTGTTGCGCTGGCGCCGAGCTTCGACCCCAACAACTGGGACGCCTACACCGGCGCGGCGCGCGTCACGTCCAGCGCAACGGAGAACGACCACAGGATCAGGGCCGGCCGCTTCGATGCCAGCTTCATGCCCGAGTCCGGTTTCTTCACCCGCATCAAGGGCGGCGTGCGTGCCAGCCAGGCCGACTACCGCCTGCGCGACAACACCCTGGTAACCGACTACGACCAGCGCGTGGCGGCCGACAAGGCGAAGATCATCGCCGCCAACCAGGCCTGCCGTGCGCCGTTCCCGCAGGATGACTTCATGGATGCCGCCAGCGGCAACACGATCTCCTCGTGGGCGTACTTCGTTCCGGACTGCCTGTACCAGTCGTTCCGTGGCAGCCTCGACAGTGGGTTGGATCCGGGTTTCCAGGATCCGAACAATGTCGATATCACCGAGAAGACACGCGCGCTCTATCTGATGGGTGAGTTCAGCAGCAGCCTGTTCGGCTTGCCGGTGACCGGCAACCTGGGCCTGCGCTGGGTCAAGACCGACGTTCGCTCTGAAGGCGTGCGTACGGGGCTGCGTATCGAGGACAACGGTGACGGCACGATCCGCCTGCAACCCACCGGTGCGTACAGCACGCAGGTGTTCAAGGCGGGCAACGACAAGCTGCTGCCCAGCCTCAACGCGGCCTTCGAACTGCGCCCGGACGTACTGCTGCGGGTCGGTGCATACCGCGCTATGTCACGGCCGGACATCGCCGCGCTGGGCGCCGGGCGCACCATCAACGTCAGTAGTGATGCCACCTACGGCAATCTGGCCGACGCGCTGGATGACATCAGTGCCAGCGGCAACCCCGCTGCGCAGCCGCTGATGTCCTGGAACGGTGACCTCTCCCTGGAGTGGTACCCGAACCCGGACACGATGCTGGCCGGCGCGGTGTACTGGAAGCAGTTCAACGGCGGCACCGCCACCGCGCTGGTGCCTGAGACCTACACCATCGACGGCCGGAGCGTGACCGTGCCGGTGCGGCAGCAGGTAACCACCGACGAGGACAGTACGCTGACCGGCTTCGAGCTGACCGCCACCCATCGACTGTCTTACCTGCCCAAGCCGTTCGACGGGCTGGGCTTCAAGGTCAGCTACAACTATGCCGATGCCGACTACCAGACCCAGGATTCACGGCTGGGTGAGCAGTTGGCCGGTGATGGCACGATCATTCCGGCGATCGTGCCGCCGGCCGGTCTCAGCGGCTTCTCGCGGCACGTCCTGTCCGGCTCGATCTACTGGGACGTCGGGCGCTTCAACATCCAGGCCATCGGCAAGTTCCGCTCGCACTACTACCAGGACTTCACCGGCAACGCCGCGCAGCAGAACCGCTACTACGATGACAACACCAGCGTGGACCTGCGCCTGCGCTACCGGGTGAACAAGCAGTTGTCGCTGTCGCTGGAGTTGATGAACCTGACCAACGAGCCGCGCGTGGCCTACCAGCCGCTTTATGGGAACTTCCGCGAAGTAGTGACCTACGGGCGGCGTGCGTATTTCGGTGTACGATACAAGTTCTGAACAGGGCGGCGCGGCCAGTGGCCGCGCCGTCGCTCCAACCGGACCCTCGCCGGCCGCGGTGGCAGGGCAGGGACCCGGAAGGAATTGAATTGCCAAGGGTCAGCCGCATGTCCGCCAACCGCCTTTACCAGACCATCGCTGCCAAGCTCCGCAAGCTGATCGAGGACGGCGAATTCCCGCCGGGCTCGCGGCTGCCGGGCGAGCGCGAGCTGGCCGAACGGTTTGGCGTCAGCCGGGTCACCATCCGCGAAGCGGAGATTGCACTGGAGGCACAGGGCTGGATTGCAATCCGTATCGGTTCGGGCGTGCACGTGAAGCCGCGCCCGACGCAGGCGTCCGGCGGGCTGCCGGATGTCAGCGCCTTCGACCTCACCGCTGCCCGCGCGGTATTCGAGGCCGAGGCCGCCGCTCTGGCGGCAAGCAATCTGGATGATGCCGGCATTGCCGAGCTTCAGGCGTTGGCCGAAGCGCTGTGCCGTCGCGACCTGAGCGACGCGGAAGCCGGCGAGTACGACCGCCGCTTCCACCTGACCATCGCGCGCCTTTCCGGCAACCCGGTGGTGGAGTTCTTCGTGCAGCAGATCTGGCGCATGCGCAGCGAGTTGCCGCGGGTAACCGAAGTCTATGCGCGGGTCTGCCATGATGATGGCGCCAGCCGTGCCGACGAGCACATGGCCATCTTCGAAGCATTGCGCGCACGTGATCCGGTGGCCGCGCGCAATGCGATGCGCCATCACTTCCAGCGCCTGTTCGAGGCCATGCTGCAGGCGACCGAAAGCCAGGCGCTGGAGGAGATCCGCCGGCGCACGCAGCAGGATCGTGAACGGTTCCTGGCCACGACGCGGATCTGAACGACGGAGCGGACACCGGCCGAGCGTCTGCGTGCCGCGACCTGGCCAGCGCCGGGGGTAATGGCTGTTGCATCGTTGAGCATGCCGGCGGGTGATCGCCGGTGATGTGTCATGCCAATGATGCATGCCGGTGCCGAGAGGGCAGCGACCATACTGCACCGTTGCGTTTCCATTGAACGATTCACAGCCGCGGCTACGTGCCCATTCGAATCTCATCCCTTGCGACGGCAGCCCGTATCCTTCCTGCATGCATTCCTTCTCCGATCTTCGCGGTCTCCCGGCAGTCCCCGCGTCCTCCGGCTGGGTGCAACGCGGTGAGCGCTGGGATCTATGGTGGAGCGGCCGCATCGTGGCCAGCATCGTCCCGCACGCAGTGCTCGGCTTCCAGGTGTACCTGGATGCACGCAGGATGTCCCCGGCCAAGGTGGTGCACGCGGTGAATGCGCGGCAAGCCCGGCGCTATGCCGAGCGCTGGTGCGCGGCTCGGCTTTGCCCCCGGTTGCGGCTGCGCGACGCGGTCGCCTGTCTTGTGGGCGCCGCGCCTTCGGCAGGCGCGGCGCGGCCGCCGCCGCTCACACGGGAGCAGCGCCAGCAGGCGCGCCGCCTGGCCGAGGCCGGGACAGGGGAGGTGGCACGCATCAAGCAGGCGCTCGCACTGCGGCAGCCTGCCAGGCCCTTGGGGCAGTTAACGTGTCAGGCGTGGTCGGTACCCGGCAGGACGGCCACAGCCCTGGCAAGCGCTACGCCGAAAGCTCCTCACGCACGATCCTGGCCCCTTCGCTGAGCGCGCGCAGCTTGCCCCTGGCCACGGTGCGGGCCAGCGGCGCCATGCCGCAGTTGGTGCTGGGGTAAAGCTTGTCGGCATCCACGAACTGCAGCGCCCTGCGCAGGGTGTCGGCCACTTCTTCCGGTGTTTCCACCGCGCTCGAGGCCACGTCGATCGCGCCTACCATCACCTTCTTGCCACGGACCAGCTCGATCAGGTCGATCGGCACGTGCGAGTTATGGCATTCCAGCGAAATGATGTCGAGGCTGGAGGCCCGCAGTTTCGGGAACGATTCCTCGTACTGGCGCCATTCCGATCCCAGCGTCTGCTTCCAGTCGGTGTTGGCCTTGATCCCGTAACCGTAGCAGATGTGCACGGCTGTCTCGCACGTCAGCCCTTCGATCGCGCGCTCCAGGGCGGCCACGCCCCAGTCGTTCACTTCGTCGAAGAACACATTGAAGGCCGGCTCATCGAACTGGATGATGTCCACGCCGGCCGCTTCCAGCTCCTTCGCTTCCTCGTTGAGGATCTTCGCGAACTCCCAGGCCAGCTTTTCCCGGTTCCTGTAGTGGGCGTCGTACAGCGTGTCGATCATCGTCATCGGGCCGGGCAGCGCCCACTTGATCGGCTGCGCAGTCTGGCGGCGCAGGAACTTCGCATCCTCCACGAACACCGGCTTCGGACGGCTCACGGCGCCGACCACGGTGGGCACGCTGGCATCGTAGCGGTTACGGATGCGCACGGTTTCGCGCTTTTCGAAGTCAACGCCGCTGAGATGCTCGATGAAGGTAGTGACGAAGTGCTGCCGGGTCTGCTCACCGTCGCTGACGATGTCGATGCCCGCGTGTTGCTGTTCCTGCAGCGACAGGCGCAGCGCATCCTGCTTGCCTTCAGCCAGGCCTTCGTCCTGCAGCTTCCAGGGCGACCAGAGCTTTTCGGGTTCTGCCAGCCAGGACGGCTTTGGCAGGCTGCCGGCGGTGGAGGTGGGGAGCAGTTTCTTCATCGGTGTCGGGTTGTCCTGGAATGCGAAGGGGAAATCGATGGATCAGCGCGCAGCCCACTGCTCAAGCACGGCGCGGTACGGCTTGATGAAGTGCTCTTCGGTGAACCGGCCCTGCTTGACCGCCAGCTGGCTGCGCTCTTCGCGGTCGTAGACGATGCGGGTGGACGAGTAATCCTGGTGCTTCAGGCTGGGCTGGTAGACCTTGCCGGCCACGGAATTGGCGTTGTAGATCTCCGGGCGGTAGATCTTCTGGAACGCTTCCATCGTGCTGATGGTGCCGATCAGCTCCAGGTTCGAGTAGTCGCCCAGCAGGTCGCCCTGGAAGTAGAACGCCAGCGGCGCGACGCTGCCCGGCGGCATGAAGTAACGTACCTGCAGGCCCATCTTGTCGAAGTAGTGGTCGGTGGCGGAGAACTCGCCCTGCCGGTACTCCACGCCCAGGATGGGGTGATGATTCTCGGTGCGGTGGTAGGTCCTGCTGCTGGAGACGCTGATGCAGATCACCGGCCCCTTGCGGAAGCTGGCGCGGTAGGCGCCCGATCCCAGGAAGTGCTTGAACAGCTTGCCATGCAGGTCGCCAAAGCCTTCCGGAAGACCGAAGGTGGCCTTGCCCTCGTTGCTGGCCGGCAGCACCACGCTGAAATCATAGTCACGCACGTAGGACGAGAAATTGTTGCCGACGATGCCTTCGGTACGCGCGCCGGTCCGCGTGTCGACGATGGTCGGTTGCAGCACCTCGATCAACGGAAACGGATCGTTGCCGTCGGCGCCGTCGATGTGCATCTCCACCGAGATGATGTCCAGCTCGACGGCATAACGATCGGCGCTCGGGTTGTCCCAGTGCGCCAGGTCGTTGAAGCGGTTGTTGATCATGCTGAGGGTGTTGCGCAGGTTTTCCCGCCGGGAAGCGCCGCGCGCCAGATTGGCGAAATTGGTGGTGATGCGCGTGCCCTCGGCGGGCTGGTAGTCCTCGTTGAAGGGGATGCGCGTGATGCTGAAGGTGAAGGTGTCGTTCGTCATGGGCGGCGTTCCGTGATGCGGGGTGACATCCGGATGCGGGCGAGGGCATCCGGCATTCAGGGTGCTGCGGCAGCCTCGAGGGCGGCGACGGGATGGCGGGCCAGGGCCAGCAGTGGCATGGCTCGGTGGACCGCCAGTCGAGCGCGCTCGATCAGCGGTTCGTTGCGCACGCGGCCGTCGGCGAAATCGCGGTCGGTGGCATAGACGCCCAGCGGCAGGGTGCGGGCCTGGAAGAAGCTGAAGAGCGGCCGCAGCTGGTGATCGATCACCAGCGCATGGCGCTCGCTGCCGCCGGTCGCGGCCAGCAGGATGGGGGTGTCGACCAGCGCATCCTGGTGGATGAAGTCGAAGAAATGCTTGAACAGCCCGGTGTACGAGCCGCGATAGACCGGCGTGCTCACCACGAGGACATCGGCCTGCTCGACGGCAAGCAGCTGGCGCTCGACAGCCTCGGGCAATTGTGAGCGCCACAGGGCGCCGGCCAGCTGCGGGGCGAGCTCGCCGAGCTCGATCAGATGGTGTTCGCAATGGACGTCGTTGCCGATCACGCCCAGCAGATGCTCGGCCAGGAGGGTGGCCCGCGAGGGGCGCTGCAGTCCGCCGGACACGGCGACGATACGGAGAGGGCGGTGGGATGAAGGCATGACCCGATCCTAGTCATGCCTTTCCATGACGTAAAATGGTATTACTTCACCTATCCATGAGTGAGATTCATCGTCATGCTGGAGCGCATCCACCTCAGCATCGTGCAGCAGGTCGAGCAGCAGGGCTCGCTCACCGCCGCCGCCGGCGTGCTCAACCTGACCCAGTCGGCGCTCAGCCACAGCATGAAGAAGCTGGAGCAGCAGCTGGGTACCGAGGTCTGGCTGCGTGAGGGTCGCAGCCTGCGGCTGACCCAGGCCGGACAGTACCTGCTGGCAGTGGCCAACCGGGTGCTGCCGCAGCTGGACCTGGCCGAGGAGCGCCTGCGCCAGTTCGCGCAGGGCGAGCGTGGCGCGCTGCGCATCGGCATGGAGTGCCATCCCTGCTACCAGTGGCTGCTGAAGATTGTCTCGCCCTACCTGGCGGCATGGCCGGACGTGGATGTGGACGTCAAGCAGAAGTTCCAGTTCGGCGGTATCGGCGCATTGTTCGGCTACGAGATCGACCTGCTGGTTACCCCCGACCCGCTGCTGAAGCCGGGCCTGAAGTTCATTCCCGTGTTCGACTACGAACAGGTGCTGGTGGTGGCCGGGAACCATGCCCTGGCCAAGGTGGACCACGTAAAACCGCGCCAGCTCGGCCAGGAAGTGCTGATCAGTTATCCGGTGCCGTTCGAGCGCCTGGACATCTACAACCAGTTCCTGCTGCCGGCCGGCATCACGCCGCGGCGCCACAAGGCCATCGAAACCACCGACATCATGATGCAGATGGTGGCCAGCGGCCGCGGCGTGGCTGCCATGCCGCGCTGGCTGGTGGAGGAGTACGCCACGCGCATGGACGTGGTGCCCGTGCGCCTGGGCGCCAAGGGCATCCCCAAGCAGATCTACCTGGGCGCGCGCGAGGCCGATACCGGTATCGACTACCTGCAGGCCTTCATCGAACTGGCCCGCAACAGCTCGCCGCTTGCCGGCAATGCACGCGAGGCGCGCTGATGCCGGCCGGTACCTCAGCGCACGCGGAAGCCTTCATCAACGCCTTTTCACTGGAAGTCAGCGCGAAGGCCATGCCCGCGCTGCGCGCCGAGGCGGATCGGATCCCGCGCGGTACGGTCATCTCCATTCCCTGGCTGGCCAGCGAGGATGACGACGCCCGCCTGGCCGCCGTGCGCACCGTGCGCGCGCTCGGATTCGAGCCGATGCCGCATCTCTCCGCGCGGCGCATCGGGTCACGCACAGCGCTTGAACGCTTCCTGGAGCGCGCCACCAGCGAAGCCGGGGTGGAGCGCTGCCTGCTGATCGCCGGTGACCTCGCGACGCCTGCCGGGCCGTTTGCCGACAGTGCTTCGATCATCGAGACCGGGCGTCTTGAGCGTTTCGGCATCAAGGTCGTAGGTATCGGCGGGCATCCGGAAGGCCATCCGGCGATGAGCGGCGACGCTCGCTGGCAGGTACTCGAACGCAAGTGCCAGGCCATCGAAGCGCGCCGCATGGCGCCTGTGATCGTCACCCAGTTCGCCTTCGATGCCGATGCCGTGCTGGCCTGGCTGGATGCACTGCGCGCGCGCGGCATCAGCGTTCCGGTGCTGGTCGGCGTGCCGGGCCCGGCCAGCGTCTCTCGCCTGCTGCGCTACGCCGCGATGTGCGGCGTAGGCGCCAGTGCATCGATGCTGGCCCGGTATGGCATCTCGATCGGCCGGCTGCTCGGCACGGCAGGGCCGGAGGTGTTCGTCGATCGCCTGGTGAAGGGGCTGACCCGCGCCCATGGCCAGGTCAGCCCGCATTTCTTCCCGTTCGGCGGTGTTGCGCCGTCGCTGGAGTGGGTGGCGCAGTACCGGCGGCGCATTTCCATCAGCCAGCGCCGATGATCTGCGTCATGGCATGGATCGCGTTGTCCGGGTGCCGGCTTGATCCAGCGAAGTCGCCGGCCTGGAAAGCCTCCCATTGCAGCGACGCATGCCCAGGTCGAGGCGCTCTGCAATGCCCTGCGGGTTGATGTCTCCGGCGCGATTGATCAGTACGACGAGCGTTCTTCGATCGGTGGGACGGTGCCGGAGATACCCGGTAAAGCCTGCGGTCCCGCCGCCATGGCCGACTACCTTTCCGCCATCGGAAACTTCCCAGCCGGCCCCCCAGCCCGCCTTGCTGCCATTGGCGAGGAGTGTGTCGCACCACATCCGCTTCAGGGCCGCCTCGGGCAACAGTCGATGCTGGTCCAGCGCCACAGCAAAGCGCGCCATGTCGTCGATGCTGGCGAGCAGGCCGCCGGCGGCCCATGCCGAGCCCGGAGCAGTGGGCGGTGGTGCGCGCCAGTGGCCATCCTGGAACAGATGCCCCTGGGCAATCCGGCGCCGATCGTCTGCACGACGCGGTCCCGCATCGCGCATGCCCAGCGGCGACAGTATCTCCTCCTGCAGAACCCGCCAGTAGTCCATGCCGGTTGCATGCTCTATGGCCAGGCCGAGCAGGATGTAGTTCGTATTGGAATAGGCGTGCCGCGCACCGGGCGCAAACGCCAGCGGCCGCTCGGCCACCTCTGCGAGCAATCCACGGGGGGCTGGATTCGTCGGCATCAACCGCAGGAAATTTTCTTCATTCAGATAGTTGGGAATGCCTGAGGTATGGCTCAGCAGCTGCAGCAGCGAAGTGGATGCCCATGCGGAAGGCAACCCTTCCACGTACTGGCCGATGGGCGCGGTGACGTCGAGCAGATGCCGCTGCTGGAGCCGGAAAATCAGCAGGGCCGTGAACAGCTTGGTGATCGACCCCAGTTCGAACACGGTATGGCGATCAATCGGTGCAGGCCGGGTGTCATTGAGCCGCCCGGTCGTGCACAGCGCGGCAATGCGCCCGTGATCGACCAGAACGGCCGCCATGCCAGGCTGCCGTTCGGCCTGCAGCAATGCGGTCAGCGAACCGCATCCCGCCAACGTCGCCCGGCTCGCCAGCGCCGACGGTGCTGACAGGCCGAAGCCAGTGGCCAGCAGCGCCGCACACAGGCGACGTCGAACAGGGTCGTGGTACATGCACGTGGCTCGCAGCGGCGTCGTGGTGATGGTAGCGCGGACTGAGGGCCGGCCCGCGCAGGGTGCACCGGGTGAATCCACCCCGACAGCTGCCGGGGACGCGCAGCATGCCGGCGGGTCATCCGCGATGGCTGACAGCTGTCACTGGCTGCAACCCGGGCGGAAGCGAATAGTGAGCGCCAATGCGAGGGCACCTCGCCACCACTCAGCCACCACTCATCAAGGGGACCGCTCATGAACATGCTCCAGCAACTCGCCTCGCAGACGCCGGTCTGGGTCTGGCTGCTCCTGGCCTTCCTGGTCACCCGTGGCATCGCCGCCATGAAGCCTGCAGAAACCTCGCTGCACAAACTGGCGGTCGTGCCCGCGCTGTTCGCCGTCTGGGGTGCGTGGTCGGTCAGCCATCGCTTCGGCGCGTCGCTGAGCGCCTTCGGCGAATGGCTGGCCGGCATCGCCACGGGCGCGACGCTTGCCTGGCTGCTGCTGAGTCGATTGAAGCTGACGCTGGATCGCAGCACCGGCAAGCTCTGGCGCAGCGCGGACTTCAGCCTGCTGCCGCTGCTGCTGGTCACCTTCCTGGTGAAGTACGGCTTCGAAGTCGCATTTGCGGTGTCGCCGTCGCTGACCGCCCATGCCGGTTTCCGTGCGGCCTACCTGCTGCTGACGGGCGGGTTCACTGGCATCTTCGTCGGCAAGTACGCCCGGTACCTGGCCTCGCTGCGGGTGGATGCGGCAGGCAAGGGGCTGGAAACCGCAGGCTGATCGCCCGGGTAGTGCCGGCCGCTGGCCGGCTTCCCCATGCAGCGTTGCGCGGGGCTGGCGCAGGCGTCACGATGCCCGCCACTGGCCAACACCGGAAACGCTGACGTCATGAAGACCACATCCTGGTTCTGGATCAACGTGGCCAGTCACTTCGGCATTGTCGCAGCCCTGGCTTGGCTGCCCGCACGGTGGACGGGGCAACTTGTGGAAGCCCTGGCCGGGACTCAGCCGGCTATCGGCGACACCCGCCATCTGGCCTTCATAGGCTCCATGTTCGGCTTCTGCGTGACCGCACTGATCCTGATGGGGGTGTTGACTGTCACCGGCGAACTGCTGGGTTTCTCCAGGCCCTATGCGCGACGGTCGGAGGCCCAGAACGAAGCGCAGGCCGTCCACCGGAAGGTACTGCTGACTGCATTCGCCACGCTCTCATGGGTGGCCGTGGGATCGCTTGCAGGTATTGCGTCGATCTTCGCGGCCTCGTCATGAAGGGCGACCCTGTCAGCGCCCCGTGTGCCGGAACGGATGGGTGCGTGAACTGCGGGATTGCTCACGCCTCCCCACGCCACTGGCTCATCAGCATCTGCAGGAATCGCTCCGCCGTGGGCGAGAGCAGGGCGCCGCGGCGGCGGACGATGCCGATCGTGCGCGACACCACCGGGTTGCCGATCGCGCGCGTCACCAGGGTGGGGTGATCCCCATCTGGCGTGGCCATCTTCGGTAGCACCGACACCCCGATGCCCGCCTCGACCATGCCCAGTGACGTCGACAGGTGGGTCACTTCGTAGTGCCAGCTCAACTTGAGGTTCTCTCGCGCCAGCGCGCCGTCCAGCAGCGTGCGGTTGCCGCTGGTGCGATGCACGGTGATCAACTGGTGCTCGGCCAAGTCGGCCCATTCCACCTTGCGCTTGCGCGCCAGCGGATGATCGCGACGGCACGCCAGCACGAACGGGTCCTCTGCCAGTACGTCGAAATCGAGATTCGGATCGTTGGCGCCCATGAAGTTGATGCCGAACTCGACTTCGCCACGTTCCACTGCCTGCAGACCCTCCGTGGCCGGGATATCCAGGATGCGGAAGCGCACGTTCGGGTGCGCTTCATGGAAACGCGCCATCACGCTGGGCAGGAAGTAGAACGCCGCCGTCGGCAGGCAGGCGATGGTCACTGTCGCGCCGCGGGTGTCTTCGCGGCTGCGCAGCGAGAACAGTGATCCATCGAATTCCTCCAGCATGCGGCGCACCAGCGGCAGCAGGTTCTCGCCGACAGCGGTGGTACTGACGCTGCGCGTGGTGCGCTCCAGCAGCGGCGAACCCACCGCCTGCTCCAGTTTCTGGATCCGGCGGCTGAGTGCCGGCTGGGAGACGTGAAGGATTTCCGCGGCCCGATGAAAGCTGCGTGTCTCCGACACCAGCAGGAACGCACGCAGATCGAGGATTTCGCAATTGATGCTCATCAGGTATCAATCATCCAAAAATCAGCAATTCACAGATCAATTGGGGTCATGCCAGTATCGAATCACAGAGGGCTCATTCATCCCCTATACGCATCAATCTAGCACACGTATGTCCAACGATCTGCTCAGCATTCCCTGCGTGCTCATGCGCGGCGGCACCTCCAAGGGCCCGTTCTTCCTGGCCAGCGACCTGCCGGCGGACACCGCCGAACGCGATCGCCTGCTGCTGGAAGTGATGGGCTCGGGACATCCGCTGCAGATCGACGGCATCGGCGGTGGCAACGCGCTGACCAGCAAGGTGGCGATCATCGACCGCTCCAGCCGCCCGGACGCCGATGTCGACTACCTGTTCGCCCAGGTACGGGTCGAGCAGCAAGTGGTGGATACCTCGCCCAACTGCGGCAACATGCTGGCGGCCGTAGGCCCGTATGCCATCGAGCGCGGGCTGGTGCAGGCGCAGGATCCGCAGACCGAAGTGCGCATCCACAACGTCAACACCGGCAAGTTGATCATCGCCACGGTGGAAACGCCGGGCGGCAATGTGGCCTACCGCGGTGATACGCGCATTGCCGGCGCGCCGGGCTCAGCCGCGCCGGTCAGGCTGTCCTTCCTTGATGCGGCAGGCGCCCGCACCGGCAAGCTGCTGCCCAGCGGGCATGCGCAGGAAACCATCAATGGCGTGCCGGCCAGCCTGGTGGACTGCGCCATGCCGATGATGCTGGTGCGTGCCGAAGACCTGGGCGTGCGCGGTGATGCCTCGCCCGCCGAACTGAACGCGGACGCGGCGTTCATGCGCCGGCTGGAAGCGCTGCGCATCGAGGCGGGCGCCCGCATGGGCATCGCCGACGCCGGCAACAAGGTCATTCCCAAGCCGGTGCTGCTGTCGGCGCCGCAACAGGGCGGCGATCTGCAGGTGCGCTATTTCATGCCGCACCAATGCCACACCGCACTGGCCATTACCGGCGCGGTCGGCCTGGCCACCGCCGCCGTCACGCCGGGCACGCTGGCCCACACTTTGGTCGGATGCCGGTCCGTTCCCGGCAGCATTACCCTCGAACATCCGAGTGGGGCCCTGGAGGTGGGCCTCAGTCGCAGCTCGGGCGATTCGCCGGTGATTGCCAGCGTGGTCCGCACCGCACGCCGCTTGTTCGAGGGGCGCGTGTACGCGACTTCGCCCGCGCCCGCCACGGCCAGTGCCACCCAAGCCCGCCAATGGACGTCAGCGGCATGATCTGAACCCGGACGGGCCTGCGTAGACGCGCATGCCCGCCATTACAACGTAGATGCTTCACTCCTGGGAGGGATGATGTACAAGCAGTTCTTGATGGCCGCGCTGTGCGTGGCCGGGCTGGCCGCGGCCGGATGCAGCAACAGCGGGCGCGTGGAAGGCGCGGCCGCCGGCAGCAGCGACAACGCACCGGTGCGCATCAGCGTCGGCTCCTACAACCTCAACAACCTGCCGTTCTTCATTGCCGACGCCAAGGGCTACTTCAAGGACGTCGGCCTGCAGGTGAAGACCGAGAACTTCGCCCAGGGCGGCTCCAAGGTGCTGCAGGCGCTGGTGGCCAATTCCACCGACGTAGCCGTCGGCTTCTACGACCACACCATCCAGATGCAGGCCAAGGGCAAGGACGTGGTGGCCTTCGTACTGCTCTCGCGCAACTCCGGCCTGGTGATGGCCGGCCGCGAGGATGCCACCTTCGATCCGGCGCGCCCGGAGACCATCAAGGGCCAGAAGGTCGGGATCACCGCACCGGGCTCCTCGTCCGACTTCTTCGTCCGTCACTTCCTCGCCCAGCACGATATTCCGGCCGACAGCATCTCATTGATCGGGGTCGGCTCGGGCGCCGCAGCAGTGGCCGCGCTGGAGCAGGGCAAGATCGACCTGCTGGTCAACTATGATCCCGCCGCCACCCTGATCACCGAGCGCAAGGTCGGCAGGATCCTCCTCGACGCGCGCAGCGATGACGGCGCCCGCCAGGTCTATGGCGGCCTGTACCCGACCTCGGTGATGTACGCCAACCAGAGCTTCCTGGACAAGCGCCCCGAAGCGGCCGAGAAGATCGCCCGCGCCGAGCAGATGGCCTTGAAGTTCATCGCCGACAACAGTGCTGAAGACATCGTCGCTGCGCTGCCGGACAGCTACGTCTCCGGTGACCGCGCCACCTATGCCCGCGCAGTGGAGAACGCGCGCGCGATCTTCACCCGGGACGGTCACTTCACGCCTGCCGATCTGGAAACACCGCTGAAGGTGCTGCGTGAGTTCAACACGGATGTCGCCAAGGCCGATATCGATCTGTCCCGGACCTACACCAATGCCTTCGTCGAGCGTGCCAACGCTGCGGCGCCGGCTGCCCAACCGTAAGCGGAGGTAACCCATGGCCCTCAATGCCACCGTGCGCCAGTTCAATGGCGCGCCGCAGCTGGAGCCTGCACAGACCATGGTCGCCATCAACAAGGTGACCATGTCCTTCGGCGAATTCACCGCCGTACGCGATGTCGACATCCAGGTGGGTGACGGCGAGTTCCTTGCCATCGTCGGGCCGACCGGCTGCGGCAAGAGCACCATCCTCAATTCCGTGGCGGGCCTGCTGAAGCCGTCGTCGGGCCAGGTCAGCATCGATGGCCGTGCCGTCAGCGGCGTGCAGGAGTCGGTCGGCTACCTGTTCCAGCAGGACGCGCTGCTGCCGTGGAAGACCGCGTACCAGAATGTTGAACTCGGCCTGCGCTTCCGTGGTGTGCCCGAGGCCCAACGCAAGGCCAAGGCCAACGCTTGGCTGGCCAAGGTCGGCCTGGCCGGCTTCGAGCATCGCTACCCGCACCAGCTGTCCGGTGGCCAGCGCAAGCGCGTGCAGATGGCCCAGGCGTTGATCGTCGAGCCGAAGGTGATCCTGATGGATGAGCCGTTCTCGGCGCTGGACATCCATACCCGCCACCTCATGCAGAACGAGCTGCTGCGGTTGTGGCAGGAAGACCGGCGCTCGGTGATCCTGATCACCCACGACCTGGAAGAAGCGATCGCCCTGGGCGACCGCGTGGTGGTGCTGTCCTCCGGCCCGGCCAGCCGCGTGGTGCGCAGTTTCGATGTGGATCTGGAACGGCCGAGGAACGTGGCCGAGATCAAGCTGGATGACCGTTTCACCGACCTGTACCGCGACATCTGGGCCTGCCTGCGCGGCGAAGTGGAGAAGAGCTATGCACGCCAAGACTGACAAATTCATCCAGCTCGCGCTGGTGGTTGCCGTGTTCGGTGGCTGGGAAGGCGGCATCGCGCTGGGCGTGATCGATCCGTTCTTCTTCCCATCGCCAACCGCCATCGTGCAGCAGGCCTGGACCTGGCTGTCCGATACGTCGTTCTATCAGCATGTCTACATCACGCTGACCGAAACCGCGCTGGGCTACATCATCGGCACCGGCCTGGGTGTGGCCGGCGGTGTCTGGCTCGGCCTGAGCCGCCGCTCGGCGCGCATCCTCGATCCCTTCATCAAGGGCTTCAACGCAATTCCGCGCGTAGTGCTGGCGCCGATTTTCGTGTTGTGGCTGGGGCTGGGCCTGTGGTCGAAGGTGGCGCTGGCGGTCACCCTGGTGTTCTTCACCACGTTCTTCAATGCCATGCAGGGCGTGCGCGAGGTGAATCCGGTGGTGCTGGCCAATGCCCGCATCCTGGGCGCAAGCCGCAGCGACCTGCTGCGCCATGTCTACTTCCCCGCAGCGGCGAGCTGGATCCTGTCCTCGCTGCGCACCTCGGTGGGTTTCGCGGTGGTCGGCGCGATCATCGGTGAGTACCTCGGGGCCTCGGCGGGCCTGGGTTACCTGATCGCGCAGGCCGAGGGCAACTTCAATGCCGTGGGTGTGTTCGCCGGCATCATCATCCTGGCCGCCTTCGTGCTGGTCATCGACGCGCTGCTGGACGTGGTCGAGAACAAGCTGATCACCTGGCGTCCCAACGCGCAGGCACAGGCCACCAGCTGAACCGGCCGCGCTGAGCCGGCCCGCCGCGCCGCCGGACCGATCCGGCGGCGTGCGCTTCCTCCCCCGATCTTCCCCCGCACCACCGCAACAGGCCAGCGCCGGGCCAGGGGGCCGGCTGGCCGGAGAGAGAGCCCATGAACCCTTCCACCGTGCTGCCGCTGGCAGCGCTGCCGGTCGCGCTCGGCCTGCTGTTGGCCAGTGGCCATGCCGACGCACAGTCCCCGTCCTCGCTGCCCGCGCCGCTGAGCCAGGCTGAGCTGTCACGCCTGGTGCAGCAGCAGGCACTGCAGATCCAGCAGTTGGAGGCGCGCCTGCGTGCCGTGGAGGGCGGGCAGGGCAGTGCGGGCGCACCGTCAACGCCGCCCCCGCCTGCGCTGGAAACGCGGGTGGCCGCACTGGAAACCAGCCAGTCCAGACTGCCGAAGGTCTCCTGGGCCAAGGGTGCGCCGGAGTTCAGCAGTGCCGATGGCGCCGTGGCGTTCCGTCCGCGCGGACGCCTGTTCGTCGACGCATCCAGCACCGACGGATCCTCAGTGAGTGACCGCAATATCTCCGGTACCGAGATCCGCTCGGTGCGGCTGGGCGCCGAAGGCCGCTACGGTATCCTCGGCTGGGCGGTGGAAGGTGACTTCGCCGACAACGCGGTGGCGTGGAAGTCGGTCTACGCCACCGTGGACCACCGCCTGTTCGGGCTGCCGGCCGACCTGACCGTGGGCAACCGCCTCAACGACCGGGGTATCGACGGCTCCAGCAGCACGTCCAACACGCCGTTCCAGGACCGCAACGTGGTCGGCACGCTGATGCTGCCGCAGCGCGGCCTGTTCGGTGTCGGGCTCACCGAGCGGGTGTATGGAAAGGGCTGGCATGCCAGCCTGTCGGTAGCCGGCAACGACCTCAACAACGCCGGCACCGACAACGACAGCCAGACCTGGGCCACCCGCGTCCACTGGAATCCGCTGGACACTGCCGACGCCACGGTGCATCTGGGCGCATGGGCCTTCCACGAGAAGATTCCCACCGGGGCCACCGGCGTGGTGCGCAGTTCGGCCATCGCGGGGCATTTCAACGATCTGGTCAGGATCACACCGGGCACGCTGGTGGGCGCCGAGCGCAGCACCGCCTACGGTGCGGAACTGGCCGGCTTTCTCGGCCCAGCGTGGGCAACCGGCGAGTGGGGTACGCGAAGCCTGCGCGGGGCCGATGCCGGCGGGCGCTATGATCGCGACCACGAGGCGTGGGCGATCTCCGCTGGCTGGTTCCTGGCGGGCGCGCTGCCGTCCTACTCGGGCAAGGCCGGCACGTGGGGCAAGGTAAAGGTGGCCGATCCGGTGACGCGCGGCGGCAGTGGCGCGTGGGAGCTGAAGGGCCGCTATGAGGACGTGGACTATGCCGAACTGCCCAGTGGTGGTACCGGCCACGCGTGGACACTGGGCGCGAACTGGTACCTCAACGATTTCAGCCGGGTGATGTTCGAAGCCGTGCGCTGGCAGACCCGCCACCGCAGCGGCAGTGCTGCGGGCAGGGATGAAGGCACCACCTTCAATACCCGTCTGCAGTTGGCCTTCTAGGGCCGGGCCGCCGCCTGCATTCTGGTCACAGCAGCAACAACGCAGCGATGAGTGCAGGCGGCATCACCAGCGCGCCGACGCGCAGGAAGTCGAGCGCGCTGACATGCTCGCCCTCGCGGCGCAGCGCCACCAGCCACAGCATCGTCGCCAGCGAACCGGTGACCGACAGGTTGGGTCCCAGATCCACGCCGACCAGCAATGCGGCACGGGTCTGCGCGGGCAGGTCGGCCATCTGGCCCAGCGAACCGGCGGCCAGGCCGACCGGCAGATTGTTGGCTACGTTGCTCAGCAGCGCGGCCGCGCCACCGGCCAGCCAGCTGGCCTGGCGGGGAGATGCCTGCGCCACGGCCTGCAGTGCGCTGGCCGCGCTCTGGATGACACCGGTCTGTGCCACCGCTTCCACCAGCACGAACAGTCCCGCCACCAGCGGCAGCACGCCCCAGGACACGTGGCGCAGCAGTGGCAGCGGGCTGCGCCGCTGGCGGATCGCCACCACCGCCACACTCAGCGTGCCCGCGCAGAACGTGGTCAGGCCCAATGGCCCGTTCAAGGCGGACGTGACCAGCAACACGGTGCCGGTGAACAGCACGCCCAGTGCGCTCAGCCGGCCGCCGTCGGTCAACGGGCGATGTGCCGGCGCGGCAACCAGCGGCTGGGCGATCTCGCGCCGGTGCACCCAGCGCAGGACCAGGTAGGTGGCACCGATCGCCGCTGCCGACGGCAGCGCGAACTGCGCCAGCCACTGCAGCAGCGGCGGCATGTGCTGGCCGTACACCACCAGGTTGGCCGGATTGGAAATGGGCAGCACGAAGCTGGCCGCATTGGCAATGAATGCACAGACGAACAGGTAGGGCAGGGGATTGGCGCGCGCCGCCTTGCAGGCGGCGTAGACCGCCGGGGTCAACACCACGGCCGTTGCATCGTTGGACAGGAACACCGTCACCAGCGTGCCGACCAGGAATACCAGGTCGAACAGGCGTCGCCCCGATCCGCCCGCATGCCGGACCGCGTACAACGCCACCCAATCGAACAGGCCTTCGCGCCGCGCCAGTTCGGCCAGCATCATCATGCCGACCAGGAAGAGGTAGACGTCGCGGCCTTCGGTCACCGCGCCCCATGCGGTGTGCAGCGACACCGCGCCCAGCAACGGCAACAGGGCGGCAGCGCCCAACGCCCACACATATTCGGGGATGCGGAAAGGACGGAAGAGCAGGCCGATGGTGGCAACGGCGACCGCTGCCCAGATCACGAGGGGGGCTTGGGGGGCGAGCATGGAGTGGGGCTTCAGCGGCACCTTCAGCGACCCCGGCGCAGGGGGGCCTGGCGCGCGCGATCAGCGGATGGGCGGCCGCTGCAATCATCGCAGGTTCCGGGGTCGCCGCATCATACCGTGCGGCGCGGCATGGCGACCGCTGCAGTCGACCGCGCTGCAGGTGGGCCGGGGCGGCGCCAGCCCACCTTCAGCACTCAAGCACGGCATGACTTCAGGCACTGCAGTGTGACTACACATGTAGGCAAGCTGCACACACACTCATTGGACGAGATTGCGATGCCAAGATCCTGCTGGTTGTCCTGCGCCCTGGCCCTGGTGTTCGGCATCGCCGGGCCCACCCAAGCGGCGACGCGTGCCGAAGCCCTTGCCGCGATCGAGCGCAACGCGCGCGGCGCGCATTCCGATGCGGTCCTGGTGATGCACGACCGGGAGACGCTGCTTGAGCTGAAGCCCGCCGCCGGGCAGGAATCCGTTCACCTGATGTCGGCCACCAAGTCGGTCGTCGCGCTGGCCATTGCGTTGCTGCTGGACGAAGGAAAGCTGGCTTCGATCGATACGCCGGTCAGCCAGATCTATCCCGAATGGAAGCAGGGCAGGAAGCGCGCCATTACCGTGCGCATGCTGCTGGACCATACCTCGGGCCTGCAGAACGTGGCGAACGCGGGCGAAGAGCTGGAAGGGGCCCCGGACCTGGTCAGGCTGGCACTGGCCGCCGAGCTGAGCGATGCCCCGGGTGCCGTGTTCTCCTACAACAACAAGGCCACCAACCTGCTGCCCGGTATTGTCGAGCGCCTGGCAGGCGAGCCGCTGGATGCCTATCTGGACGCGCGCCTGTTCAAGCCCCTGGGCATTGCCCACTACACCTGGATGAAGGATGAGGCAGGCACCCCGCTGGGCATGGCCGGGCTGTCCCTGCGCGCGGCCGATCTTGCCGCCATCGGGCAACTGTTGCTGGACGGAGGCGTGGCGCCGGATGGCAAACGTCTCCTGAGTGAGCAGTCGGTCGCGTTGATGACGACCGAAAGCGCCCGTGCGCCAGATGTTGGGCTGCTGTGGTGGCGGATACCGGCCTGGGAACGCTACCAGCTCAAGCCCCGGCTACGGGATCTGCTGGTGAAAAGGGGCGTGGACGACGACGTACAGCGCGCACTGCAGGCCAGCGCAGGGCGAGTATTCGAAAGCCGCAGCACGCTGGTCGCCTTCCTCGCCGATCAACTGGGCGCGGACTGGTCCCAGCGCTACGGCAGCCAGATCTCCGCGCGAGGGCTGAAGCTTGCCGATCTCTACGACATCACACGGGGGCCGGTCGTCGGCTTTGCCGCCAACGGCTACCTGGGCCAATACCTGATGATCGTTCCGGAACAGCGTGTCGTCGCAGTGCGCCTGATCCACCGGCGCGAGAGCCACAACGCTCCACAGGACGACTATCCCTCCTTCTTCGCCGATGTCCTGCAGTTGGCGCGGACACTGCAATAGGCCCTGTCGTCATCATGTCCACACGCGCTGAACATCTTCCTGGAGCGTTCTTCACTGTCGTGCTGCCTAAAGTGGGATGACATCTTGGCCGCACACCTACTGAAGCATGTTTGATTATCAGGACTGGACCTTCCACGCCAATGGCCGAACGGTAGTGGCGCGGGTAGCGCTGGACGGTGAAGGTGGCGGCACCATCAACCGCTACCAGCTGGTGCCGGGACCGGCACAGTCGGGGTTGTGCATCAAGGTCGCCTCCCAGGACGAGGCCGCGCAGAAACTGGAGGCCGAAGTGACGAAGCTGCTGGGACCGGTGTGGTAGCCACTACGCCATGCCGGCCGCGCATCCGCATGTTGACGGCGGCATGACCGGCCCGGGCAACGGGCATCGCGCCGGATGCCCGTTGCATGAGGACGCCTACTTGGGCATCAGCACGGTGTCGACCACGTGGATGACGCCGTTGGACTGGCTGACATCTGCAGTGCTGATGCCTGCCTTGCCACCCTTTGCGTCGATGATCCAGAGCTTGCCATCGTGGAGCGCCACGGTGAGAGGCTCACCCTGCACGGTCTTGAGGGTGGCCTTGCCGCCGTGCTTGCGGGCATCGGCCAGAAGCTGCGCCGAACTGTAGCTGCCCGGGACGACGTGGTAGGTCAGGATCCGGGTCAGCTGTGCCTTGTTTTCCGGCTTCACCAGCGTATCGACAGTGCCTGCAGGCAATTTGTCGAAGGCCGCATTGGTGGGCGCGAAAACAGTGAAGGGCCCGGCGCCGTTGAGGGTGTCGACCAGGCCGGCTGCTTTGACCGCTGCAACGAGGGTGGTGTGATCCTTGGAATTGACGGCGTTCTCGACGATGGTCCTGGTGGGGTACATCTCTGCCCCGCCCACGATGACGGCGTTGGCGGCGAAAACTGAGGAGCCGGACGAAACGAGTAGGGCGAAGCCGACTGCGGCGGCGATGCGCTGAAGAGCGTTCACGGTGCGTTCCTTTCTGGATGACCCGCAAGTGCGGGCATCCTTCCTACGTCGGGTGCGCCTGACCGGATGCAGCAGCAGCCGGGTCATGAGCTGTGCCGCGCGCTGCTGGTTTGCTGCGCTGCATGGTGACAAGCGCGAACCGGGGTGATTACTCTCCGCTGCAACGCGATGGTAGCGCTACCAGTCGGACGGGGATCCAAGGTCCAGGGGCTGCCTTCTTTGCCGCGTGTTTGTCCTGGCAGGCTTGAAAAGCAAGTGTAAGTCGCGGTGTGCCCGAGCACCCGTGCTGTTCGGTTTGGAATGCGGGCCACGCCCGTGCGTGCCCCTGGGAGGGGGCGGTACATCCATTCGATCGTATGTCAGAGGGGACTTTCATGAGCACTTGCAGTTTCCGCGGCACCCTGGCCCCGAGGTCCGGCTCATGAGCCGCGCATTGGCGAAGTTCCGGTCCCGGGCCATGTTCACCTTCGTGGGTGGCGCCCTGGTCATCAATCCTGCCTTTGCGCAGGACGCAGCACCGGCGACCGGGCAGCAGCCGCAGAGCCAGTCGCAGCCCACCCAGCTCGATGCAGTGCAGGTCACGGGCATACGCAACAGCCTGAGCCAGGCCATGGACATCAAGCGCGACTCGGCGGGCGTGGTCGACGCCATCAGCGCCGAGGACATCGGCAAGTTCCCCGATACCAATCTTGCCGAATCGTTGCAGCGCATCACCGGCATCTCCATCGAGCGCCGTGACGGCGAGGGTGCGCAGGTGACCGCGCGTGGCTTCGGCCCCCAGTTCAACATGGTCACGCTCAACGGTCGGCAGATGCCGGGTGCCGATGCATTCGGTGCCTCTGGACAGGTCGCCATCGGCGGTGTCGACGGCGGCACCCGCGCCTTCAATTTCGCGCAGCTGGCCGCCGAGGCCATCAATGGCATCGAGGTCTACAAGACCAGCCAGGCACAGGTGCCCAGCGGTGGCATCGGCGCGACGATCAATATCCTGACCTCGCGCCCGCTCGATCACGCCGGCATCGTGGCCAACGCCGGGGCGAAGCTGGTCTCCGACCAGAGCCAGCCGTTCGATAATGACCTGACACCGGAGCTGTCGGGCATCTTCAGCTACAGCAATCCGGAAAAGACCTTTGGCGTCAGCCTCAGCGCGAGCCAGCAGAAGCGCAAGGGTGGCTCGGTGCAGGCCACGGAGAACTACTGGAACGTGCAGCCGTGGACAGGGTCGATGCCGGGCAACCCGACCGTGGTCAATGCCCCGGCCGTCGGCCAGCTTTACGCGCGGCCCAACGACCTGCGCTACGCGTTCTCCGAATTCGAACGCGAACGCGTCAACGGCCAGGCCGTGCTGCAGTTCGCACCGACGGACAGCCTGACCCTGACCGTGGATTACACCTACTCGACCAACGAAATCACCGAGAATCGTGGTGAGCAGGGCATGTGGCTGCAGAACAGCAACTACACCAACGTCGAGTTCGACACCAGTGGCGCCGTCGCGACGCCGGTCTACATCCGTGAAATCGCCGGCACCAAGGATTTCGGCCTGGAACAGCAGCGCAGCATGCAGGAGTACAAGCTGGGCTCGCTGGGCTTCAACGCCGTCTGGAATGTCAGCGACCGCTTCAAGCTCAGCTTCGATGCGCACAACTCGAAGAACGAGAGCCGCCCGAATGATCCGCTGACCGGCGGTGGTTCGATCTTCATGAGCATCGCCGGCACCAACAACTGCACCCGTGGCCCGCATTGTGGCGGCTCCTGGGTGCAGGAATTGAACTTCAACAATGGCCTGCCGGTTGGCACCCAGGTCTGGTATCCCAGCACCGCCGATGCGGTCGCCGGGACCAATGGCGTGGTCAACCCGGGCTTCCAGGAAGGCGAGGTTGGCACGCAGGTGCTGCGCGTCAACGCGCAGACCCAGATCAGCGAGATCAAGCAGGCGCGCGTCGATGGCGAATGGAACTTCGACCACGGCCGCTTCCAGTTCGGCGTGGACACCAACAAGTCCACCACCCACCGCATCCAGGCCGCCGAGGCCTACTCCACCCTGGGTGACTGGGGCGTGGCCAACGTGGACCGGGATACCGCCGCGGGCCTGATGGACCTGCTGCAGCCGGTCAGCATCGTGGGCCTGTTCGACGACTACAGTGCCAACAGCTGGCCGGCCTGGCGCGGCAATGCCGGACAGCTCGCGCAATGGGCATCGGGCGAGTACGGCGTCGGCCTGGGCGTGAACCCGCAACGCGCGGCCGACAACTTCGTGGAAGAGAAGACCAAGGCGGCGTACTTCCAGGTGGAACTGGACGGGGAGCTGGGCGGCATGCGCACCAACACCCGCCTGGGCGTGCGCTATGAAACCACCGACGTGGTGTCGACCTCGGTCATTGCCGTTCCCGAATCCATCGAGTGGCAGGCCAACAACGATTTCCGCATCGTGCTGTCCGATGAGCAGCAGCCCTTCACGGAGAAGGCGCGGTACAGCTACATCCTGCCCAACCTTGATTTCAGCATCGACCTCACCGAGGAGCTGAAGGGACGCGTTTCGTTCGGCAAGAGCATCGCCCGCGCGCCGTACGGCAATCTCTATGCGGGACCCGGGGCCCAGCAGCCGTTCGGCTCGGTGCTGATCGATCCCTCCTCGCGCGCCAGCGGCAATTCCCAGAACCCGAGCCTGAAGCCGCTGGAATCGGACAACCTCGACCTGGGGCTGGAGTGGTACTTCGCCGATGCCAGCTATGTGTCATTGACCTACTGGAACAAGTCGGTCAGCAACTTCATCGGCAACACCGTCGTCCAGGAAAGCCTGTACGGCCTCACCGACCCCACCTCCGGGCCGGATGCACGGGCGGCGTTGGACTTCCTGACCAGCGGCGCCTGCGTCGCCCAGGTCGGGCCGGCCAATGCGGCCGCCTGCTCGGCCAACGACACCTCGCTGTTCACCGCACTGGCGTTGCTGCGCAACAATCCTGCTGGCCTGGGCGCCTACAACGGAACCGATGCGCAGGTTCTGGCTACCGAAGCGGCCTACGATCTGTATGGGCAGGCCAACGATCCGCTGTACCAGTTCAACGTCAATCGCCCGATCAACCAGAACAAGTCCAAGTTGCACGGCTGGGAGCTGGGCGGGCAGTACTTCTTCGGTGACACCGGGTTCGGCGTACTGGCCAACTACACGGTGGTGAAAGGTGATGTCGGCTACAACAACGGCGGCGATCCGGGTATCGACCAATTCTCGCTCACCGGCCTGAGCGACACCGCCAACGCCATGCTGATGTACGAGAAGTACGGATGGTCGGTGCGACTGGCATGGAACTGGCGCGATCAGTACCTGATCCTGGCCAACCAGGGCTCCAGCCGCAATCCGTACTATGTGGAGCCGTACGAGCAGTGGGATCTCAGCGTCAACTACGCGCTCGATGACCACTGGTCCTTCAGCCTGGAGGCGATCAACCTGACCGGTGAGGATGTGCGGTGGCGCTCGCGCACGTCGCAGATGATCGTCAAGCTGGCAGACCAGAGCCCGCGCTACATGCTGGGCGTCCGCTACAAGTTCTGAACCTGGTTGCCGATGCGTCCGGCACGGCACCGCTGCCCGCCAGCGGTGCCGTGCCGGGACGGTGTCGCCGCACCTGTCGCGCCTGCGCTACCCTGCCGGCCAGCAACCCGCATTGGACTGGATACCCTGATGGCCCGCTACGAAATGCTCAACAACATCGCGCATCGGGACCTGACGGTCGCCACCGGATTCGGGCCGCAGTTCGGCGATGCGGTGGGCATGGTGCCGGCCTATCCCAGCGAGTTCGCTGAACTGCAGCGTGAGTATCCGATCTTCCTGCGCAGGGAAACCGGGTCAGAAGCGTGGCAGTCCGTGGCCCTGCTGGGTTTCGAACAACACGAGAACCTGTTCCTGCAGGACGGGCGCTGGAATGCCTCCTACCTGCCTGGTGCGGCCGCCAAAGGGCCGTTCCTGATCGGGTTCCAGGAGCACTACGTGGATGGCCTGCTCACCCAGGATGCGGTGATGCACGTGGACCTGGACCATCCGCGCGTCACCGCCGGCGCCGGTGAGCCGGTGTTCCTGCCGCAGGGCGGCAACACGCCCTACCTGGACCACATCGCCGGCGTGCTGCGCGGCATCCACGAGGGCAGCGCGTACGCGGCCGCAATGTTCGCGATGCTCGACGACTGCGGGCTCATCCAGCCGGTCACGCTTGATGTGCAGCTCGCGTCGCATCACCGGGTGAGCGTGAGCGGATTGCACGGCGTCGACCGCGAGCGCCTGGCGGCGCTGGACAGTTCGCGCCTGGCTGCGTTGAACCGCGCAGGTTACCTGGAAGGTGCGTACCTGATGCTAGCCTCGCTGCATAACATGCGCCGCCTGATCGCCGAGAAGCAGCGCCGCCTCCGCGTCCAGGACGGCACCGCGCAGGCGGTCAGGAACTGACCGGTGCACGCCAGCCTGCCGATGCGGATCCTGGAAGGCATCGATCCTGCCGCGTTGCCATTGGCTGACCTGGTGGACGCCGGTGAGCCGGTCGTACTGCGCGGCATCGCCAGCGGTTGGCCACTGGTCCAGGCCGGACTGGGCGGCGTGCACGACGCGATGGTGTACCTGTGCAGCGTCGATGCGGGTGCGCCCATCCAGTACTCGTTCGGCGGTCCCGAGATCGCGGGCCGCCCGTTCTACAGCGCGGACTTCACCCGGCTGAACTTCGAAGTGCGGCGTGGCGGTCTGGCCCAGGTGCTGGAAGAGATCGCCACGACGCTGCATGCGCCTCGGCCGCCAACCTATTACGTGGCCTCGCTGCCGATCGAGCGTGCACTGCTGCCGGCATTCGCGCAGGCCAACGACGCCGGGCTGGCGAAGCAGGGCATCGACGCCACCGCCAGCATCTGGATCGGCAACCGGGTGACGGCCTCGTGCCATTTCGACACACCCGACAACCTCGCCTGCTGCGCGGTGGGGCAGCGCGAGTTCAC
The DNA here is from genome assembly GCF_054083135.1 of Stenotrophomonas maltophilia group sp. LNF247. Lineage (NCBI taxonomy): Bacteria > Pseudomonadati > Pseudomonadota > Gammaproteobacteria > Lysobacterales > Lysobacteraceae > Stenotrophomonas > Stenotrophomonas maltophilia group sp. LNF247. The sequence goes on from NZ_JBSRQL010000001.1 coordinate 262,340, forward strand.
GCTGTTCCCGCCCGCCCAGATCGACAACCTCTATCCGGGCCCGCTCGATCCCACGCCGGGCGGACAGGTGGTCAGCGTGGTGGACTTCGAGCGCCCCGACTTCGATCGGCATCCACGTTTCCGCGAGGCACTGGCACATGCACGCAGCGCGGTACTTGGACCCGGCGATGCGATCTTCATTCCCAGCATGTGGTGGCACCATGTACGCAGCCTGGAGCCGTTCAACGTGCTGGTGAACTACTGGTGGCGAAGCTCGCCGGCCTGGCTGGGGTCGCCGCTGGCGGCGCTGCAGCACGCGATGTGGTCCGTGCGCGACCTGCCAGCGCGTGAGAAGCAGGCCTGGGAAGGGCTCTTCCGTTACTACGTATTCGGCCCCGGCGAGCGCGCGGGGCAGCACCTGCCTGACCCCGCGCGCGGAGATCTGGCACCGTTCGACGAGCAGCGCGCCCGCCGCATGCGCGCGATGCTGCTGGGCAGGCTCAACCGTTGAGAGAGGGCACCGCGTTGGATACCGAGAGCACGCCTGCAGGGCGCATCCGCAAGGTGGTCATTGCCGGTGGCGGTACAGCGGGATGGCTGGCCGGCTGCGCGCTGGCGCATCAGTTCCGTGACCAGCTGCAGATCACGCTGGTCGAGTCCGAGCAGATCGGCACGGTCGGCGTCGGTGAGTCCACCGTGCCGCCGATCCGCACCTTTCATCGCTTCCTGCAGATTGACGAGCAGGAGTTCCTGCGCGCGGTGGCCGGCACCTTCAAGCTGTCGATCTCGTTCGAGAACTGGCGGCTGCCGGGGGATCGCTTCTTCCATCCGTTCGGCACCATCGGCCATGGCACCTGGGCGGCTCCCTTCCATCACTTCTGGCTGGACAGCCTGCGCCGCGGCATGCCCTCGGACCTGGGCGACTTCTGCCTGGAGAGCATCGCGTCGCGCGGCGACCGCTTCTCGCTGCACACCCAGCCGCAGGCCAGCTATGCGTATCACTTCGATGCCAGCCTGTATGCGCGGTTCCTGCGCCGCAGGGCCGAGGCCAACGGCCTGCGCCGGATCGAAGGCAGGATCGCCCAGGTCAGGCAGCACGCGCACGACGGCTCGGTTCAGGCGCTGGTACTGGACGACGGCCAGGTGATCGAGGGCGATCTGTTCATCGACTGCACGGGGTTCCGTGGCCTGCTGATCGAGCAGGCGCTGGGCACCGGCTACGAGGACTGGCACGAATGGCTTCCGTGCGACCGGGCCGTGGCGGTGCAGACCGAAGCGGTGGCGCCGCCGGTGCCCTATACCCGGGCGATCGCCCACGAGGCGGGGTGGCGCTGGCACATCGCGCTGCAGCACCGCGTTGGCTGTGGGCTGGTGTATGACAGCCGCCATCTGTCTGATGACGAGGCCGCCGCGAAACTGCTGCGCGATGCAGGGGCTCCACCTTTGCGCGACCCATGGAACGTGCCGTTCCGCAGCGGGCGCCGGCTGAAGGCCTGGAACAGCAACGTGGTGTCGCTCGGGCTGGCCAGCGGTTTCATCGAACCGCTGGAGTCGACCAGCATCCATCTGACGATCAGCGCGGTGGTGCGCCTGATCCAGTTGTTCCCGTTCGACGGCATCCGTGCGTCGCTGGTGCAGTTGTACAACGATGTCAGCCACCAGGAAATGGAGCACGTGCGCGACTTCATCATCCTGCACTATCACGCAACGCAGCGCACCGAACCGATGTGGAAGGCGTGTCGCGAGATGAGCGTGCCCGGATCGCTGCAGCAGCGGTTGCAGGCGTGGCGCGAGCGTGCGCACGCCTGGCAGGACCCCGGCGAGCTGTTCCGCATCGAGTCCTGGACCAGCGTGCTGCTCGGGCAGGGCATTCCGCCAGGCCCGCCGCATCCGCTGGCGCGGGCGGTGAGTGACGCCGATCTGCGCACCCTGTTGAAGGGCATCCAACAGCCCGTGCATCACGCCGCGGCGCGGATGCCGACCCAGGCGGAGTTCATCGCGCAGTACTGCAGGTCCGGCGTTGACGTGTGGCGTTCGACGGCAGCAAACGCATAGCAGGGTTTTGCGTTGCAGCACGCTTTTTCTGCTGCAGCTGGTTACAGTGCGGGAACACCGCAGGCGATGACGCATGCGGTGGCAACGAGGGGGCCGGACAGCACGCCCCCTTTTTGAGTCCACGGAATGTTAGCGCTACCTTTTTGTTGATCGGAGGCGGTTTCGATGGGTCTGGTTGCAGGGATCGATGCAGGGACGCAGAGCCTGAAGGTGCTGGTCTACGACCCGCAGGCGCAAGCGGTGGCCGCCGTCACCAGCGCGCCGCTCACGCTGGACAGCGGTGCCGACGGCAGCCGTGAACAGGCGCCTCCCGACTGGGTGTCGGCCCTGCGCGACTGCTTTGCCAGGATCGACCCCTCGCTGCGCGCTCGCATCGTCGCACTGGCGGTATCGGGGCAGCAGCATGGGTTCGTGCCGGTTGATGATGCTGGCGAGGTACTGGCGCCGGCCAAGCTGTGGTGCGACACCAGCACCTCGGCCGAATGCATCCAGATCATGGACGCCGTGGGCGGATTCCAACGGACCATCGCGCTGGCGGGCAACCCGATCCTGGCCGGCTACACAGCGTCCAAGCTGCCCTGGACCCGGATCCACCGTGCCGACGCCTATGCGCGGCTGGCGACCATCCTGCTGCCACACGACTACCTGAATTTCGTGTTGACCGGGCAGCGGTTCTGCGAGCTTGGCGATGCGTCCGGAACCGGCTGGCTGGACGTGCGCACACGCACCTGGTCGCAGGAACTGCTGCGCGCCACCGATCCTGATCGTGATCTTGCCGCCTGCCTGCCGCCGATCGCCGCACCCGACGCCCTGTTTGATATCGCGCCGAAGGCCGCGGCCGCGCTCGGGCTTGCAGCGGCGGTGAAGGTGGCCGTTGGCGGCGGCGACAACATGATGGCCGCGATCGGCACTGGCTGCGTCACCGAAGGCCGCCTGGCGATGAGCCTGGGAACGTCTGGAACGCTGTTTGCCTATTCCAGCGCGCCGGTGATCGACGCGAACGGCGCCTGGGCCGCGTTCTGCTCGTCCACGGGAGGATGGCTGCCGCTGATCTGCACCATGAACTGCACCGTGGCGACCGAACAGGTGGCCCGTGCCTTCGGCTTCAGCACTCGCGACGGCGATGCGCACCTGCGCGCGACGCCACCGGGAGCAGGCGGGCTGGTGATGCTGCCCTTCCTCAATGGCGAGCGTACGCCGGACCTGCCGCTCGGCAAGGGTGTGCTGGCCGGCCTGGACACCGCCAACTTCACTCCGGCGCACCTCTACCGCGCCGCCATGGAGGGCGCGACCTACAGCCTGAGGTACGGCTACGACGCCTTCGTCCGCGCGGGCATGCAGTTTGATCGCATCGTGCTCACCGGCGGTGGCAGCAACAGCGCTGCCTGGCGTCAACTGGTGGCCGATGTGTTCGGCCTGCCCGTGGAGGTCCCGGTGCAGGCCGAAGGCGCGGCGTTTGGAGCGGCGCTACAGGCGCTGTGGTCGCTCGCCAGGGCGCAGGGCAACGCCACTTCGATCAGCGACATCACCGCACGGCACGTCACCGTCGATCCCACGCTCTCCGCGCGCCCGGATCCGGACCGCAGCGATGCCTATGCACGGGCCTACGCACGCTTCCTCAGTCATCTTGATGCCATCACGCCGCTGCAGCGCGGCTGATGGCTCCTCCACGCCACCCCGTACAACGACAGGAGCACGCACCATGAGCACGCAGCCCTTCATCGGCGCCAAGGAATACTTCCCCGGCATCGGCCGCATTCCGTTCGAGGGCAAGGGCTCGGACAATCCGCTTGCCTTCAAGGTCTACGATGCAAACCGGGTCATCGGTGGCAAGACCATGCAGGAGCATCTGCGCTTTGCCGTGTGCTACTGGCATACCTTCTGCAATGCCGGGCACGATCCGTTCGGCCCGGGTACCCGGCAGTTCCCGTGGGAGGCGGGCTCGCCGCTGGCCACGGCCGAAGCAAAGGTGGACGCGGCGTTCGAGTTCTTCATCAAGCTGGGCGTGCCGTACTGGTGCTTCCACGATATCGACCTGGCGCCGGATGCCGATGATATCGGCCAGTACCAGAAGAACCTCACGCACATGGTGGGCCTGGCCAAGGCGCGCCAGGAGGCCACCGGCGTCAAGCTGCTGTGGGGCACGGCGAACCTGTTCTCGCACCCGCGCTACATGAACGGTGCATCGACCAATCCCGATTTCGCCGTGGTGGCCCGCGCCGCGGTGCAGGTCAAGGCCGCCCTGGAGGCCACGGTCGAACTCGGTGGCGAGCACTACGTGTTCTGGGGCGGGCGCGAGGGCTATGCGTCGCTGGCCAATACGCAGATGAAGCGCGAGATCGAGCACTTCGCACGCTTCCTGACCATGGCCCGCGACTATGGCCGCAGCATCGGCCTGAAGGGCAACTTCCTGATCGAGCCCAAGCCGATGGAGCCGATGAAGCACCAGTACGACTTCGACAGTGCCACGGTGGTGGGTTTCCTGAAGGAGCATGGGCTGGACAAGGACTTCAAGCTCAACATCGAGGCCAACCACGCCACATTGTCCGGCCATACCTTCGAGCACGACCTGCAGGTCGCGTCCGATCATGGCCTGCTCGGCAGCATCGATGCCAACCGCGGCAACGCGCAGAACGGCTGGGACACCGACCAGTTCCCCAGCGATCTGTACGACACCGTGGGCGCGATGCTGGTCGTGCTGCGCCAGGGCGGGCTGGAGGGCGGGTTGAACTTCGATGCGAAGGTGCGCCGTGAGTCGACCGACCTGGAGGATCTGTTCATTGCCCACATTGGTGGCATGGACGCGTTCGCACGCGGCCTGGAGGTTGCCCATGCACTGCTGACCGAGTCTCCTTGGGAGCAATGGCGCAAGGAGCGCTACGCAAGTTTCGACAGTGGCGCCGGCCAGGAGTTCGAGCGCGGCACGCTCAGCCTGCCGGACCTGGCGGCACTGGCCTCCCGGCTCGGCGAACCGCGCCAGGCCAGCGGCAAGCAGGAGCGTTACGAAAACCTGCTCAACCAATACCTGCTGCGCTGAGCGCGGCAGGCGAAGGGCGCAACGGTGCACTCAAGGGGATGGGGATGAACCAGGCAGCGGGCAGTGGTGAGAACACGCGGCTGATCGTACTGATCAGTGTGGTGGCGACGATTGGCGGTTTTCTGTTCGGCTTCGACAGCGGCGTGATCAACGGTACCCAGGATGGCCTGCACCAGGCGTTCCGGTCCGGTGAGTGGATGCAGGGGTTCGAGATCGCGTCGATGCTGCTGGGCTGTGCGGTGGGCGCGTTCAGTGCAGGCCGGCTGGCCGACCGCTTGGGCCGTCGCAACGTGCTGATCCTGTCGGCAGTGATGTTCCTGCTGTCGGCACTCGGTGCCGGGGCGGCGGTGTCGTCGGGCTGGTTCATTGTCGCGCGGGTGGTGGGTGGATTCGCGGTCGGCGCGGCCAGCGTGATCTCGCCGGCCTACATTGCCGAGGTCGCTCCGGCCCGCTATCGCGGCCGCCTGGCTACCGTGCAGCAGATCGCGATCATCACCGGCCTCACCGCTGCCTTCCTGTCCAACTACCTGCTGGCGGCCGCAGCGGGCGCGTCGACCGAACCGCTGTGGGGCGGGCAGGCCGCCTGGCGCTGGATGTTCTGGATGCAGGCCGCGCCATCGCTGCTGTTCCTGCTGCTGTTGCTGACCATTCCTGAGAGCCCGCGCTACCTGGTGGTGAAGCGGCGCAAGGACGATGCACTGCGGGTGCTGACCCGGCTGCTGGGCAGCGACAAGGCCCGCGCCACGCTCGAGGAGATCGATGCCTCGTTGTCCAACGACCATCATCGCCCTCGACTGTCCGACCTGAAGAGCCGGGCGACAGGGCGGATCCGCCCGATTGTCTGGGTCGGCGTCGGGCTGGCCTGCTTCCAGCAGTTGGTCGGCATCAACGTGGTGTTCTATTACGGCGCCGTGCTGTGGCAGGCGGTCGGCTTTTCCGAAAACGACGCGCTGCTGATCAACGTGCTGTCCGGCGCGCTGAGCATCGGTGCCTGCGTTGTCACGGTACTGCTGATTGACCGGATCGGCCGCAAGCCCCTGCTGTGGTTCGGCTCGGCAGGGATGTCGCTGTCGCTTGCACTGGTGGTGGTGGCCTTTGCCAGCGGTTCGCTGGCGGACGGGCACCTGCAGCTGCCCGGTCGCATGGGCACGCTGGCGCTGGTGGCGGCCAATGCCTACGTGGTGTTCTTCAATCTGTCCTGGGGGCCGGTGATGTGGGTGATGCTGGGCGAGATGTTCCCGAACCAGATCCGCGGTTCCGCACTTGCGGTCGCTGGCGCAGCGCAATGGACCTCCAACTTCGTGGTCACGGTGACGTTCCCGATGCTGCTGGCCGCGGCAGGGCTGGCAGCCACCTACGGCATCTACCTGGTGGCTGCCGTGATCTCGGTGATTTTCGTGGTCCGGCATGTGCACGAGACCAAGGGCAAGGAACTGGAGCAGATGGAAGGATGAGCGCCATGACATCGCAGGCCTTGGTAATCCGCAGCGGCGCGTTGGTCGCCGCACTGATGCTGGGATTGCTCGGCTGCCGCGGCCAGGACCGGGCTGCCGCCGCCGCAGCTACCGACAATGATCCCTGGCCGAAGGTCGCCTGGCCGCTGGCCGCGGATCCGGCACTGGAGAAGCGCATCACCGACCTGATGGCCGGCATGACGGTGGAGGAAAAGGTCGGCCAGCTGGTGCAGGGCGACATCGCCAGCGTCACCCCCGACGACGTGCGCCGCTACCGGCTCGGCTCGATCCTGGCCGGGGGCAACTCCGATCCCGGTGGCCGCTATGACGCGTCGCCGGCCGAATGGCTGGCGCTGGCCGACGCCTTCTACGACGCCTCGATGGACACCTCGAAAGGCGGCAAGGCCATTCCGCTGCTGTTCGGCATCGATGCCGTGCACGGGCAGAGCAACATCATTGGCGCCACGTTGTTCCCGCACAACATCGGGCTGGGCGCCACGCGCAATCCGGCGCTGCTGCGGCAGATCGGTGGCATCACCGCGCTGGAGACCCGTGTCACCGGCATGGAATGGACGTTCGCGCCGACCGTTGCCGTACCCCAGGATGATCGCTGGGGACGCACCTACGAAGGCTACTCCGAATCGCCGGACGTGGTGGCCAGCTATGCCGCCGCCATGGTGGAGGGGCTGCAGGGCAGGGTGGGAACCCCGGAGTTCCTCGATGGCCGCCATGTGATCGCCTCGGTGAAGCATTTCCTCGGCGACGGTGGCACCACTGACGGCAAGGACCAAGGCGACACCCGCATCAGCGAGTCAGATCTGGTGCGCATCCACGCCGCCGGATATCCGCCGGCAATCGCCGCCGGCGCGCAGACCGCGATGGCGTCGTTCAACAGCGTCAACGGTGAAAAGATGCATGGGCACCGGCACTACCTTACCGATGTACTCAAGGGCCGCATGAACTTCGGTGGCTTCGTGGTGGGTGACTGGAATGGTCATGGACAGGTCAAGGGCTGCACCACCACAGACTGCCCGGCCACCATCATCGCGGGCCTGGACATGGCGATGGCCTCGGACAGCTGGAAGGGTTTCTACGACACGACGCTGGCTGCGGTGAAGGATGGGCGGATCACGCCGCAACGCCTGGACGATGCGGTGCGCCGGATCCTGCGGGTCAAGTTCCGCCTTGGGCTGTTCGAGGCCGGCAGGCCATCCACGCGGGCCGTCGGCGGGCAGTTCGCACTGATCGGCGCGCCGGAACATCGCGCGGTCGCCCGGCAGGCCGTGCGCGAATCGCTGGTCCTGTTGAAAAACCAGGACCACCTCCTGCCGCTGTCTCCGAAGCAGCGGATCCTCGTGGCCGGCGACGGTGCCAACGATGTCGGCAAGCAGGCGGGCGGCTGGACGCTCAACTGGCAGGGCACCGGCACCAGCCGCAGGGACTTCCCCAATGCGGACACGATCTACGAGGGCATCGCGCGCCAGGCCAGCGCGGCCGGTGGTGAAGCCGTGCTTGCCGTTGACGGTCGCTATGCAGTGAAGCCCGATGTGGCGGTGGTGGTGTTTGGCGAAGACCCCTATGCCGAGTTCCAGGGAGACCGGCCGACGCTGGCCTACAAGCCCGGCAACGAAACGGACCTGGCGCTGCTCAAGCGGCTCAAGGCCGACGGCATACCGGTTGTTGCGGTTTTCCTGAGCGGGCGGCCGCTCTGGGTGAACCGGGAAATCAATGCCGCCGATGCTTTCGTGGCTGCGTGGCTGCCGGGTTCGGAAGGCGCCGGGATTGCCGATGTGCTGCTGCGCGGAAGCGATGGCCGCGTGCAGTACGATTTCAAGGGCAAGCTCAGTTTCAGCTGGCCGCGCACTGCCACCCAGTACGCCAACAACGTGGGCCAGAAGGACTACGATCCATTGTTTGCGTTCGGCTTCGGCCTGACCTACGCCGACAACGGCGACCTGGCCGCGCTGCCGGAGGCATCGGGCGTGACCGGCAACGAGGGCGCGACGGGCGTGTTCTTCGCGCGCGGTGACGCGGGTCCTGGCATGGCGCTGCGGATCGAGGATGCTGCTGGCCAGGGCCTGACCGTGACCCGCGTGCCGGACGCATTGCCCGATGATCGGCTGAAGATCACCGGCGTGGATCATCTGGCGCAGGAGGATGGGCGACGCCTGGCCTGGTCGGGCAATGGCGAAGCCGCCGCGGCACTGCAGTCGCACACGGCGTTGGACCTGCGGCGTGAATCGAACGGCGACCTGATGCTGCTGACCACGCTGCGGGTGGACGCAGCCCCGAAGGGTGAGGCGTGGCTGTCGGTGGGCTGCAGTGCGGGCTGCTCGGCGCGCGTCGCCATCGGGCCGGCGTTGGCGGCGCTTCCACAAGGCCAGTGGAAGCGTGTTGGCGTGCCGCTGAAGTGCCTGGCCAAGGCGGGCGCCAAGCTGGACGCGATCGACCGACCGTGGTCGGTGGTGACGGGCGATGCGATGACGATCTCCGTGTCACGCGTCGCGCTGGGTGCGCTGAACGAAGCCGAGGTCACCCTCGGATGCGGAGCATGATGCCTGCGCTACCGCCGCCGGGGCGGCGCGGCGACCGAATCGCGTGCGATCAGCCGATGCGGCATCACATGATCGCGCAGCACCGTTGCGTCCGCCGCCGGACGGCGGATGGTGCGCAGCAGGATGTCGACGGCCGCGTTGGCCATCGAGGCGATGGGCTGGTGGATCGTGGTCAGTTCCGGCCACACGGTGGTGGCGGCCGAGGTGTCATCGAAACCCACGACCGACAGGTCGCGCGGCACTTCCAGCCCGCGTCGGTGCGCGACGGAGATGGCGGCGGCGCCCATGTCGTCGTTGCTGGCGAAAATCGCGGTCGGTGGGCGGCGTTGGGACAACAGCTTTTCGGCGGCAGCCAGGCCGGACCGGTAGGTGTAGTCACCGTGTTGGACCAGGCCAGGCTCCACCGCAAGCCCGGCCTCGCGCAGGGCGGTGACGAAGCCGTCGTAGCGGAGCGCACTGGCGCTCAGGTCATCGCGCCCACGGATGAAGCCGATGCGGGTGTGTCCCTGCCGGAGCAGGTGCTCGGTCATTTCCCTGCCCGCACTGAAATCGTCGATGCGGACGCAGGACAGGGCCTCGCTCAGGCGCCCCGATGCGATGGCCACCACCGGAATGCCAGCCTTGACCAGTTCGCTTACGGCGGCCTGCGATTCGCACAGCGGCGGCGGCAGGATCACCCCGTCGACGCGTCCGGCGAGCGCGCGCGCCGCCCTACGTTCGGATTCGGCATCCAGGTTGTCCCAGTAGTCGATGACCAGCTGGATGGCGGAACTGGAGGCGACGCGCAGCAGGCCCACCAGCAGTTCGCGCAGGTAGGCGCCGCTGGGGTTGGTGTAGATCAGCGCAATGCGCGTGTGCTGTGCGGCGGCCAGCGAACTGGCGGCAAGATTGGGCGTATAGCCCAGCTCACGCACGGCGCGCAGCACGCGCTCGCGGGTGACGTCGCGCACCTTGCCCTGGTTGATCACCCGCGACACGGTCATCGGCGAAACGCCGGCAAGGGCCGCAACCTCGTCGATCGTCACGCCTGCGGTTCTGCGGCGAACCGATTTCTTCGGCTTGTCCAATGCACGATCCCTTTGTTCTTGGTGGCGCTGCCGCGGGGGTGCGAAGGACGATGATGCGCTGCCCCGGGCCCGGACGTAGTCTACAAAGGCGCATGTTAACGCCCTTGTTGCGTGCTGTCGGCACGCGCCTGTGGGCCGTGGTCGTGCTGCTGGCCTGTGCTGGCGTGGCGCGGGCGGAGGATGGCTACGGGCTGTGGATGCGCTACCAGCCGGTTGCCGCAACGGTCGCTGCCGATTACCGGCGGCAATTGGCCGAAGTGGTGGCCCCGGATTGCACGCCGATGCAGCGCGCTACCCGCGACGAGCTTGCGCGCAGCCTCCCTGGATTGCTGGGAACGGCGCCGCCAATGCGAACGGCAATCAGTACTGACCATGCCCTGGTGCTGGGTACGCCGCAGTCTTCGGCGCTGGTCGCCGCGTTCGGCAACGAGGTTGCCTCGCTGGGCGACGAGGGCTTCCTGATCCGGCGGGTCCGGATCGAGGGGCGCGATGTACTGCTGGTGGCGGCACGCCGGGATGTCGGCGTGCTGTATGGCACGTTCCATCTGCTGCGCCTGTTGCAGCGTGGCATGCCGCTGCAGGGGCTGGACGTGCGGGAGTCGCCGCGGGTCGCACTGCGTGTGCTCGACCATTGGGACAACCTGGATCGTTACGTCGAGCGTGGCTATGCAGGCAGCTCCCTCTGGGACTGGCAGACGTTGCCGCAGTGGCGTGACCCGCGCTACACCGACTACGCCCGTGCCAACGCCTCGCTCGGCATCAACGGCACCGTCCTCAACAACGTCAACGCCAGTGCGCTGAGCCTGTCGCCGGCCTATCTGGCCAAAGCCGCCGCGCTGGCCGACCTGTTCCGCCCCTATGGCATCCGGGTCTACCTGAGCGCACGCTTCAGTGCGCCCATCGAGCTCGGCGGCCTGGCGACGGCTGACCCGTTGGATCCCGGCGTGCGGCGCTGGTGGCGCGACAAGGTCGATGAGATCCATGCGCGCATTCCGGATTTCGGCGGCTTCCTGGTCAAGGCGAACTCCGAAGGGCAACCCGGCCCGCAGGATTACGGTCGTTCCCATGCCGAGGGCGCCAACCTGCTGGCCGACGCGCTGGCGCCCTACAACGGTGTGGTGATGTGGCGGGCCTTCGTGTACTCGCACGAGGTTCCCGAAGATCGCGCCAAGCAGGCATACAGCGAGTTTGTCGGGCTGGACGGCGCCTTCCGCCCCAACGTGATCGTGCAGGTGAAGAACGGCGCCATCGACTTCCAGCCGCGCGAGCCGTTCCACCCCTTGTTCGGCGCGATGCCGCGCACGCCGCTGATGATGGAACTGCAGATCACCAAGGAATACCTGGGTTTTGCGACGCACCTGGTCTACCTGGGAACGCTCTACGAGGAAGTGCTGCAGGCCGACACCCATGCACGCGGCGAAGGCTCCACGGTCTCCCGCGTCGTCGATGGCTCGCTGGAGGGTCATGCGCTGACCGGTATCGCCGGCGTCGCCAACATCGGCGTGGACCGCACCTGGAGTGGCTCGCACTTCGATCAGGCCAACTGGTACGCCTTCGGCCGACTGGCCTGGAACCCGCAGGAATCCGCGCGCGCGATTGCCGAAGACTGGGCAGCGTTGACGTTCTCGCCCGACCCGCAGGTGACCGGCCCGATCGTGCGGATGATGATGGACTCGCGCGAGGCGGCAGTGGACTACATGACGCCGCTGGGCCTGCACCACCTGATGGCACGCGGCCATCACTACGGCCCCGGCCCTTGGGTGGACGGAGGCCCGCGTGCGGACTGGACGTCGGTGTACTACCACCGCGCAGACAGCCAGGGCATCGGTTTTGACCGCAGCGCCGGCGGAAGCAACGCCGTGGGCCAGTACGCCCCGCAGGTCGCCGAGGTCTATGGCGACCCCGAGCGGGTGCCCGAGTCGCTGCTGCTGTGGTTCCATCATGTGCCGTGGGATCACCGCATGCGCTCGGGCAGGACGCTCTGGGATGAGCTGGTCGGGCGCTATTCGCGGGGTGTGCGCCAGGTGCGGTCGATGCAGGACACCTGGGCCGGCCTGAGCGACCGGATCGATCCGCAGCGGCATCGGCACGTTGCTGCGTTCCTGCAGATCCAGCACGACGAAGCGCAATGGTGGCGTGACGCCAGCGTGGCGTACTTCCAGTCGCTCAGCGGACGGCCATTGCCCGCCGGCGAACGGCCACCGCCGCAGCCATTGTCGTACTACCAGGCATTGCAGTTTCCGTTCGCACCGGGGGATGGCCGATGAGCAGGTTCGGAGCGGTCGGGTGTGTGCTGTTGATGATGGCTGCGGCAGTAGTGGCGATGCCGGCCGCGGCGCGGGAGACGACGGGACTGCTGCATCCGCTGTTCAGGGATCACGCCGTCCTGCAGCGTGACCGGCCCATTGCCGTCTGGGGACACGCAAGCCCTGGGCAGCCGGTTTCCGTGACGTTTGCGGGGCAGGCGGTGAGCAGCCGGGCGGACGCCGCAGGCCGCTGGCAGGCGATGCTGTACCCGGTCGCCGCTGGCGGTCCCTACACGCTGGAGGTAAACGACGGAACGCGCCGGCAAACGGCGCGCGACGTGCTGGTCGGCGACGTGTGGCTGTGCTCGGGCCAGTCGAACATGGAACTGCCGGTGTGGCGCTCGCTCAACGCAGCCAGCGAGATTGCCGCAGCCACGATGCCACGGATCCGGCTGTTCACCGTGCCGCAGGAGGGGGCCGCGCAGGCACAGGAGAGCTTCAAGGGCGACCCTGCATGGACAACGGCAACCCCCGACAGGGTGCGCGACTTCTCCGCAGCCTGTTTCTATTTCGCGCGCGAGCTGCAGCGCACGGCTGCCGTGCCGATGGGCTTGATCCAGGCGGCGTGGGGTGGGTCCCGGATCGAGGCCTGGACCAGCGCGGGCGCGCTGCGCGGGCAGGGCGGCATGGACGAGCCCCTGGACATCCTTGCTCAGTCTGCCCACGACCCGCAGGAGGCACATGCACGCTGGGGTCGCTACTGGCAGCACTGGTGGGCCTCACGCGAGGGCGCACTGTCAGGTGACGCACCATGGCGCGCGGATGCCGATGACCGCGGATGGTCCCGCGCACCGGCCACACTGGGCGCATGGGAGCGGTGGAACGAGCCCGCACTTGCCGACTACAACGGCATGGTCTGGTATCGCACGCAGGTGATGCTGAGCGCTGAACAGGCCGCACGCGGCGCGACCCTGGAGCTGGCATCGGCCGACGAGGTGGACGTGACCTGGGTGAACGGGGTCGCCGTCGGCAGCCAGTACGGCGCCGGCGAGAGGCGCTACCCGTTGCCACATGGCCTGCTGAAGGCAGGATCCAACAGCATTGCGGTCAACGTGCTGGACACCTACGGCGAAGGCGGCCTGGCCGGTCCTTCAACGGCACACGGCCTGCAGTTCGATACCGGCGAGCGGGTGCCACTGCAGGGACCGTGGATGTATCGGGTTGCGCCGGGCCAACAGGCGCCGCCATTTGCCCCTTGGCAGGCGGCCACCGGGCTGTCGACGCTGTACAACGGAATGATCGCACCGCTCGGCGGTTTCGGGCTGCGCGGCATGCTGTGGTACCAGGGTGAATCGAACACCGGTGATGGCGCGGCATACGCGGCGCGGTTGCGTGCGCTGCGCGACGATTGGCGGCGTCAGTTCGGTGCACGCACGCCACTGCTGCTCGTGCAGCTGGCCAACCATGGCCAGCCGCCGGTTGCGCCTGCCGACAGCGGTTGGGCGCAGGTGCGCGAGGCGCAGCGACGCGTCGCCGCCGAGGATGAGCGGAGCGGACTCGCCATTGCCATCGACATCGGCGATGCCTACGACATCCACCCGCCGAACAAGCAGGAGCTCGGGCGCCGCCTGGCGCGCGTGGCCCGCCACGTGGTGTACGGCGAGCAGGATCTGGCACCGTCAGGTCCGCGGGCGGTCACGGCCGTGCGGACGCCCGCGGGCGTGTCAATCGCGTTCGAGGATGTCGAAGGCGCGCTCACCGCAACCGGTGCGCTGCGACCGATTGGCTTTGAACTGTGCGAGACCAGGGGTGATACCGGCCACTGCGACTACGGCGACGCCGAACTGGATGGGCGCCGGATCCTGCTGCGCGGCCCACGATCGACGCACGCAACGCACGTCCGCTACTGCTGGGCCGATGGCCCGGTGTGCACGCTGCGCGATCGCAGCGGGGCACCGGCCGGCCCGTTCGAACTTCCCATTGCCGAAGCCGAGGCCCGACGATGATGACGCTGTCCACGAAGTTCCCTCTGGCCCCCGACAGGGCCGGCCTGAGGTCGATGGCGCGCCGCCTGCTGGGGGCGTTGTTCCTGCTGTCGGCCGCAGCCGCCCGGTCCAGCGCGCCGCCGGACGCGCCGCCGGTGTACTTCGACTGGTTCGAGTACCGCGGCGATGACCAGGCGTTTGAAGTGCCGCTGCCGGCCGGCCACTACCGCAATCCCGTCCTGGCCGGCTTCCATGCCGATCCCAGCATCGTGCGCGCGAACGGCCGGTTCTATCTGGTCAATTCCAGCTTCACCTACTTCCCGGGCATTCCGGTGTTCGAAAGTGGCGACCTGGTGCACTGGAAGCAGATCGGCAATGTGATTGACCGCCCCACGCAGCTGGATTTCGACGGACTGAGCGTCTCGCGCGGCATCTTCGCGCCCACCATCGAATACCATGACGGCACCTTCTACGTCGTCACCACCGCGACCGACAGCGGTGGCAACTTCATCGCCACCGCGCGCGACCCGGCCGGGCCGTGGTCCGATCCGCACTGGCTGCCCGGCATCGATGGCATCGATCCATCACTGTTTTTTGATGACGACGGCAAGGTGTACCTGATCAACAACGATGCACCGCCCGGTCCGCCGCGCTATGACGGGCACCGCGCCATCTGGATGCAGCAGATCGATCTGGCGGCGTTCAAGCCGGTCGGGCCCCGCCGGGTACTGGTTGATGGAGGCGTGGAGCCGGCGAAGAATCCGATCTGGATCGAGGGACCGCACATCTACAAGCGGGAGGGATGGTATTACCTGTCTGACGCTGAAGGAGGCACCGGGCCGCAGCACTCGCAGGTGGTGCTGCGCAGCCGCGCGGTGTGGGGGCCCTACGTTCCCTATGCGGGCAATCCGATCCTGACCCAGCGCGAACTCCCGGACGACCGTCCGCTTCCGATCACCAATGCCGGCCACGCCGACCTGGTCGAAGGCCCGGATGGCTCGTGGTGGGCGGTGTTCCTGGCCAGCCGCAACTATCAGAAGCGCCACTACAACACCGGGCGCGAGACCTACCTGTTGCCGGTGCGCTGGCAGGATGGCTGGCCGCAGATCCTGCCGACCGACCAGGCCATTCCCTACGTGGCCAAGGCGCCGTCATGGATGCAGGGCGAGGCATCCCAGGCCCCGTCGACCGGCAATTTCGTAGCGCGCGACAATTTTGATGGCCCAGCGCTCGATCGCCAGTGGCTGCGCGTGCGCGTGCCCAGGCATGCCTGGGCAGACCTGCACAAGCGCCCCGGCATGCTGGCCGTGCACCCGCTCGCCGAGGATCTGGACACGCTGCGCAATCCGGCGTTTCTCGGCCGGCGCCAGCAGCATCTGCGCTTCGAGGCGAGCACCGCGATGACCCCGCCAGCTTCCGGAGTTGCCGCCGGTCTGGCGGCGTTCCAGAGCGAGGCGTACTGGTACTTCCTTGGCGTTCGGGACCTTGGCGGGGGGCGCCTCTCGCTCTTCCTCGAAGCGCGCGACGGTGGCCGCAGCACGCGGACGCTGGCCAGCCGTGAAGTACCGGTGCCTGCAGCACTGCGCCTGAAGATTGCCGGCAACGAGGGCAACTATGCGTTCTCGTTCGACACTGGCGATGGGCAGGGCTGGCAACTGCTCGCAGGCGAGGTGGACGGCACCGTCCTGAGTACGGACCGGGCAGGCGGCTTCGTGGGCGCACTGCTGGGTCCTTTCGCGCGCGACGAGCGCAACGGGAGAAGCAAATGAGGCTGTCGATTTCGTCCAAGGCCCGCCGCCATACCTGGCGCGGTGGGATCGCCCTGTTCGTACTGACCTGTGTGGCGGCCGCCGCGTCCGCGGCTGCGCCGCGGCCCTGGCTGGACGTTTCGGCCAGCTTCGAGCAACGGGCCGCGGCACTCGTCGCGCAGATGACGCTGGAAGAGAAGGCCGCGCAGATGCAGAACGCCGCGCCGGCGATCGAACGGCTGGGGGTACCCGCCTACGACTGGTGGAACGAGGGACTGCACGGCGTCGCACGGGCAGGGCAGGCCACGGTGTTTCCGCAGGCAATCGGCCTGGCCGCGACCTTCGATGTACCGTTGATGGGGCAGGTGGCCACGACCATCAGCGACGAGGCCCGCGCAAAGCACCACCAGTTCCTCCGCGAAGGCGCGCATGGCCGTTACCAGGGCCTGACCTTCTGGTCGCCGAACGTCAACATCTTCCGCGACCCGCGCTGGGGGCGCGGACAGGAGACCTACGGCGAGGATCCCTACCTCACCGCGCGCATGGGCGTGGCCTTCGTACGCGGCCTGCAGGGCGACGACCCCGTCTACCGCAAGCTGGACGCCACCGCCAAGCATCTGGCCGTGCACAGCGGACCGGAGGCCGACCGCCATCACTTCGATGCACGGCCCAGCCGGCGCGACCTGTATGACACCTACCTGCCGGCGTTCGAGGCGCTGGTGAAGGAGGGCGAAGTGGATGCGGTCATGGGCGCCTACAACCGCGTGTACGGCGAGTCCGCCAGTGCCAGCCGTTTCCTGCTGCACGATGTGCTTCGACGCGACTGGGGTTTCAAGGGCTACGTGGTCTCGGACTGCTGGGCCATCGTCGATATCTGGAAGCACCACCGTATCGTCACCACGCGCGAAGCCGCTGCGGCGCTGGCGGTGAGGAACGGCACCGAGCTGGAATGCGGCCAGGAGTACGCAACGTTGCCTGCCGCAGTGCGCCAAGGGCTGATCAGCGAGGCGGAGATCGACGATGCGGTGACCCGCCTGTTCACCGCACGGATGCGCCTGGGCATGTTCGATCCGCCGGAGCGGGTGCGCTGGGCGCGCATTCCGGCCTCGGTGAACCAGGCGCCGGCCCATGATGCGCTGGCCCTCAAGGCCGCGCAGGCATCGCTGGTGCTGCTGAAGAACGACGGCATCCTTCCACTGTCGCGCGACATCAAGCGCATTGCCGTGGTCGGACCCACTGCCGACGACACCATGGCACTGCTCGGCAACTACTTCGGCACACCGGCGGCGCCGGTGACGATCCTGCAGGGCGTACGCGAGGCGGCCAAGGGCGTTGAAGTGCGTTATGCCCGCGGCGTCGACCTGGTGGAGGGCCGCGACGATCCCGGCGCCACACCGCTGATCGAGCCGACCTACCTGCGGCCCTCGGCGGAGTCGCCCGAGCGCGGCCTGCGCGGTGAGTACTTCCGCACGCCCGACCTGTCCGGCACTCCGGCCCTGGTGCGTACCGACGCGCAGATCGGCTTCCGCTGGGACCGCGGCTCGCCGACCGACAACCTGCTGGCACGCGGCGAAGCGGCACCGGGGCAGGGGATTCCCAACGACCGCTTCAGCATCCGCTGGAGCGGCCAGCTGCTGCCCCCCGTGTCCGGTCGCTACCGGCTGGAGGTGGCCGGCGATGATGGCTACCGCCTGTATCTGGACGGCAAGCGCGTGATCGATCACTGGGTGAACACGGATCGCCTGCATGCCGAGGGTGTCGAACTCGACCTGCAGGCCGGGCGTGCTTATGAGCTGAAGCTGGAGTACTACGACGACCAGCGCGATGCCGGCGTGCGCCTGGGCTGGCGCATGCCCGGCGCCAAGGCACCGTTCGATGAAGCGCTCGATGCCGCACGCGATGCCGATGTGGTGGTGTTCGTTGGTGGACTCACCGGCGATGTCGAAGGCGAAGAGATGACGGTCAACTACCCGGGCTTTGCCGGTGGCGACCGTACCGACCTGCGGCTGCCCGCGCCGCAGCGCACCCTGCTGGAGGCCCTGCACGGCACCGGCAAGCCGGTGGTGATGGTGCTTACCGGTGGCTCGGCCATCGCCGTGGACTGGGCGCAGGCGCATCTGCCAGCGATCCTGATGAGCTGGTACCCCGGGCAACGCGGCGGCACCGCAGTCGGTCAGGCGCTGTTTGGCGACGTCAATCCCGCCGGCCGTTTGCCGGTCATGTTCTACAAGGCCGGCGAAGCGATGCCGGCATTCGACGACTACGCCATGGAGGGCCGCACCTATCGCTACTTCCGCGGCACGCCGCTGTATCCGTTCGGTCACGGTCTGTCGTATACCCGATTCGACTATGGAACGCTTCGCCTCGATGCAGACAGCCTCCGCGCCGACGGCCGCCTGGGCGTGGCGCTGGATGTGACCAACGCGGGCACCCGCAGCGGTGACGAAGTGGTGCAGCTGTACGTGCGGCGCGAGCACGCTGGCAGCGGCGACGCCGTGCAGGAACTGCGTGGCTTCCAGCGCGTCCAGCTGGCCCCGGGCGAACGCCGCACGGTGACGTTCACCCTGGAGGCGGCGCAGGCCCTGCGCCACTATGACGAAGCGCGCGCGGCGTACGCGGTGCAGCCCGGTGCCTATGAGGTCAGGGTGGGGGCGTCCAGTGCCGATATACGTGCGCAGGGCAGGTTCACCGTGGTGCCCGCGCTTGACTGATCATCCCCGCCGGCATCGATTCCGCTTCGACCAGATTCCTTTTCAAGGACGTCCGCTGCATGGCAAGCACTGAACACGCGCTATCGGTACGCGAGAAGCTCGGCTACAGCCTGGGCGATCTCGCCGCCAACCTGATCTTCCAGACCCTGATCACCTACCTGGCGTTCTTCTACACCGACGTCTACCGCCTGCCGGCTGCCACCGCGGCCACGATCATCTTCGTGGTGGGCCTGCTGGGTGCGTTCGTGTTCACGCCGTTGATCGGCATCGCGGCGGACCGCACATCCACACGCTGGGGCCGCTTCCGCCCATGGATCCTGTGGACAGCCATTCCGTTCGGCGTGCTGTCGCTGCTGGCGTTCAGCACCCCGGACCTGGGCGAGCGCGGAAAAGTGATCTATGCACTGGCCACCTACGCGCTGCTGGTCTGCGTCTACGCCGCGAACAACCTGCCGTACTCGGCGCTGAGCGGCGTGCTGACCGGCAGCATGGCCCAGCGCAACAGCCTCTCGGCCTACCGCTTCGTGGCTGTGATGGTCGCGCAGTTCATCATCCAGGTGCTGCTGATGCCGCTGGTGCTGATCCTGGGCGATGGCGACCAGGTGCGCGGCTTCGAGCAGGTCATGACCGCATTCGCCATCATCGGGACGGTGTTCTTCCTGATCACGTTCGCCACCACTCGCGAACGCATCGTGCCGACGCGCGAGCAGACCGGGGGCGTACTGCAGGACCTGTCGGACCTGCTGCACAACCGCCCGTGGCAGGTGATGCTGGCCCTGACCGTGCTGGTATTCATCAACCTGGCCCTGAAGGGCGGCACCTACATCTATTACTTCCAGTACTACATGAGTGAAGCCGCGCTGGCCGGCTTCCTGGACGGCTCAGGCTTCAACGGCCTGATCAGCGCCTTGAATGCTGCCCTGGCCAGCGCCGGCTTCGCGGCGTTCACCTGGCCGAAGGACGCGGCCACCTCGGCGTTCAGCCTGTTCAACGCGTGCGGCATCCTCTGCATGATCCTGGGCATCGGCGCATCACGACGGCTGGCGGATCGCTTCGGCAAGCGCGACGTCTTCGGTGGCGCCCTGTTTGTCTCGACCCTGTTCCTGCTTGCCTTCTACCTGTTTCCACCCACGGGCGTGGCGGTGGCCTTCGCTGCCTTCATGCTGCATGGCTTCTGCTATGGCATCACCATCCCGTTGCTGTGGGCGATGATCGCCGACGTCGCGGACTACTCGGAGTGGAAGAACCATCGGCGGGCGACCGCGATCATCTTCTCGGCGATGTTGTGCGGGCTGAAGATCGGCCTCAGCGTCGGAGGCGCGCTGGTCGCGGCCATCCTTGCGCACTACGGCTACCAGGCAGGACTGGCGCAGCAGCCTGAGGGCGTGGTGCAGGGCATCCGCTTGACCGTAAGCGTCTACTGCTCCCTTCCTTTCCTGCTCGCCGTGGCGCTGCTGTTCTTCTACAGGATCGACAAGCGCACCGAGACCCGCATCGAGCAGGACCTCCACCTGCGTCGCCGTTCCGCCGACGCTTCCGCGTAAGGCCAAGATGACAACCATGATCGACCTCCATGCCGGCGAAGACGGCCAGGCCAGCGAAGCCCGTCTTGCGCAGCTCACCGCACACGCCATTTCGCAACCGCTGGTGACCCACATCTACACCGCCGACCCTTCGGCGCACGTGTTCGAGGGGCGCCTGTACATCTATCCGTCGCACGACATCGACGGTGGCCAGCCGTTCGACGACGAAGGTGGCCACTTCGGCATGCAGGATTATCATGTGCTGAAGATGGATACGCCCGACAGCACGGCCGTGGATTGCGGCATGGCGCTGCACGTGCGCGACGTGCCCTGGGCGCGGAAACAGATGTGGGCCCCCGATGCCGCCTGCCGCGATGGCCGCTACTACCTGTACTTCCCGGCCAAGGACGCCGAGGGCCGGTTCCGCATCGGCGCGGCGATCGGCACGCGGCCGGAGGGCCCGTTCGTGCCCCAGCCGGAGCCGATCAAGGGCGCGTACTCGATCGACCCTGCCGTGTTCGAAGACGAGGATGGCAGCCACTACCTGTACTTCGGCGGCATCTGGGGCGGGCAGCTGCAGAAGTATCGTGACAACCAGTACAGCGAGGCCCACGAGGAACCCGAGGGCAGCGCGCCGGCCCTGGGGCCGCGCGTGGGCCGCCTGGACGCGTGCATGACCGAGCTGGCCGAACCCACCCGCGAAGTGCAGATCCTGGATGAGCATGGCCAGCCGCTGCGTGCGGACGACCATGCGCGCCGCTTCTTCGAAGGCCCGTGGCTGCACAGGTACCAGGGTCGCTACTATCTGTCGTACTCCACTGGCAACACCCACCAGCTGTGCTACGCCATCGGCGACAGCCCGTATGGCCCGTTCACCTACGCTGGCGTGATCCTCACCCCCGTGGTCGGTTGGACCACCCACCACTCCATCTGCCAGTTCGAAGGGCAGTGGTACCTGTTCTATCACGATGCACTGATGTCCGGCGGCATCACCCACCTGCGCTCGGCCAAGTGCACACCGCTGCACATGGAGCCGGACGGAAGCATCCGCACGATCAATCCGTATGGGGCCTGAGCGCATGCTGCCGGTGGATGATGCGCTGGCCCCGCTGCCGGCCGGTGAACTGCACTGGCTGAGATGCGGCGAACTGGAGGTTGCGCTCGCCGCAGGGGCGGGCGGGCGCGTGGCGCACCTGCGTTACCAGGGCGTGGAGTGGCTGGTGGATGCGCAGGCGGGCGGGGCGGCTGCGATCGCCTGGGGCTGCTACCCGATGGTGCCCTGGGCCGGGCGCATCCGCCATGGAACGTTCCGCTTTGATGGCAGGCCGCATCGGCTGCCGCTCAACTTCGACGGGCATGCCATTCATGGGTTGGGCTTCTCGCGACCGTGGCAGATCGACCGGCTGGATGCGGCGGCAGCCAGGTTGGCGCTGGCGTTGCCGCACGACGGCTACTGGCCCTTCGGTGGCATCGCCATGCTGGACCTGCAGCTGGAGGCTCACGCCCTGCAGATGCGCCTTTCGGTCCAGGCCGGCGAGCAGGCGATGCCGGCGGTGCTGGGCTGGCATCCCTGGTTCCGGAAGCCTGACGGGCTGCTGTTCACGCCTCGTGCGATGTACCCGCGGGACGGGGAAGGTATTGCCACGCTGCCCTGTGTGGCTCCCACTACCGGTCCCTGGGATGACTGCTTCATCGCCGACAGCGACATCACGCTGATACGCGGAGGCCAGCGCCTGCGGCTGCGCTCGGACCACGACCATTGGGTGGTCTACGACGGCACGCCGCACGCCACCTGTGTGGAGCCCCAGAGCGGTCCGCCGGACGGCTTCACGCTGGCGCCGCACCGGCTGGAGCCCGGCCAGCGCCTCGCGTTGACGTTCGACCTGGCGTGGGCAGCGGACAGGGCGTGAGCCTGGCACTGGCATGCGTCTCCCCGAACCTGCGGTGCCGGCACAGGAGGACGACCGGCTGCGGATCCTGAACACGCCGAGGAAAGGTGCACCGCTGGTCGGATAGTGGCGATCGGATCACGGAATACACACGATGGGAACTTCCCAGGTCCTCGGATGGGCTACGGTGAGGCCATCGGAATCTGGGGGGATTCGTCACAGGAGCAACCGATGCCTATCAGGGCAGTGGTATACGTCAGCGAAGCCAGCCCCACTGTTGTGGGCGACAACGGGCGCAAGGAGGGCAACAGGCTGGACCAGCTGGTCGACGACGCCGCACGTTTCAACCGGGACGCCGGCGTTACCGGCGTGCTTCTCTTCGATGGCGGGCGGTTTCTCCAGTACATGGAGGGACCGGAGGACGGGTTGCGGGTGGCGTACGCGCGTGTGCTGGGCGCAACCAGCCACGCAGGGCTGGTGGAGCTGCAGCGGGGCAGGGTGGGCAACCGGCGCCTGCCGTTCTGGCCGATGCGCTGGCTTCCGGTAGATCCCGGGCAGTTGAAGTCGCTGGCCCACGCGGACTGGATCGGCTTCGTGCAGCGTGGCGATACGTCGGCCGGTGGGCAATCAGCAATGGATCTGCTGGTGGGACTGGTGGAGCCGTACGCCCTTGCCGCATAACGCAAGGGGATTGCCAACGTACGCTACGGGCGAGCAGTCATCTCCTGCAGTTCCAGTCAACCCGCACTGCCCGCGCTCACTGCATCGTGCAGATCATGCTGGCGTGCCGGTTCATTGGACGGGTCCGGACGGACGATGCAGGGCAGGTGCCATGCCGCTCTCCGCGTGAAGATCCTGCACAGTCGTGACACGGTGCTTTCACTGCCGCCGACATCCGTGATGGCCACACTGCAGGCTCCTTCCAGAGCAGGAGGTGCCCGATGGCTACCTGTGATGTCTGCGGCAACGACTACGACAAGAGCTTCACCGTACAGCAAGGCGGGCGTAGCGGCACGTTCGATTCGTTCGAATGCGCGATCCATGCGTTCGCCCCGCGCTGCGCCCACTGCGATTGCGCCGTCATCGGACACGGTGTCGAGGGAAATGGCCGGATTTTCTGCTGCGCACATTGCGCCGGTCATGCCGGTGTAAAGGGTGTCGCAGACCGGGCTTGAACCGAATGCTGCTCCATCCCGCTGGTCATGCCGGCACCAGAGAAGCAATTCGTGCCACCCGCGCTGCTCCTGAATCGGCGAGCAGCGCCATTGCCCGCTGTTTCTGTGACGGCATCCCCGCCACGGCCTCCCTTGCCAGGACGACGTCGAACTCCCTGGCGTTGGCGTCCAACGCGGTTGCCAGCACACACGAATCGGCTGTCATCCCGCTGAGCCAAAGTCGGCGCACGCCCAACTTGGCCAGCAGGACCGGCAGCGGGGTGGCGAGGAACGCCGAGTGCTTGGGCTTGAGTACAAAGTAGTGATCGGGCAGGGGCGAGAGCAGGTCGGCTATCCGCCCGGCTGCGCCCCCGTCCCGCCTGCACTGCGCAACCTGTTGTCGGAAGTCACGCTTCCAGTCGGAGAAATTGTCATTGGCATAGATGACCGGCCACCTGCGGTCATCGAAGTGGTCTCTCAAACGCCGGATCTGTCTGGCCGCCCGCTCCGCAACGGGCGCAAGATCCTGCGCGCCGGGGAAGTCGAAACGGCTGAACATGTCGATGATCAGCAAGGCCGTCGATGGATCCTGTCCCATGGCTCAATCACCTGTCTGTGCGTGCGGGGCCTCGACCGGCTTGGACTGCGGTGAATCCTTCTGGCGCAGGAAGATCGTCAGTACAACCAGGGACAGCACGGCGAGAAATTCGCTCTGCCAGTTCTGCATCGATTCAAACCAGAATGTGCTGCTGGCCAGGTGCTGCA
This sequence comes from Stenotrophomonas maltophilia group sp. LNF247, assembly GCF_054083135.1. Taxonomy (NCBI): domain Bacteria; kingdom Pseudomonadati; phylum Pseudomonadota; class Gammaproteobacteria; order Lysobacterales; family Lysobacteraceae; genus Stenotrophomonas; species Stenotrophomonas maltophilia group sp. LNF247. The sequence continues at coordinate 286,508 of NZ_JBSRQL010000001.1, forward strand.
GGAAGCCGGGTGCGGGCAGGCCCCGCAACAGCTGCTCGGCCTGCTCGGCTCGCCAGCTTCCCAACGCATGCAGCGTGAAGCTCAACAGGAACAACAGCCCGAAGGCGATTGCAAGCGAATGACCGTACAGCACCTTCCAGACGCCGCCACGCCTCACCGGCCAGGGCGTAGGTCCTGGCTCGACGCGGCTCTGCTCCTGTGCAGGATCCAACGGCCGCGATTCAGCCGAGCCACGCTGGCGAAGGGTGACGGTCAGGAGAACATACATGCCCATCTGCAGGAATTCGCTCTCCCAGTTCTCGAATGTGGCGCTGACGAAGTGGCCGGTCGCCAGGTAGTGCCATAGATCGATCGGCGCGCGCCCGTGCTGCGTCAACTCCTGGTTGTGGACATGGTGCCCCGCAACTGCCTGCCCAACGATGAACACGACGGTGAGTGCAAGCAGCACCAGCGAGAGACCGTTGCGTTTCCACATGCAACACCTCGATCAGCTGTTCCAGAGACCGTGCGGAAGCATGCGCGGGCAAGAGGGCAGGGCTCGTGATCACTGCGCATCGAGGATGTGAGGCGGGCTCAACGCTTGCCTGTCGGGTCAGGATCCGGCCGCTCGTAGTCTTCAGGTACCGCCTTGGGGCCGTCCCCATCGTCGGGCATGTCGTGGTCCTTCCACCTGGCCTGGTCATTGCGACGCTTGTCCGGCGTGTGGGCCTTCGACTGATCGTCCACGTCCGTGGTTGGATTGAAAGGCAACTTGTCGTTCATGAGCAGCTCCTGCGGCGAGAACCTGAAGCCTGCACCGCGCCGGGTTAACGCCACGACGCCGCGGAATGAACGCCGCGCACACCCGGATGTCACCGCAGCAGGGGGACTGCCCTGCGATGCTGATGTTCCGATCTTTCTGGAGAACCGCGATGCAGGCATTGACCTATCACGGCCGCAGGGATGTGCGCGTCGAGACCGTGCCGGACCCGGTGCTGGCGGCCGAGGATGATCTGATCCTGAGGGTGACCGCCACCGCCATCTGTGGTTCGGACCTGCACCTGTACCGGGGCAAGATTCCTGACCTACACGATGGCGATGTGCTGGGCCACGAATTCATGGGCGTGGTGGAAGAGGTCGGCAGCGGCGTGACCCAGGTGAAACCCGGTGATCGCGTGGTGATCCCGTTTGTGATTGCCTGTGGCGAGTGCTTCCACTGCCGGCTGGCCGAGTATGCCGCCTGCGAGACCACCAATCCGGGCAAGGGCGCCGCACTGAACCAGAAGGGCATACTGCCTCCGGCCGCATTGTTCGGCTACAGCCATCTGTATGGCGGCGTGGCCGGCGGGCAGGCCGAATTCGTACGCGTGCCGAAGGCGAATGTAGGCCCGCTGCGCATCCCGGAAGGCGTGGCCGACGAGCAGGTTCTGTTCCTTTCGGACATCCTGCCCACCGGCTACCAGGCCGCGCTGAACGCTGGGGTCAAGCCCGGCTCGACGGTGGCCATCTTCGGTGCCGGGCCGGTGGGGCTGATGAGCGCAGCCTGCTGCCGGCTGCTGGGGGCCGAGACCATCTTCATGGTGGACCATCTTCGCTACCGCCTTGACTACGCGCGTCGCGCCTACGGGGTGACCCCCATCGACTTCAGGGAGATCGAGGACCCGGCCGATTACATCCTGACCCAGACCAGCGGGCGGGGCGCAGACGCCTGCATCGAGGCCGTAGGCTTCGAGGCCGAAGGGAGTGCGCTGGAGTCAGCGCTGACCGCCGTGAAACTGGAAGGCAGCAGCGGGGTGGCGATCCGGCAGTGCATCGCCGCGGCCCGCCGCGGCGGCGTTGTCAGCATCCCTGGTGTCTATGCCGGCTTCATCCACGGTTTCCTGCTGGGTGACGCGTTCGACAAGGGCTTGACGTTCAAGATGGGGCAGACCCACGTGCAGGGACTGATGCCGGAGCTGCTCGGCGCCATCTTGGAAGGAAAGCTGGACCCGGGTGACATCATCTCGCACCGGATGCGCCTGGCCGATGCAGCGCAGGGCTATGCGATGTTTGATGCCAAGGATGACGACTGCCGCAAGATCGTTCTGACACCGTGAGCGTGGCGCCATGAGTGCGATTGTCGTGGGCTGTGTGTACGCACTGTGGTTGGTGGCCGGTTCGCTGGACTTCCATTTTCACCGCCGGACCGACCTTCCACACACCTCCGCGATGCGCGAAAGCCTGTTGCATGCGGTGCAGCTGCTTCTGATCGGCAGCGGCGTGCTGGCGTGGCTGCTGCTGGAAAACACGTTGTCGCTGGTCACGCTCCTGGCGCTTCTGGTCATTGCTCACGCAATCGCCGGCTATCTGGACACCGTCAGCGCAGACGGCCGCAGACGCATCAGTCCGGCGGAGCAGCATGTGCACAGTGTGCTGGATGCCGCGCCGTGGGTCCTGTTGGCCTGGGTGGCCTGGCAGGCCCATCCTCGATGGTCGCTCAGTGTGGAACCGGCAGCACCCGGGATCTGGTGGTGGGTCCTGCTGCCGGCGTCTGGCCTGGTGGTGCTGCCTTGGCTGTGGGAGCTTCTCCAGTGCGTGAGGGCGAGAGCGAGGCGCCCGCGCTGACCGGGTGAGGATCACCGCACAGGGTATTCATAGGCACGCCACGCTTCCAGCCGAGTGATGTGGCCGCCGGCGCCTGCGCCCATTACCATCAACAGCCGTGATCGCTGTTGGCGCTGAACCGCTCGGCCGGGAGCGCAGAAGCTCCCGCCTGCCGACGCGTTATCGCAGCGTGCAGCTCGGGGGAGGGCACTGGTAGCGCGGCGATTGAACACCTCATCTCTGCCTACATCAGCGCGGCGATCATTGAAGTGCAGGAAATTTCCTGCGCCAGAAGGAACGAATGTGCCCCTCCGTGCAGTCGCCTACGCAAGTGAGGCGACATCGGGGCTTTCCATGGACCATGTGGATGACCTCGCCAGGGCCGCCGCCCGCTTCAACCTTGAAGCCGGCGTTACGGGTGTGCTTCTTTATGACGGGCTCCGCTTCCTGCAGTACATCGAGGGGCCGGAAGACAGCATCAACGTGGTGTACAGCCGCATTCTCAGTGCCCGCAGCCATCGCGAGCTGATCGAACTGGGCCGCGGCAGGGTTTCCGGCAGGTTCTTTCCCTATTGGTCGATGCGGTTGCTGTGGGTTGAGGCCTCCGAGATCCGCAGCGTCGCGCACGGCAACTGGGATGGCCTCTCCCGTGGTGGCGCGCTGCGCCAGCTGGGCCTGGTGGTAGCCCCGCACCTGGGGTGACGGTTGCATGGATTCAATGCGGGGGCGGCTGCGCGCAGGTATCGCCCAGCACGCGCCGAACCGTGTCCTGCAATTGACTCACATGGAACGGTTTGGCAACGAAGGCTGCGCGCCGGTGGCGCTGCGGCACCAGCTGGTCGTAGACCGCAGTGACGAACAGGTAGGGGATGCCGAGTTCTGCCAGGCGATCAGCGACGGGAAAGACCACACCGTCGCGAAGTTCGACATCGAGCACGGCGCCGTCGAATCGCTGGGTGTCCAGCAGCCCGAGAGCGTCGAACACGCTGTAGGCATGCGTCACCTGATCACCGACGTCCTCAAGGGCGTGCTCCATGAGTGTGGCCAGGTCGAGTTGGTCTTCCACCAGCAGCAGGTTGCACCTGCGCTGGCTCATTGCGGATTGCATGCGTACATGCCTGTGTTGTCCTGGGAACACGAGTTTCTGCTGTGCTGCATCAAGATCCTGCGTGCACATTGTCAGTCCGGCGCGAAGCCTTGCGCGCGTGACCAACCTCGTGGAGGAGGCGTGGAGGGCCTTATGGATCTCGTTGACGGCTTCTTGGCATGCGCTGTGGATACTGCCGCCGACCCCTGTATCGGAGTTTCTGTCATGCCTCTATCCGGAAACGAAGCGGCCTCTCCAGGCGTGCTGCGTATCGAGTGCATGCCGCTCGATTGTGGCGGCGCCGCCATTGTCGTGGAACTGGACCGTACGCCTGAACGGACATGGATGAAGTCGCTGAAGCGGGCATTGCAGGCCGACGATGCCCTTGAAGGCGCACAGGCCAAATTTGATGGCCGATTTGTCTATGTCGTGGGCGTGGACGGGGGTGGGCACCGCGCTCAACACCGCGTGATGCAGGCCGTGATGGCGGCGGACGGCGGGGGCGCTTCGAACACCCGCCCCCGGGGCCCCAGGGCGGGCGCGGTCGCATCGAGCGCCCTGGCGACCTGAGGGCGCCCCGGGTCCAGTCCGGGGTGCGGATGTTATCGCTGCATCAGCGCCGCGTGCAACGCCAACCTGCGGCGGCTCACATCGCCCGACAACGCGGTGATTGCGCTCGCTCCACGATGGTCTCCGGAGGCATGTCGCCCCGCACCGGAGATCGAGATGGCAGACCAGAACACCGCCCGAAGCGAGCGCCTGCTGAAGTGGCTGCAGGACGCCTACGCCATGGAACAGGAAGCGGAGACCATGATGAAGGCCATGGCTTCGCGGATCGAGAACTATCCCCAGCTTGCCGCACGCATCAGCCAGCACGTCCAGGAGACGCAGGGGCAGGCTGCCTCACTGCGGCAGTGCATTGAGGCGCTGGGAGGAAGCGTGCCCACCGCGAAGGGATTGTTCGCGAGCATGACCGCCGCCATCCACGCCGCCGGCAACACGCTGATGGAGGACGAGGTGGTCAAGAGCGTGGGCCTTTCATTTGGCTTCGAGAACACCGAGATCGCCACGTACAGGGCGCTGGTGATCGCTGCCGAGCGCGCCGGCGCGCCCGACATTGCGGCGGTGTGCGGCCAGATCCTGCAGGAAGAGGTTGCCATGGCGCGCTGGCTGGAGGACCACCAGGACGGGCTGGTCGGAGCGTTCCTCAACCGTGACGAAACGCCCGGCGCCCAAGCCAAGCGTTGACTCCTAAGCCAGCCCACACCAGCCACCGGAGAAGCCCTCATGTTCTTTCATCACAAGAAACTGATGTATACCGTGCGCGTCCGCGAATCCAACCCGCAGCTCGCCAGCCTCATGCTTGAACAGTTCGGCGGCCCACAGGGCGAGTTGGCCGCCGCGATGCGCTACTTCACCCAGGGACTTGGCGAATGCGATCCCGGGCGCAAGGACCTGTTGATGGACATCGCCACCGAGGAGATCAGTCATCTGGAGATCATCGGCACCATCATCGCCATGCTCAACCGCGGGCCCAAGGCGATCCAGTCCGAAGGGCTTGCCGAGGCCGAGGACATGCGGCTGCTGGGCCAGAACAGCACCAGCCACACCGAACAGATCCTGTACGGCGGCGGCCCCGCGCTGGTCAATTCCAGCGGGGTGCCGTGGACAGCCGCCTACATCGACTCGATCGGCGACCCCACCGCCGACCTGCGCTCGAACATCGCGGCCGAAGCGCGCGCCAAGCTGGTGTATGAGCGCCTGATCAACGTTACCGACGACCCGGGCATCAAGGATGCGCTGCGCTTCCTGATGACCCGCGAGATCGCGCACATGAAGTCGTTCGAGAAAGCGCTGCACAGCATCCAGCCCAACTTCCCACCGGGCAAGCTGCCGGGGGATCCGGCGTTCACCGACCTGTACATGGACATGTCGCAGGGTGGCGGCGCCGACGATCTGCAGGGCAGCTGGAACAGCGGCGAGCTCTGGGAGCGGGTCAGCGACCGCGACGCACAGGCCGCTGTGGATGGTGGCGACGGCGGCGGCACGGTGGACCTGGACCCGCGCGAACAAGCGGCGGTGCAGGCCATGACCCTGCGCACGCTCTCCGACCCGGAAGCGCGGCCGGCCACCGGGGCCGAGCTGGGGGCAGGCCCGGGTGCAGGTGCACTGGACCTGCCGCCACGCGAGCCGTGAAAGAAGCCGGGGCGCCCGTTCGCGGCGCTCCGGTTGCAACGCCCCTGAGCCGCGTGGGGCGTACAAAAGTGGGCGGACATCACGTCCGCCCACGAAGGGATGCAACGGGTTTCAGCGCCGATCAGCGCTGCTGGCCACCGCGGTTGTTGCCGCCGCCGCGTTCCTGCTGTTGCTGCCCGCCGCCCTGGTTGCCGCCCTGGTTGCCACCACCGCGACTGTTCTGGCCGCCTTCGCGGCCGATGTCAGCCATGTGCTGGCGGTCCTGGCTCACTGCTTCGCCGCCCTTGCGGCCGGCTTCGCGTGCTTCTTCCGAGCTGAATTCATGGGCGTTGCCTGACTCGTGCGCGGCACGTCCACCCTTGGCGGCGATCTCGCGCTGCTTGTCCTCGTCCATCGAAGCGAAACCGCGGTTGCTGGTGCCCTGGTTCTGGTTCTGGTTGGCCATGGAAAGTCTCCTTGGGTTCAGCCGCCTCATTGGCGGCAGCGACCATCTTCCAGATCCGGCGCTAGACGGCGGTGGCACGACCGCCAACGTCGCGTCATCCGGAAGGCTCTGATTCCTCATCCGGCCTCCACGAACATCCCTGCACGCGTGCGCACAGTGGCAGACACACGTTCCGCGGCCCAACCGTGCGTCAACGCGATGCGGAAGGTACACGCCACAGTTCGACGCAGCCTCCACACCGGTCTCACCGCGCGTACGATCGGTGTGGCTAAGGTAGAGCGGTCTGCAACAACCGGTGGTGCCATGCCCTTCAGAGCGATTGCCTATGTAAGTGAAGCCTCCCGCAACCTGACGGAACATCGGCTGCAGCAACTCGTGGCGGAGGCGGTGCAGTTCAACGAGTCCGCCGATGTCACCGGCACATTGCTGTTCGATGGCTCGCGCTTCCTGCAGTACCTGGAAGGCCCGGAGGCAGGGGTCAAGGCGGTGTACACGCGCATTCTGGCTGCAAGCAGCCACAGCGGAATCGTCGAACTGAACCGGGGCAGGGTGGGTCGCCGACAGTTTCCGCGCTGGCGGATGCGCAGCGTGCGGGTAGATGAGCTCGCGCTGGGAAAGATCGCCATTTCCGACTGGACCGGATTCGTGCGCAGCGCGTCGGCGCTGCAGTCGGGCACCAGTGCCCTGGATCAACTACTGTCGGTTTCGCAATCGCAGACGGAAGCAAGCGCGGGTGGCATCATCGAACCAGACGGGCAGCTGGCACGATGAAGGCCACAGCCGCCCCGGTTGCGTCCGGCCCACCACGCGTCGGTTGTGCGGGATGGTCGCTGCCGCGGGCGGATCAGGAAGCGTTCGGCGCGGGCGACAGCCTACTGCAGCGCTATGCCACACGCCTGTCGATGGTGGAGATCAACTCTTCCTTCTATCGACCGCACCAGCCCAGGACTTACGCGCGATGGGCGGCGAGCGTTCCGGAGGGCTTCCGGTTTGCGGTGAAACTCCCGCGCGAGATCAGCCATGAGCGTCGGCTGCGCGATGCAATACAGCCGCTCGAACAGTTCCTTGAGGGCGTGCTGGAGCTGGGTGGAAAGCTCGGTCCGTTGCTGCTGCAGCTGCCGCCCAGCCTGGTGTACGACACGGCCACGGCCGAAGCCTTCCTGCGGGGCCTGCGCGCGCGCACGCAGGCCGATGTAGCGTGCGAGCCGCGGCATCCGAGTTGGTTCACGGCGGACGCGGATGCGCTGCTGAGCGCGCATGGTGTTGCACGGGTAGCCGCAGATCCGGCACGTGTGCCGGCGGCAGCGGTTCCCGGCGGTGATCGAGCGTGGAGCTACTGGCGCTGGCACGGCCAGCCGCAGATCTATCGCAGTGCGTACAGCGAACAGGCCCTGGCGGAACTGGCGCAAGGGCTGCGGCGCGAAGCTGATGCGCAACGGCCGGCCTGGTTCGTACTGGACAATACAGCACTGGGCCATGCCACCGGCAACGCACTGCGCCTGCAGGCGCTGCTGCAGGAGAACGCCCATGCCTGAAGGTCCTTCCATCGTACTGCTGCGCGAAGCCACTAGCCATTTCAAAGGGCACGTGGTCCGCACCGTCTCCGGAAACAGCCGCATCGACCTGTCGCCGCTGCAGGGCCGAAGGGTCAAGGCGGTCCGCAGTTGGGGCAAGCACTTCCTGCTGGAATTCAGCCGCCACACACTGCGCATCCATCTGATGATGTTCGGCAGCTGGCGCATCGACGAACGGAAGCCAACCCCGGCGCGTGTATCCCTGCTGTTCGACAATGGCGAGCTGAACTTCTATGCGTGTTCCGCGCGGCTGATCGACGAGCCGTTGGACGACGTCTACGACTGGCGCGCGGACGTGATGAACGATGCCTGGGATCCGAAGCTGGCACGGCGCAAGCTGAAGGCAATGCCGGACGTCATGGTCTGCGATGCGCTTCTGGACCAGACGGTCTTTGCCGGCGTGGGCAACATCATCAAGAACGAGGTGCTGTTCCGTACAGGCGTGCACCCCGCCACCCGCTTGGGCGACCTGCCGCCACGCAAGCTTACCGCGCTGATCGAACAGGCGCGCGCCTACAGCTTCGACTTCCTGGAATGGAAGCGGCGCTTCGAGCTGAAAAAGCATTGGCAGGTGCACACGAAGAAGGTCTGTCCCCTGTGCGGTGGCCCAATCAGCAAGCTCTACATGGGGACCACGCGGCGGCGCACGTTCTTCTGCCCCAATGATCAGGTGCTCTACGGGCACTGAGGCCGCCGTCCGTGGCAGCCGGGTTCCAAGGCGCGCCGATCAGGCGGCCTGCGCGGCCTTGGCGTTGCCGCCGCTCTTGGCCAGCAGGGTCAGCTTTTCGTCGGTGGCCTTCTCTTCCTCAAGCGTCTCCAGCAGCAGCGGCAGGGCGTCCTTGTAGCCCAGCTGCTTGGCCAGCGCGGCAATGGTCCCGTAGGACGCAATCTCGTAATGCTCGACCTTCTGCGCGCCGCCGATCAGCGCAGCATCCCGCACCGGGCCCTTGTCGATGCTGTCGATCACTTCCTTGCCTTCCTCCACCAGGCCCTCCATCGCCGCGCACTTGATGCGCTTCAGGCGAATGCCCAGGATCTCGACAACCTGGTCGATGCGTTCGATCTGGCCCTGGGTCTCTTCCAGGTGCGTCTCAAACGCCGTGGCCAGGTCCGGATTCTCGGCCGCACGGGCCAGGCGTGGGAGGGCCTTGGTCAGCTGCTTCTCGGCGCTGTAGATATCCGAGAGTTCGTGGATGAACAGGTCTTCCGCCGTCTTGATAGCCATACTGGGCTCCGCAGTGAGTGGAGCGATCAGCGTAGGGTCTTCCCGGTTGCGATCAGGCAGGTGCCAGGTGAAGGCGGCATGTGAAGGTCCACGCGAACCGTGCGCGTGCTCTTCACGATGCGGGATCCGCCACTCGAATTGGCGCCGGTGCCGCCAGGCCTTCGCCATGGCTTCACAATGGCATCGCCTCGTGCCCATGTACCGGCCGGTACGGTCACTTCACGCCCGACCACGCGTGGAGACGCCCATGAGCAATGACAAGCAGAAGACCGGTCGCCCGGACCGGGATCGCATTAACGTCAACGAAGATTACGAGCTGCAGTACTGGACCACCACGCTGGGCGTGTCCGCCGAGGAACTTCGTGCTGCTGTGGCGGCGGTAGGACCCACCGCCGTTGCTGTCCGCAAGCATCTGGGAAAATAGCGCGGAGTTGCCCATGTCTCTGGTCGAGTACCGCCGCAAGCGCAGTTTTGACAAGACCAAGGAGCCCGAGCCGGGCAAGGCGCTGCCGAAAGGGCAACGCGCCATTTTCGTGGTGCAGCTGCACCATGCCAGCCGGAGGCACTATGACTTCCGCCTTCAGGTAGGGGACGCGCTGAAGAGTTGGGCCGTGCCCAAGGGGCCCAGTTACGACCCGAAGGTCAAGCGCATGGCGGTGGAGGTGGAAGATCATCCTGTCGACTATGCGGCCTTCGAAGGCGAAATCCCCAAAGGCCAGTACGGCGGTGGCCATGTGGCCCAGTTCGACCATGGCGTGTGGGCGACGCAGGGCGACCCGGAAGCCCAGCTCGCCAAGGGCCATCTGCGCTTCGAACTGTTCGGCGCCAAACTGAAGGGCGGATGGCATCTGGTCCGCTCCGGGAAGCCGGCGCGCCAACCGCAGTGGCTGCTGTTCAAGGATGACGACGAATTCGCCGGCGACATCGAGGCAGACGATCTGCTGGCGGATGTCGCTGAAGCGCCAGCGGAGGATCTGAAGCGGGCCGGGGCCGGCAAGAGCGCGAAGAAGCGGCTCACCGCGGTACCCGTCAAGCGCATCCGACGAACGAACTGGGCGAAGAAGGCGCTGGCGCTCAGCAAGGCAAGAAAGGCCGCAGCGCCGTCCGGTCCATTCGAACCGCAGTTGGCCAAGCTGGGAGACGCGCCGCCCCAGGGCGAGCAGTGGGTCCACGAGATCAAGTGGGACGGGTACCGCATCCTTGCCACGGTCGCCAAGGGCAAGGTGCAGCTGTGGTCCCGGAATGCACTGGAATGGACCGGCAAGATCCCCGAGATACGTGACGCGGTGGCGGCGCTGGGCCTGACTTCAGCCGCACTGGACGGTGAGCTCATCGCCGGCGCCGGCACCAAGGAGGACTTCAACCTGCTGCAGGCCACGCTCTCCGGCGAGCGCCAGGGCGTGCTGACGTATGCCCTGTTTGATCTGCTGCATCTTGATGGCGTGGACGTCGCCGATGCGCCGCTCCTGGAGCGCAAGGCCTTGCTGCAGTCCTTGCTGGAAGGGCAGGGCAGCCCGTTGGCGTTCAGTTCCCATGTGCAGGGCGACGGCGACGAGGCCTATCGCCTGGCCGGTGAGCAGCATTTCGAAGGCATCATTTCCAAGCGCGCCGACGGCAGCTACCACAGCGGCCGCAGTGATGACTGGCGCAAGACCAAACAGCTGGCCAGTGACGAGTTTGCGGTGGTGGGCTACACCGCACCCAAAGGCAGCCGTGCCGGCTTCGGCGCGCTGCTGCTGGCCCGTCCAGATGCGGAGCACGGCTGGCTTTACGTCGGCCGGGTGGGGTCCGGGTTCTCGGACGAGCTGATCGGCGACATCAGCAAGCGCATCAAGGGCGGTGGCGGCCGCAAGCCAACCGCGTACGTGCCCACCCAGGACACCGACCTGCGCGCTGCGACCTGGTTCGAGCCGCGATTCGTGGTGGAGGTCTTCTACCGCGGGATCGGCGGGCAGAAGCTGTTGCGCCAGGCGTCGCTGAAGGCGGTGCGCGCGGACAAGGATATCGGCGACCTCGCCGATTCCGATCGCGCTGGAACGGCCCTGGCGGCGGCGCGCACACCGGCACCCCCGCGGCCTGCGCGCAAGACCAGGCTGGCACCGGTGGCGGATCGCGCGCCGCCATCGCTGTCCTCGCCGGGCAAGATCCTGTTCCCCGGCGACGGTTACACCAAGCAGGACGTGTGGGATTACTACACGGCAGTGATGGAGCACCTGCTTCCCGAGGTGATTGACCGCCCGCTCTCGATCATCCGATGCCCCAGTGGCGCCACAAAGCCCTGCTTCTTCCAGAAACACCATACGGCCGGGCTGGAGCTGGTCGACGCAGTAAAGCTCAAGGAAGAAAGCGGGGTAAACGCGCATTACCTGGTGGTGCGTGACCCGGCCAGCCTGCTGGAACTGGTGCAGTTCAACGCATTGGAATTCCACCCGTGGGGCACCCACGCCGAAACGCCCGACAAGGCCGACCGGGTGGTGTTCGATCTGGATCCAGGACCCGGCGTTCCCTTTGCCGAGGTCAGGAAAGCGACCACCGACATCCGAAAACTACTGGCGCAGCTGGAACTGGAGTCGTTCCTGCGGGTATCCGGCGGCAAGGGCCTGCACGTGGTCGTGCCGCTCGATCCGGGATGTGATTGGGACCTGACCAAGCGCTTCGCCAGAGGCTTCGCCGAAGCGCTGGCGCAATCCGAGCCCCAGCGGTTCGTGGCAACGGCCACCAAAAGCCTGCGCAACAAGCGGATCTTCGTCGACTACCTGCGCAATGGGCGCGGTGCAACGGCGGTCGCGTCCTACTCGCTGCGGGCCAGGCCGGGGGCGCCGGTGGCGCTGCCGATTGCATGGAGTGATCTGTCAAAACTCAAGCGCGCCGACGGGTTCACGATCAAGGATGTGCCGGCAAAGCTCAAACGACGCCGCAAGGACCCGTGGGCCGGCATCGGGCAAGTGAAACAGAATCTCGCGCGATGGGCGCAGTCAGACCCGTAGCAAACGGCCAGGGCCTCCATGGCCCGCCGGCCACGGAATCTCTCCGCTGCACAGATGGAGGTGCCCGGTGCGCATCACGCAGTACAGCCGGGCCTCCGGGTCCGCACTGGCAGCAATGTAGTCCAGCGCTTCGGCGAGCATGCGCATGAACTGCTGCTCGGGGTAGAACGCCGCCCATTCCGGCAGCATTTCCTCCAGTTGCGCGATGATCAGGTCGAGCCCCAGGTGCGTGCTCACTGCGGGTTCCTCCTTCCGGGCAAGCTGGCAACCGCACCGCAAGGAGGGTGTTGTGGGCCGCACAGCGGACGCAGGCGTGCCGTCTACGCGATGTTCAGCCACCCCCTGCTCGGCATCGCTACGGCTACGTGTGTGAGGATTTTCTGCACGGTCGCACCACGGCTGTTTCACCCCCGGCGGCGTATCAGGGAAGGCTTCCAGCTGACTCTGCAAGGGTGCATTTCATGACCGACCCGTTACTGCGCGCCAGCCTATGGTCCCGTGATAGCGATTCGAACAGCTTCCGTCCACTTGCCGGAACCACGCAGGCGGACGTGCTGGTGGTGGGCGCCGGCATGACCGGCCTGCTGACAGCGGCCCGCCTGGCCGATAGCGGCCTGGATGTGCTGGTGGTTGATGCGGGGCCCATCGGCGGGCGCAATACGGTGATGTCCACCGGCAATCTTTACGCGCCCGTCTCCCGGCTGGCCGATCTGATCTCCCGTTGGGGCGGCGACACGGCCAGCCGTGTCGTGCAGTGGCGGCAGCAGGCGCTGCGGTCCATCGAAACACTGGTTCACCGCTACGATCTGCGCTGTGGCTTCGAGCGCGTGGCCATGCAGTACGGCATGCAGGAACGCACCCGCGAGGTCACTGCGCGATTCGAGCGTGAGCTGCAGGCCTATCAGCGCGTCGGCCTTCAGTGCGAACACCACCAGTTCGGGTTGCCGTTCACCTTGGGCCACGCCTTCCGCGTTGCAGATCAGGCGCAATTGGATCCGGCGGCGTTCTGCATTGAGCTGGCGCGACATCTGGCGGGCCGGGTGCGCATCCACGACTGGACCCGGATCAACAGCATCGAGGCATCCGCCGGCGTTGCGACGGCCGACGGCGCCCGCATCCACGCCAGGCACTTCGTGCTGGCCACCCATTCGCCAGCAGGTTTCAACCTGGTGCAGGCCGAGATGGAGGTCTACCGCGAATACGGCGTGGCGGTACCGGTTGCCACGCCGCCCGCGGCAGGCATTCATTGGATTGCCGATCGGCACCGATCGCTGCGCGGGGTGCGCGGTACTGATGGCCGTGACTGGCTGGTGCTGGTCGGCGAGACCCACCGCACCGGCGAAACGCCGCCGATGGATCCAGCCCAGCATCTGGTCGCCGACGCGCATCGCAATTTCACCGTGCAGGGAGAGCCGCTGTGCTGGTCCGCGCAGCAGTTCCGTGCAGCCGACCAGCTGCCCTACATCGGCAGCAGCGCGCACGACAATGTTTGGGTGGCTACCGGCTATGGGCCGGACGGCTTGACCTGGGCGGGCGTGGCCGCGCGTGCGATTACCGAGGGAATCCTCGGCACGACCAGCGAGATCGAGCAGCTGCTCAGCCCCATGCGTTTCACCCCGGTGCGCTCGGCCTCTGGTTGGGCCCGCACCAACGCCACGGTGGCGCGGCACATGGTGGGAGATCGGCTTGCCACGGCGCCCTCGCGCTCGCCCAGTGAGCTGGCCCGTGGTTGCGGCGCACTGCTGGACGTGGATGGAAAGCGCACTGCGGTCTACCGCGACGAGGGCGGGCGCCTGCACACCATGTCGGCGCTCTGCCCGCACCTGAAGTGCGTTGTTCAATGGAACGGCCATGAGCGCACATGGGACTGCCCTTGCCACGGCAGCCGCTTTTCGGCCACCGGAGCGCTGCTGGAAGGCCCTGCCAGGCAGGGCCTCACACCAGAGCCGTGATGGGCGCAGGTAGCCGCCGGAGCCGCGACCTCAGGCTTCGGCGGCCGCGTCCGCATCGCTGGGCATGCAGCGCTCCTTCTTGGACTTGATGTCTGCAGCGGTCCTGGCCAGTGCCTCGTAACGCTGGCGTATCTCTTCAAGATGGGCCGGCTCCATCGACTCCAGGTTCAACAACTCCTGGTTGGCGTCCTTGCTCACGCGGATCAGTTCGTCCAGCTTGATGTGCAGCGCAGCGGTATCGGCGTTCTGCGTATGCTGGATCAGGAACACCATCAGGAAGGTCACGATGGTCGTTCCCGTATTCACCACCAGCTGCCACGTGTCATTGAAGTGGAAGGCCGGCCCGCTGGCAGCCCAGGCGATGATCACCCCCAGCGCTGCGACGAATGCCCCCAGGCTGCCGGACAATCGCGCCGTCGCGGCCGCGACACGGGCGAAACCGCGCCGGATCACTGGTCACCTCCCGCGGCCTCCTCATCCATGTGTCGGTCTGGCAGTTTGACCCGCTCCTCGAGGCGCTTGTCCTGCTCTTCCGGCGTTGGCGCAGCGACGAAGGGGGAGATCGGGTCACTGGCGGGGAAGGTTTCCTGCAGCGCCTCGTCATGATTGCGGCGGTTGTGCAGCCTCGCCTGCAGCGGACTGACAGGATCGGGGCGCTGTGCCTCCTGGTCCGGATGGGGAAGGTCTTTCTGGTCGCGTTGCATGGTGCATCTCCAGGCTGATCACCACCCCTCAGGTGGCGGGCCCAGCATAGGAGTGCGGTGTGAGCGGCCCCATCAAGAGTGGGGCAACGTGATGTCAAACCTTCAGGCAACACGCGTTAACAATCAGCAGGGTGGAGGAGCCCGGCGTCGGCCGCGGCGGCGCCACGCCATCACCTGGCCCACCACCGCCGTCAACAGCAGCATCGCATTGGTCACCACGAAGACCACGCTCCCCAGCATCGCGCTGTACACCGTGAACAGCGCAGAAGCGGTCATCTGGCCCGCGAACAGCCACCTGGATACGGCTTCCGGGTGGGACGACTGCCACTGCTTCACCATCTGCCGGATCAGGGTTGCCATCAGCACCGCCGTGGCGGCCCAGCCAAGTACGTCGGGATGCATGAGGGCCTCCGATGTGTGGGCACCCCACGCTAGCCCCTGGCTGGGCAACGCCGTACGAAGGGGAGGTGAAGACAACATCCCGCCTCCGGCGCCCTCGCGCCATTCACTCCACAGCGGCGACAATGGCCGCTCGGGCGCACCATGCGCGATCCGCCCACCGAATGCAGGAATGCTGAGATGTCCAACACCCCCTTTGGCGAATCGTCATGTGCTGCCGCAGCCAGCGGCTGCATCGAGGTCCGCGGTGCGCGCGAGCACAACCTGAAGAATGTCGATGTCTCCATTCCACGCAATGCACTGGTGGTGTTCTCCGGCGTGTCGGGGTCCGGCAAGTCCTCGCTGGCCTTCGGCACGGTCTTCGCCGAGGCGCAGCGGCGCTACTTCGAATCCGTCGCGCCCTACGCGCGACGCCTGATCGATCAGGCCGGCGTGCCCGACGTGGATGCCATTGACGGGCTGCCACCGGCGGTCGCCCTGCAGCAGCAACGCGGTGCCAGCAATGCGCGCTCATCGGTGGGCAGCGTGACGACGTTGTCCAGCCTGGTGCGCATGATGTATTCGCGGGCAGGGGCCTACCCGGCCCACCAGCCCATGCTGTACGCCGAAGACTTCTCGCCCAACACCCCACAGGGTGCCTGCAGCACCTGCCACGGCCTGGGGCACGTCTACGAGGTGACCGAAGCGCTGATGGTGCCGGACCCATCGCTGAGCATCCGCGAGCGCGCCATCGCCTCCTGGCCACCGGCATGGCATGGCCAGAACCTGCGCGACATTCTGGTCACGCTGGGCTACGACATCGATGTGCCGTGGAAGAAGCTGCCGAAGAAGGACCGCGACTGGATCCTGTTCACCGAGGAAACGCCCACGGTGCCGGTCTATGCCGGCTTCACGCCGGCCGAGACCCGCGCCGCGCTCAAGCGCAAGCTGGAGCCCAGCTACATGGGTACGTACACCGGCGCACGCCGCTACGTGCTGCACACCTTTGCCAACACCCAGAGCGCGCTGATGCGCAAGCGTGTTTCCCGCTACATGGAAGGCCGGCTGTGCCCCGCTTGCCAGGGAAAGCGCCTGAAGCCGGAAGCGCTCTCGGTCACCTTCGCCGGCGTGGACATCGGCGAGTTCATGCGGCTGCCGCTGGACCAGCTGGCGGCGTTGCTCGAGCCCATCGCGCAGGGCGATTTCAGTGCACACAGCCACGGCGCGCGTACCAGCAGGCGTGCAACGCCCAGCGATCGCGCCAAGCGGGCAGCAAGCGGCCGCGCGACCCACGAAGGCGCCCCTGACGTGCGCCTGACCTCAGCCCTGTCAGAGGAAAAGCGCCTGGCGGCGCAACGGCTCGCGGGCGGGGTCATGGCGCGGGTACGGCAACTTCGCGAGCTCGGCCTGGGCTATCTCTCGCTGGACCGCGCCACGCCCACACTGTCGGCCGGCGAACTGCAGCGCCTGCGCCTGGCCACGCAGCTCAGCTCGCTGCTGTTCGGCGTGCTGTACGTGCTCGACGAACCGTCGGCCGGCCTGCATCCGGCCGACAGCCAGGCGCTGTACGACGCGCTGGAACGCCTACGCGACGGCGGTAACTCGGTGTTCGTTGTTGAACATGATCTGGAGCTGATGCGCCGCGCGCAGTGGCTGGTGGATGTGGGCCCGCAGGCAGGGGAACATGGCGGACGCGTTCTCTACAGTGGCGAGCCCGACGGCCTGCGCAACGTTCAGGATTCGCGCACGGCGCAGTACCTGTTCGACCGGGTGCCCGCGCCGGCCAGCCGGCAGCGCAGTGCCAACAGCTGGCTGGCGCTGAAAGGCATCCACCGCCACAACCTGCACGGTGTGGATGCGCAGGTGCCGTTGGGGTTGCTGACTGCAGTGACCGGCATTTCCGGATCGGGCAAATCCAGCCTGATGGCGCAGGCGCTGCCCGAGCTGATGCTGCTGCACCTCGGGCATGAGACGGCAGACGACGGCGCCGACAGCGCACCTGCCGAAGGACCCACCGTAATCGAAGCAACGCGGGGCCAGCTGGCCGGCGACGTGGACGCCATCCAGCGCGTGGTGCAGGTGGACCAGAAGCCCATCGGCCGCACGCCACGCTCCAACCTGGCTACCTACACGGGCCTGTTCGACCACGTGCGCAAGCTGTTCGCCGCGACACCCGACGCGCGCCGTCGCCGATTCGATGCGGGCCGCTTTTCGTTCAACGTAGCCAAGGGGCGATGCGAGACCTGCGAAGGCGAGGGTTTCGTCAGCGTCGAACTGCTGTTCATGCCCAGCGTCTATGCGCCGTGCCCCACCTGTCATGGCGCCCGCTACAACGAGGCCACGCTGAAGGTGCAGTGGAACGGCCGCAACATTGCCGAGGTCCTGCAGATGACGGTGGACCAGGCCCATGCGTTCTTCGCCGAAGAAGAGGCCATCGCCCGCCCGCTGCAGTTGCTGCAGGAGATCGGCCTGGGCTACCTGCGGCTGGGCCAGCCGGCCACGGAGCTTTCAGGGGGTGAGGCGCAACGCATCAAGCTGGCCACAGAGCTGCAGCGCAGCCAGCGCGGGCGCACGCTGTACGTGCTGGACGAACCCACCACCGGCCTGCATGCATCAGACGCCGACAGGCTGCTGGTGCAGCTTCAGCGGCTGGTGGACGCAGGCAACACGGTGGTGATGATCGAGCACGACATGCGTTCTGTCGCACAGGCCGACTGGGTGATCGACGTCGGTCCGGGCGCAGGCGGCGCGGGCGGCACCATCGTGGCGGCTGGGACGCCGCATCAGGTGGCCCACGCCAAGGGCAGCAGGACGGCACCGTTCCTGGCATCCGAGCTGGGGCAGGGTGTGCGCGAGCGGAATCATCCGGCAGGAGGCGCCTAGCCGCAGGACAGCAGCGTCCAGCAACGATCGGCAATCTCTGCCGCGCCAGGGTGGCCGCGTAGGCTTGATCGTTTCGCAAGGCGGCACTGCAGATCGTCCATCCAGGCTGACCGGGTACCGTGCGGATATCTCACATAGATATCGCAGGCAAGCCGGATGACCGGCGCCACTTCGTGCCGGAAACTCATCGCGGGCAGCGCACCCAGATTGAAGGCGGTTTCCCAGTGGGCCAGCTCGCGCTCCACATCGACAACGTGCTTGCTTCTTCCGTGGCTCACGGCGCCTACCCCTGTTCGAAACCTCACTTTACACGCTCGCTGCCGGGAGCCTGTTCATCACAACCGTTCATACAACGCGCTTGCCGGCACGTTCCCGTAACGGCAACAGGCCCACAGTCAATCGGCAGCAGACTTGCTGCGGCGGAGAATCGAAATGAACAGCGTCCCCGAACAGAACAGGAATGACCGCTCCAACGCGTCCGCTGAAGCAGAACAGCCTGCACAGCAGGGGCAGGGCGAGGGGGGCGAACCCGGCGGGGAGGAGCCCGGCAAGCAAGGACAGCAACAGCAGCAGGACAACAAGGATAGCGAGAGCCCGAAGCCAGCGGATGAAAAGAAGGGCGGTCTCGGCGGCGATACCCGCCGCTGAGGAACAGGAGGAGCCGCGCACCGAGCGGCTGCTTCCGCAGCAGACAGGGAGCGCGCATGTCCTCGCAAAGCCAGGCGATCAGCCTGATGACCAAGATCATGTACCAGTGCCGCCCGGAGAGAACGACGACGATGGCGCAATGCCGTTGCTGCGATGCGCCCAGTCCTGGCGGGATGGAGTGCGCACGGTGCCTGACCGGAAGGCTTGGCGAAACGATTCACAATCGTGGCGCAGCGTTCGGCTGGCTGGAGTCGTTCCGCAGGGTCCAGCAGGACGAAGCACACGTATTCGAATGCGCAAAGCGCGTCGATGCGGCATCTTCCTAGGCGTCGCATCCAGACCTGACATCGCGCAGGCGTATGCTCGGGTCATCCAGGAGCAACGCCATGACTTTTCC
The DNA here is from genome assembly GCF_054083135.1 of Stenotrophomonas maltophilia group sp. LNF247. NCBI lineage: Bacteria > Pseudomonadati > Pseudomonadota > Gammaproteobacteria > Lysobacterales > Lysobacteraceae > Stenotrophomonas > Stenotrophomonas maltophilia group sp. LNF247. The sequence continues at coordinate 305,546 of NZ_JBSRQL010000001.1, forward strand.
GATCTGCATCTACGATAGAACGGGCACGGGGCTCCGGCTGCCCACGGGGTGGTGGATCGACCTTCAGTCCGATCTGCCCGCGCTGGTGAACGGCGCCGCACGTATCGACCTTCCGCGCTCTTCGAAAGACGAGCATCCACGCTTGGATCCAGAGGTCCTGAGGGACCTTTTCCGGCGCATCGGGGGTTCGCAGTGGCTAGGTTGAATCCGGTGCGTTCCCTGGGAGTGCGCTGGCTGTTCTTCCGTCTTCGCAACGGCCAATCCATCAGTCCCGCCAGGTTGATGTCCGTCTGGTCCGAGGCTGCCGAATCCAATGAGTGCGCCGTGCGCCGCGAGATCATCGACGGCGCAGGCTACGTCTATGCCCTGTACGCGCCCAACAGCCTGCTTTCCCCCCGGCGTGTGGAGCTGCGCATGAGAGCGCTGCTGGAGGAGGCGGGCTACGCCTTCACGATGGGTAGCCTGGCAGGGCGTCACCCCGGCGACGGTTGAGGCGCGGCGCTGAGGCGCCGGCCGGACAGCCCATGCGTCGCTCTCATTCGGGGCCATCAGGCTCCAGAGGTTCGTCAGGTGCGGGATCGAAGAGCGCCAGCATCCGTTCCCGCCGGCACTGTTCGAGCCAGTGGTGCCATATCTCCACCTCGTCCATCAGCCCCGTGGCACCGCACGCGGGGCACGTGAGCGTCGTGCCCAATGGACTCGTCTTGATGCCGGCGTCCTGGGTCATTGAGGAGCGCAAGCCGCAGCTCTTGCAGGTCGATCGCAACTGATCGAGGCGAACGATGGCGCCATTGCGCGCAAGAAGGGGCTGGATCGCGTGGATCCGGAAGGCATTGGGAGGATGCATGGCCGTGTCGTCTGGGGCTGGACACGGGAGCAAAGGATTCTGCGCCGGAGAAGAGCCGTGAGAGCGCAGTGTGCTTTGTTGGAGGTTAACCCTTCATCAAGGTGCACACCGCGCGCCATGACTGGCTTGAAATCCCACGGCCGCAATCGTGCACTGACGTGGCAGCCGGCGCTCGTCCGGTGCCGGCCCTGCCTCTGGGCAGGAAGGGCTCCGCCATCACGACGGAGCCCCGTACACTCACTTTTCCTGCAGGAACGCCAGCAGATCCTGGTTGACCTTGTCCTTGTGGGTGTCGGTCAGGCCGTGCGGCGCACCCGGGTAGACAATCAGCTTTGCGCCCTTGATGAGCTTCGCCGATTGGCGGCCCGAGATGTCGATCGGCACGATCTGGTCGTCGTCACCGTGGATGACCAGGGTGGGCACATCGAATTTCTTCAGGTCTGCGCGGAAATCGGTGGCCGAGAACGCAGCGATCGAGTCGTAGGTGTTCTTGTGGCCGCCCTGCATGCCCTGTGCCCACCACGCATCGATCAGCCCCTGCGACACCTTCGCGCCCGGGCGGTTGAAGCCATAGAACGGGCCCGACGGAATGTCCTTGTACAGCTGCGCGCGGTTATCCATCTGTGCCTTGCGGATGCCATCGAACACTTCGATCGGCAGGCCGTTCGGGTTGTCGGCGGTCTTCAGCATGAACGGCGGTACCGAGCTGATCAGCACGGCCTTCTTCACCCGCCCGGTGCCATGCCGGCCGATGTAGCGCGCCACTTCGCCGCCACCGGTGGAGAAGCCCACCAGGGTCACATCGTGCAGGTCCAGCGTATTGATCACCGTGGCCAGGTCATCAGCGTAGTGATCCATGTCGTTGCCATCCCACGGCTGGCTGGAACGGCCGTGGCCGCGACGGTCATGGGCAATGACGCGGTAGCCGTGGTTGGCCAGGAAGATCATCTGCGATTCCCAGCTGTCCGAGTTCAACGGCCAGCCGTGGCTGAAGGTCACGACCGGGCCGTTCTTCGGGCCCCAGTCCTTGTAGTACAGCTGCACGCCATCGGCGGTGGTGATGTAGCTGGCGGTGCGCGCGATGCTGGTGACTGCCGCCGGCGTGGCCGGTTCGGCGGCCTGCGCGGACAGGCCGGCCTGGACCGAGAGGGCGAGGGTGGCAACGGCCAGGGTACGGGCGAAGGTGTTCATGCGGGAACTCTCATGGGTGGGTGGTGAGACGTACTTTGCGCCAGCAATCAGGCATCTGGGATATGACAAGTCCGAATTTCTTGATAGATCGTCCTGATTGCGCGGACCCACAGTGGGGTCGACTGGATGATCATCCGAAGCTGCCCGACCTGGGCCTGCGCACTACCGAACGAGCCAGAGGCGCTTGCAATGGTGGCATTGCAGCCGGTTCCGCATTGCTTCCCGGAACGCAACATGACGTACCCCTTCACGGCGCTACCGCACCTGCGGCGTGCTGCCTAGGCTGATCCCACACGGCACCTGCCGTGTTCCGGGCCCATTGCCCGCGCAGTGGCCCGTCTTCCCATGAACTCCGCAGCGCTGGCCTGCCAGGCAACCGTGCCCTGGCAATGTCACGGCCTGCGCCATGGGCAAGCGCCCGGATTCGTTCGCGCCAGCCTTGCATTGCTGCCCGCCAAATGGCTCTTCGTGGAGATCCCTCATGTTCAGTATGGAAAACACCGCCGCGCCCATTGCTCCCGCCCTCGATGAACTGGTGCCCTCGCGCTACGCCCTGAAAGTGGGCGACGTCGAAGTGCTGGTGATCAGCGATGGCGTCCTGCCGTTGCCCACCCAGATGCTCGGCCACAACGTGCCGGCCGCCGACCGTGCCGAATGGTTCGAAGAGATGTACCTGCCCCAGGATGCCTTCGACTGGGCATTGAACGTGATGGTGGTGCACAGCGGTGATCGCACCATCCTCATCGATGCCGGTCTGGGCATGGACCCGGACCTGCAGCTGCCGCGCGCCGGCCAGCTGATCCGCCGCCTCGGTGCTGCCGGTATCAACCTGGGCGAAATCACCGACGTGGTGATTACCCACATGCACATGGACCACGTCGGCGGCCTGCTGGTTGAAGGCGTAAAGGAACGGCTGCGCCCGGACCTGAAAATCCACGTCGCAGCCGCGGAAGTGGAGTTCTGGAAGTCGCCGGACTTCAGCCGTACCAACATGCCGCAGGGCTTCCCCGATGCACTGCGCGCCACGGCCAAGCACTTCTGGGCCGAGTACAGCAGCTATGTGCACACCTTCCAGGACGAACAGCAGATCGCGCCGGGCGTGACGGCCCGCCGTACCGGTGGGCATACCCCGGGCCACTGCGTGGTGCGCGTAGCGTCCGCGGGGCAGGCCCTGACCTTTGCCGGTGACGCGGTGTTCGCGGTCGGCTTCGACCAGCCGAACTGGCACAACGGTTTTGAGCACGATCCGGAGGAATCCGCACGCGTTCGCGTCGCTCTGCTGAAGGACCTGGCCGGCACCGGCGAACTGCTGGTGGCCACGCATCTTCCGTTCCCGTCAGTGGGCCGGGTGTCGCTGGACGGCGAGACGTTCCGCTGGGTGCCGGTGTTCTGGGACTTCTGATCGGATCCTGCGGATACAGCGCAAGCACGAGTTTTCGACGGGGCGCGTCGGCGCCCCGCTCGAAACCCGCAAGGGCGAGGCCAACAACGGACGCCATCCACGCCTGGCGTGGATCTACTGGATGGCGGTGGGGTGGGCCAAACGTTGCAGCTTGTGCGGATTGCGCTGCACCAGGATCTGCGTGATCCGCTCGCCATCGGTCTCGAAGGCCATCGCCGCCTCCAGCTCGCCATCGAAATAGCGCAGCAGTCCCAACCGTCCGTTGAGCATGGCCGGCACCATCCGCAACTGCGCGCTGCGCCGCAGGTGCGGGGCATACAGCAGCTGGGCAATGCGTGCACCCCCGACCATCGGCCCGGGGAAGCTGGTGACGATACCGCCGCCGTCACCCACCAGCTCGGCCGATTCGGCCATCAAGGCCTTCATCGTGCGGAAATCCCCGCTGGACGCGGCCTCGGCGAAGCGGCGCAGCAGTTTCTGGTGCACGTCCTGCGGGACGTTGTAGCGCGGGCGTTCCTGCCGGAGCTGCTGGCGCGCACGATGCACGATCTGCCGGCAGGCGGCTTGCGTCTTGTCCAGGGTGCGCGCGACCACGGCGTAATCCTGATCGAACACGTCGTGCAGCAGGAAAGCCGCACGCGCATCCGGGGCCAACCGTTCCAGCACACTGAGGAAGGCGACCGACAGATCGCTGGCGGTTTCCAGCACGTACTCGGGCGTGGCGGTGTCATCGGTCAGCAGCGGCTCGGGCAACCACATGCCCACATTGTTCGCGCGCGTGCCGGGCCAGGCGCAGGCCATCAATGGCGCGACGGGTGGTGGTCGCCACCAGCCAGGCTTCCGGATTCTCGATCTGTGACTGGTCGGTGCCATGCCAGCGCAGCCAGACATCCTGCACCACGTCTTCGGCTTCGTGCGAAGACCCAAGCATGCGGTAGGCCACGCCGAACAGGCGTGGGCGGAGGCGTGAGAACAGCGCAGTGGATTCGTCCATGCCAGCGTAGACGGGACAGGTCCCCGGATTGTGACACCCGGGAACCTGTCGTTGGTGCCAGCGCCGGACGTGCGATCAGTGCGGCGGCAGCACCGCCGGCTTGCCGATGTCCTTGATCAGGAACACCACGAACTTCGCCGGCTCGGTGGCGCTGGCGTTGCGGCCTACGGTGTGCAGATCGGCCGGGCCTTCATGGAAGGCCTCACCCGGGCCAAGGGTGACTTCCTTGCCGCCGGCCACACCCATCACGATCCGCCCTTCCAGGACATAGACGAAGCCATGGGCATCGTGGCGGTGGACAGGATCGGCGCCACCCGGCGGGTACTCCACGGTAAGGATCAGCGCCTCCTTGCCGGGCTGCTCCGGCAGGGCGCGGGTCATCACCTCGCGCACCAGGGGCTGGGGCGCAGGAGAGGGCGGGGTGGCGGCAGCGCCGCACAGTGGCAGCAGCGCAAACAGGACCAGAACAGAGCGACGCATGGCAGGTCTCCAAAGCGGTAGAGGAGGGCCGCAGCATGGGGCAGCGGCGGGAGGGTCAGGCCAGACCGGCCTTGTCCAGGCCGAAGGCCGCGTCCAGGGTGCCGGGCGTGGTACGGAAGGCAACGTTGGCGCGGTTCCATGCGTTGATCGCCATCACCGCGTGGGTCAGGTCGACCATTTCCTGATCGGACAGCTGGCCGCGCACGCGCGCGTACAGCTCGTCGGGCACGCCTTGCGCCGGCAGCTGGGTCAGTACTTCGGTCCAGGCCAGGCAGGCGCGCTCGCGCGGGCTGAACAGCGTCGATTCACGCCATGCCGCCAGGTGATGCAGGCGCAGGGGGCGCTCACCACGCAGGGTGGCCTCCTTCACGTGCATGTCCAGGCAGAAGCCACAGCCGTTGAGCTGCGATGCACGGATGTTGACCAGATCGATGATGGCCGCTTCGATCGAGGCGGTGTGGGCGGCATGCGAGTACAGGCCGAGCTTCTTGAACAGTTCGGGGGATTGCGCGGCGTAATCCAGGCGTGCGGTCATGGTGTGTTCCTGTAGCGTGTGAAGGGCACAGCGAGGCTAGGCCCGCATTCGCAATGCCGGTAGGCGGGGGCCGGGCCGCACGCTGTTGCATGAAAAACACCAATGTCCTGTCACAGCGGCCGATGCTCGGCCGTCTGCCGGGCATGGACACCTCATCGCACCTGCGCACCGCATCGCGCCCTGCCAGCGAACAGGTCTGGCAGGCCTTCCTCACCGCATTGCGCGAACTGCCGCCCGATGCACGTGCGGTACTGTTGCTGCACGACGTGCTGGGTGCCGGATTCGAGGACATCGTGCCCCTGCTGGGGCTCGATCTTGCCGCGTGCAGGCAACGGTTGAAGCTGGCGCGGAGCCACCTGCACGCACAACGTGCCCGCCCGGAGCCAGGCCACCCATGAACGCCGCAACGCCCCGCCTGGCCAGCGACGGCCACGATGCGCTCAATGCGTCCTTCTCCACCAGCTACGCCGGCGTGCTGGCCTTCATTGCAGTGGCGTCCGAGGGCAGCTTCGCGCGCGCGGCCGACCGCCTCGGCATCGGCCGCTCGGCCGTCAGCCGCAGCGTGCAGAAGCTGGAAAGCCAGCTGGGCGTGCGGTTGTTCCTGCGCACCACGCGCTCGACCACGCTCACCCGCGAAGGCGAGCTGTTCCTGGAGGGCTGCAACCCGGGCGTGACCTGCATCCTGCAGGCGCTGGAGGAAATGCGCGACCTGCGCGAGGGCCCGCCGCGCGGGCACCTGCGCATCAGTGCCAGCCACGGCTTCGGCCGTCGGGTGATTGCGCCCTTGCTGGCAGCCTTCCGTGCCGAGTACCCGCAGGTATCCGTGGAGCTGCTGCTGGACGAGCAGGCCCCCGACCTGGCCGGTGATCGCATCGACGTGGCGTTTCGCGACGGCCTACTGGAAGACAGCCAAGTGATTGCCAAGCAGCTGGTGCCGATGCAGCTGGTCGTATGTGCATCACCGGCGTACGCGCAGGTGCACGGCCTTCCCGCGTCGGTGGACACGCTGCCCACGCATGCCTGCATCGGGCGGCGCCTGCCGGGCGGACGCATGCAGCCCTGGGAATTCCGTGTCGACGGTGCCGAAGTACACCTTCAGCCGCCTGCTGCACTGGTGTTCAACGATGCCGACCTGGCCCTGCAGGCCGTCATCGACGGGCTGGGCATCGCCCAGCTGCCCAGCTATCAGGTGCGTGAAGCGCTGTGGGCGGGCAGGGTGGTGACCTGCCTGGATCGGCATGCGCCGCTCGATCGCGGCCACTACCTGTGCTACCTCAGCCGCCGCCAGCTGCCCAAGCGCGTGCGTGCCTTCATCGACTTCAGCACGCAGCGGGTGCGCGCGCTCGAACTGGATGTGATCTCGCACTGGGAAGCACGCCAGCAGGCCACCCCTCTGAAGCCAGGCGCACAGCCTGCCTTGGCCTGAGCGTACTGGTGCGTGCCGGGCAACAGTGCGCGGCCGGTCACGGACCTACTGCCTCGCGCCCGCGCCACCTACGATGCCTGCGCCCGGCCACACCCGGCAGCCCCTCTACATACCAGGAGACACGCAATGAAGTTCCTCGTCATCGGTGGTACCGGCCGCATCGGCAGCAAGGTGGTGGAGCGCCTGCGTGTCGCCGGGCATGCGGTCGTGGTGGCAGCGCCCTCCACCGGGGTGGATGTACTGACCGGCAAGGGCTTGGATGCCGCCATGGACGGCGTCGACGTGGTGGTGGACCTGGCCAACTCGCCCTCGTTCGAAGACGCAGCAGTGCTTTCGTTCTTCGTGACCGCCGGCCACAACATACTTGCGGCCGCCACCCGTGCCGGCGTGCGCCACCATGTCGCGCTTTCTGTTGTGGGCACCGACAAGCTTGCCGCCAGTGGCTACTTCCGCGGCAAGATCGCCCAGGAGCGGCTGATCCGCGACTCGGGCCTGCCGTACACCATCATCCATTCCACGCAGTTCTTCGAGTTCCTGCCGGGCATCATCCAGTCCGCCGGCGACGGGACGGCCGTGCGGCTGCCGGCCGCCGACGTGCAGCCGATTGCCGCCGAGGATGTTGCCGAAGCGGTGGCACGCATCGCGCAGCAGGCGCCAGCCAATGGCGTGCTGGAGATCGCCGGGCCGCAGCGCAGCGCGATGGCGGATCTGGCCAGGCGCTATCTGCAACTGACGGGTGATTCCCGGCAGGTGGTGGCGGACGCCGATGCACTGTACTTCGGCGCGCCGCTGCAGACCGAGACGCTGGTGCCCGCGGGCCACGCGTGGCTGGGGCAGGTCGATTTCGAAGCCTGGCTGCAGCAGTCCGGTCTGTTGCAGCGGCAGCCTGCCTGAGCGGCGAATCGATCGCCTGCCGCAGCTGCGTTTGATGGAGCCGTGCAATGACCGAGCTGAAGCCGCCTTCGCCTGCCATGCTGGACCGCTACCAGGGCGACGACGTGAAGCCGCTGTACACCGGCCGCGTGCGGGTGAGCGGAGGCCAGGCCCAGCATGGGCGGGCGTCCGGCGTCGTGCGATCGGACGACGGTGCACTGGCGGTGGACCTGCGCCTGCCGCCGGAGCTCGGCGGGCCTGGCGGCGGCGCCAATCCCGAGCAGCTGCTGGCTGCGGGCTATGCCGGCTGCTTCCACGGCGCCATGGTGCTGGTGGCCGCGCGTGCCGGCCTGCTGCTGCACAACCCCAGCATCGAGGTGGCGGTCACCTTCGCCCGTGATCCGGCAGATGGGCTGTACCTGCTGTCGGCCGAGATCGTGGTACATCTTCCCGGCATGGATGAGAACCTCGCCTGCGAACTGGTGCGCAACACCGAACGCGTCTGCCCATACGCCAAGATGTTCCATCGTGGCATCAGCCATGCGGTGCATGTTCGGGTCGGCCCGCAGGCTCCGCCTCTGTAGAGTCGAGCCATGCTCGACCATGGGAAGTGGCAACTCAGACAAGCCCGCCGTAGTTGGCCTGCAGGCTGGGAATGAGTCCGGGTGCCTTTGAAAGGGCTGGATGCAGTCGATTTCTTCGGACTTGCTACAACATGTTCTTCTGGCACTCAGGCTGGTTGCCTGCCTCGGTAGGGTCGTACATTTCGCCGACTTCACAGATCTGTACCCCGCAGATGGGCATAGTGGCCCTTCGGTAGTGTGAGCGCGTCCATCCAGCCACGGGGTTTCCCCGAACGCCAGGAGGTCCCTGTGCCAAGTTGTGATGAAGGAATGAAGTTGACGCGTCGCCAGGTGATCGCCGGCGGCGTCACGACCGTGGCGATGTCCGCCGCACCGGGGGCATCATCGCTCGCCGCCGAACTGGCCGCGCCCCCGCCGCCCAGGCCGCCGGTCATCAGCACGGTGGCCTTGACCGTCAACGGCGAGCGGCGGGAGCTTGAGCTCGACACCCGGACCACGCTGCTCGATGCCCTGCGCGAACATCTGAAGCTGACTGGAACGAAAAAGGGCTGCGACCACGGTCAATGCGGTGCCTGTACCGTGCTGGTCAATGGTGAGCGCATCAATGCCTGCCTCAGCCTGGCGGTACAGCACCAGGGCGATGCCATCACCACCATCGAAGGCCTCGGCACCCCCGATGACCTGCATCCGATGCAGGCCGCCTTCATCAAGCATGATGGCTACCAGTGCGGGTATTGCACGCCGGGGCAGATCTGTTCGGCGGTGGCGGTACTGGACGAGATCAAGCGGGGTGTCCCCAGCCATGTGCAGGCGGATGTCAGCGCACGGCCCCAGGCCACCAACATGGAAATGCGCGAACGCATGAGCGGCAACCTCTGCCGCTGCGGCGCCTATTCCAATATTGCCGAGGCGATGGCAGAGGTCGCTGGCGTGACCTCTGCAGGGAGGCGCTCATGAGGGCCTTCAGTTACGAACGCGCCAAATCCCCGGCCGAGGCCGCCAGGGCCGTCGCCGGTACCGAGGGCGCGAAATTCCTGGCTGGAGGGACCAATCTGCTCGACCTGATGAAGCTTGAGGTCGAGACGCCAGCGCACCTGGTCGACGTGCAGGACATCGGCCTGGACAGGATCGAACCCACCGACGAAGGCGGCCTGCGCATCGGCACGCTGGTCACCAATACCGCACTGGCGTCGCATGAGCGCGTGCGCCGCGACTACGCGGTGCTGACCCGCGCGATCGTGGCAGGTGCTTCCGGGCAGCTGCGCAACAAAGCCACCACCGGCGGCAACCTGCTGCAGCGCACGCGCTGCCCGTATTTCTACGATCCCAATCTGCCCTGCAACAAGCGCCTGCCCGGATCCGGCTGCGGCGCACTCGAGGGGTTCTCCCGGCAGATGGGCGTGATCGGCACCTCGGACAGCTGCATCGCGACCTATCCGGGCGACATGGCGGTGGCCCTGCGGGTGCTGGACGCCTCGATCCAGACCGTCAGGGGTGACGGCAGTACGCGCAGCATCCCGATTGCCGATTTCCATCGTTCCCCCGGCGACAAGCCGCAGCAGGACAACGTGCTGCAGCGCGGTGAGCTGATCACCCACGTCACGCTGCCACAACCCCTGGGCGGTCGGCACGTGTACCACAAGGTACGTGACCGCGCGTCCTATGCGTTCGCACTGGTGTCGGTCGCCGCGGTCGTGCAGCGTGACGGCTCGGCGCGGTTCGCCTTCGGTGGGGTCGCGCCGAAGCCGTGGCGCGTCGAGGCAGCCGAACCGCTGCTGCGCGACGGCGTAAAGGCCGCGACCCGGCAGGTGTTCGCCGGTGCCCGTCCGACGCCGGAGAACGCGTTCAAGATCGCGCTCGCCGAGCGCACCCTCGCAGCGGTGCTGGTGGAAGGAGAGCGCTGATGCCCCTTGAATTCAACGCCCCCGCCGGCGACAACCTGTTCGACAAGGCCAAGGTCGTCGGCAAGTCGACGCCGCGCATCGACGGCCCACGCAAGACCACCGGCACCGCCCCCTATGCCTACGAGCGCCATGACGTGGCGCCGAACCAGGCCTACGGCTACATCGTCGGTGCGGGCATCGGCAAGGGGCGCATCATTTCGATGGATGCCTCCCGCGCACGTGCCGCGCCCGGCGTACTGGCGGTCATCACCGCACCGGAAACCAAGCCGGTCGGCAAATCGAACTGGAACAATGCACCGTTGTTCGGCGGAGCCGAGGTGGCCCACTACCATCAGGCCATCGCCTGCGTGGTGGCAGAGACCTTCGAGCAGGCCCGCGCCGCCGCGGCGCTGATCCGCACCCGCTACGAGCGCAGCAAGGGCCGCTTCGATTTCCCGGCTCTGGCACCGTCCGCGCCGCTGGCAAAGGGGCGCGGTGGCAAGCCCGACCGGCAGACGCTCGGCGATTTCGACACCGCCTACGCGAGCGCCGCGGTCAAGCTCGACGAGACGTACCACACCTCCGACGAAAGTCATTCGATGATGGAGCCGCACGCCACCATCGCCGCCTGGGAGGGTGACACGCTCACGCTGTGGACGGCGAACCAGATGATCGACTGGGCCAGGCAGGGCATGGCGGCGATCCTCGGCATCGATCCTGCCAAGGTGCGTGTGGACTCGCCCTATATCGGCGGCGGCTTCGGCGGCAAGCTGTTCATCCGTGCCGACGCGGTGCTGGCCGCGCTGGCGGCCAAGCAGATCGGGCGGCCGGTGAAGATCGCGCTGCAACGCCCGTTGATGCCCAACAACACCACCCACCGGCACGCGACAATTCAACGCATCCGGATCGGCTGCGGAAAGGACGGCCGGATCTCCGCCATCGCCCATGAGAACTGGTCGGGCAACATCAACGGCGAGGATGGCGAAAACGGCACCCTGCAGACGCCCAAGCTCTATGCAGGCGCCAACCGCCTGGTCGCCAACTACATCGCCACGCTCGACATGCCCGAAGGCAATGCGATGCGCGCACCGGGCGAAGCACCGGGCCACATGGCGCTGGAAGTAGCGATGGACGAAATGGCCGAGAAGCTGGGCCTCGACCCGATCGCGTTCCGCATCCTCAACGAGCCCGAGGTCGTGCCCGGCGATCCGTCCAAGAAGTTCTCCGACCGCAACCTGGTGCGCTGCCTGCGCGAAGGCGCGGAGCGCTTCAACTGGAACAAGCGCAACCCCAGGCCGGCGCAGGTCAGGGAAGGGGACTGGCTGGTCGGCATGGGCGTGTCTGCGGGCTATCGCGGCGCACCGACAATGAAGTCGGCGGCGCGGGTCCGGCTTGACGGCCAGGGCGGGGTGATTGTCGAGACCGACATGACCGACATCGGCACCGGCTCCTACACGATCATCGCGCAGACGGCAGCCGAGACCATGGGCGTGCCGCTGGAGCGGGTCCAGGTGACCCTCGGCGACTCCCGTCATCCCGCCTCCGCTGGTTCCGGCGGCCAGTGGGGCGCGGCAAGCTCCACCGCAGGCGTGTACGCGGCGTGCGTCAGCCTGCGCCGCAAGGTGGGCGAGAAACTGGGCTTCGACGGCGACACCGCAGACTTCGCCAATGGCCGCATCCAGGCGGGTGGGCGGACGATCAAGCTGGCGGAGGCGGGGACACTGTCGGCGGAGGACGGCATTGCCTTCGGCGAATTCAAGCAAGGCTACGACGTCGGCACCTATGCAGGGCACTTCTGCGAGGTTGCCGTGCATGCCTACACGGGAGAGACGCGCATCCGCCGCATGCTTGCCGTATGCGATGGCGGCCGGATCCTCAATCCGCTGTCCGCACGCAGCCAGGTCATCGGCGGGATGGTGATGGGTGCGGGCGCGACCCTGATGGAGGAGCTGGTGGTCGACAAACGGCTGGGCTTGTTCATCAACCATGACCTGGCCGGCTACGAGGTTCCCGTGCACGCCGACATCCCGTACCAGGAAGTGGTCTTCCTCGACACGCTGGATCCGGTGATCTCGCCGATGAAGGCCAAGGGTGTGGGTGAACTGGGCATCTGCGGGGTCGGCGCCGCGATCGCCAATGCGGTCTACAACGCAACCGGCGTGCGCGTGCGCAACTATCCCATTACCCTGGACAAGCTGCTGCCCGGCTTGCCCGACGTGGGCTGACCCTTGCGCATGGACCGACCCGCAGCCTCGCCCACTCTGGAGGCCTCCGCCGCAGGCGGAGGGGAGCCCTGCGATCTTGCCGAGCACCTGTCGGCAGCGCCGGGCTTCCTCGCCGAAGGCAGCCCGCGCGGCGTACTCGAGACGGCCTTGACGCGCGTGCGCGCGGGGGAGCACGCCGTGCTCGCGCTGGTGCTGGAAACCGATGGCTCCACTTACGCCGGTGCCGGCGACATGGTGCTGTTCTGCAACGGCAGCCAGGTCGGCTGGCTGAGCGGCGGATGCCTGGAGCCCGAGCTCGCGCGACGCGCGGAGCAGGTGAGCGCGGCAGGGCGGGTCGACTGGATCGAGATCGACACCCGCAGTGACGACGACCTGTTGAGTGGGTCCGCGCTCGGGTGCCGCGGCCGGCTGCGGATTGCGCTCCTGCCATTGCGTGCCATGGCCGGCATCGACGACGTCATCGAGGCTTGGTTGCGCGAGGGTGTGTCACTCCAGCGCGACCTTCGCACGTCGGGGCAGGTCATTTTCCGTGCCGGCCATCACGAGCAGGCGTGGCAGCTGCATACGATGGATGGTACGCAGCCCTTTGGCGAGGGTGCGTGGCGTCTGCCGTTGCCCCGGCTTCCGCGGGCCCTGGTGTTGGGGGGCGGTCCGGAAACGCCCTTGCTGGTTCCGTTACTGCGGGGCCTGGGGTGGCGGGTCAGCGTGGCCGAACGGCGAGCGCGCTGGGCCTCAGCCGGGCAGTGCGCGGATGCGCATCTTCAGACCAGCCCGGCCGAGGCCCTTCATGGCGACCCGTGCGACGCGGCACTGGTGATGCATCACGATTTCGAACTGGACCGGGAGGCGCTGGTGGCCCTGGCTGATACCAAAGTTATGTTCATTGGACTGCTGGGTCCGCGGCGAAGGCGCGAGGACCTGTTCAAGTTGCTGACACCGGATCAGCGCCACCGCCTTTCCCCGAGACTTCGATCACCTGTCGGCCTGGACATCGGCGGCCGAGGGCCAGAGGCGATTTCGCTCAGCATCGCCGCGCAGCTGCAGCAATGGCGAAGCGCGCACGGCAGGTGACTGACGCGCATGCGGTCGTCGTGCTGGCTGCCGGCGGGAGCACCCGACTTGGCCAGCCCAAGCAGCTTCTGACCCGGCAGGGCGAGACCCTGGTACATCGCGTGGTGCGGTTGGCGCGCGAGCTCGCGCCAGCGCAGGTGCTGGTCGTGGTGGGCGCGAACGCACAGGCCGTGACATCCAGCATTGCCGGGCTGGACGCCACTCCGGTAACCAACAACCACTGGGAACGCGGCCTGGCGAGCAGCCTGCAGGTTGCCGGCGCACACCTGCTGCCCACGTTGACTGCGGTGATGGTCGTGGCATGCGACCAGCCCGCAATCGAGCGCTCCCATCTGCAGGCGCTGCTTTCGGGTGCCCGCGCTTCGGCGTCAGGGTGCGCGGGTACCCGCCACGGAAATTTGCTTGGCATTCCCGCAGTAGTGCCGCGTGCATGGTTCAACTCTGCGCGTGCAACCGGTGACCGCGGCTTTGGAGCGCGCCTGCGGCAACTTCCCGTCGATACGGTGCATGTCCTACAGGCACCGGAACTGGGCCTGGATATCGATACGCCAGAAGATCTTGCGCGCGTGCGCGATGCGGGCTGGATCGATGCCGAGGGGTGGCCCGCATGATCGCTGGGCCAATGCCTGTCGCGCAGGTGACTAGTGTGGGCCACATCGCGCGCCCTCAGGTACCTCGCCCCCGAACATCTGCAGCACCCGATCCAACAGAACAGGTTCCGGCACGTCAGCCAGTACCTGCTCCAGGTAATCCAACGGCTCCAACTGCCATTCGAGGAGCGCCCGCAACCGCACAACGGCAGGCGCCCGCTGCTTCGCGTCTAGTGAGACCTGCAACAGCAGATGGTGCGAGCGCCTCTCCAGCCACAGCACGGGTATGCCTCGGCAATGAACCTGGAACTCGGCATCTCGATGCCGCTCAACGAACTGGAAGCCCTGTCGTGGCCGAGCCTCCACGAACTGCATGGCTTGGCGGCGCAACTGCAGAAAGCGATCGCCGGGGATGCTGTGGAAACCGATAGGCGAGGGCTTGGGCGGTGCCAGCCACTGCGTCTGTGCCGCAACCACCACCACAAGACAGAGCGCGGTGGCCGCCCAGCGCCACCAGGCCACTCAACCCTCCGGATGCAGTCGGGTACTGGCGTGTGCGGTAAGGCCGATTCCGGCCATGATCAGCCCCTCCATCACGCGCGGGCCAACGTACTGCTCCAGCTCGCCATTTTCGCGGGCGCGCTGCGCGGCCAGCAGAATCTCCAGGACCACGCGAAGCCCGGCCAGCGAGCAATCGGTATCCGCCAAGGCGATGCGTCGGCCGGGCATCTGATGGCGTTCAGGCCACGGCTGACCATCGGAGGCGGCGCCGGAGCCGATGCTGTGCAGCAGGGCGATGAGGGTGTTCTGATCAAGCGCAGAGCCATTTGCGGGCGCGTCATTGATCGGGTGCGGGGCAGGGGAGTGGGGCTGGGTCATGGCTGGGCTCCTTGCGTGCATGCAGAAGCCGCCACCGATAAAGGTGGCGGACGGTGCGAGGTTCGAAACCCGGTCTACGCTAAAACCGGCAGGCACAAAGCCTCCGCGCACCGCCCGCCATAGCCGGCCGACGGATTGCCAGCCGGCACCACCTGATGGGTGATGCCGGCTGGCAAGCGTTTACTTCAGCGTAGAACCGGGGTTTCGAATCCCGACCACCGATGCACGGTGGCACAGCAAGGAATACGCGGACCTATGCGTGATGCCAATGCAGTAAGGCCGATGCCGACACCACTTTCAACATTTTCAGAATCGTTGCATATGGCGCAATGAAGCTGGAGCGTTGCGCTGCAACGCTATCGACCATGTCGGTGGTGCAGCTCTGCGCGCTGTCGGCATCCGCCCGGCGGGGCTGTGAGCAAGGCAGATGCGACATGCCTGTCCAGCAATGCGCTGCCGACTGCGTGTGACGCGTCACGTTAATAGGTGAAATCTGCGAAGCAAGGCGCTGCATGTCATCATGTGGCGGGGCGAATCATCTGCACAATGCCCCTTGGTACCTCATGGACGCATCCGCCCAAGAAGGTTTTCATGTCTGGCATGACTGACGGGCAGCAACTACGCAACGCGCAATGGGGCAAGGTGTCGCGCCTGTTCAAGCCTGCGATGATCATTAGCGCGACGCTGGCGGCAAGCGCAGAAACGCTCTATCGCACAGGGGTATACCCGCGAGCCATCTTCGAGGCGGGCAGCGCTGATGCTCGAACCTGGTTGTATGTGGCATTGATGTACCTGATCGCCTTTCCAGTACTGTTTCTTTGGATGAGGCGACTGCTCGCAGGCTACCCCATGCCATGGAACCCGCCACTCAAGCGCTGGTTGCTGGGCGCGTTCTCCCTGATCCTCTGCAGCGGAATGATCATGCTGCCGGTCATCGTGCTGACTGTTGGAGGCAGCGCTGCAGGTCGCGGCAAAGGGCTGTATCAGCTGTTCACCGGCAGCCTCTTCGGCACATTCCTTGTGGGAACGGTGCTCGCCTACGGAGCGGCCCTGGGTGCATGGCTGCTGTTTATCGGAACCCCCAAGCTGCTCTTCCCCAAGCTGGGCTCGCGCTAGGCCCCTGCCATAGCTTCCTGGAAGTCCCGATATTCGAGCCTGTCACCTGCTTCCAGGTCGTCAGTAGCCCTTCAACGCCGCCTTGGTCCGTTCCAACCAGGTGG
The DNA here is from genome assembly GCF_054083135.1 of Stenotrophomonas maltophilia group sp. LNF247. Lineage (NCBI taxonomy): Bacteria > Pseudomonadati > Pseudomonadota > Gammaproteobacteria > Lysobacterales > Lysobacteraceae > Stenotrophomonas > Stenotrophomonas maltophilia group sp. LNF247. Next base: position 321,746 of record NZ_JBSRQL010000001.1, read on the forward strand.
CATTGTGGCTGCGCGCGTGGCGCGACCAGTGCTGGGCATCGTCGATGATGCTGGCGAACAGGCTGCGGGCTTGCTCGCGATCGTCGGGTTGCGGCTGCGCCATCAGCCATTCGGCGTAGAGGCAGCGGGCGGCCGCGTCGTTTCCGCATTCCACGGCGCGCTCGAACGCGGCGCGAGTGCCGGGCGCCTGGGTAGCTGCCAGTGCCCGCGCGTACAGCAGGGTCTGTTCCGGCTTGCGGCGCACATCCGGGTGGCGGGCGAACAGGCCGTCCAGCGTCTCCACCGCAAGCGCAGCGTGCCCGGACTCGAGGCGGGCACGGGCAAGGCCGGTCAAGATGTAGGGATCGTCGCCCAGCGGCGAGCTGGCTGCCTGCTCAAGCAGGGTTCTGGCTTCCTCGGCCTGGCCGGCATCCAGCAGCGTCATGCCCAGGCGAACCCGATTCTGCACGGTCGGCGTGCGCGCCAGTTCGGTACGGGCGTTGCGAAGGTCCTGGCCCGGGTCCATGAGCTGCTTGGCGGAACGGACGACCTGTCGGGCGCCGCGCGAGTGGCGGACTTCCGGAAAATAGATCGCCAGGAAGTAGACGACGCTGCCGAGCAGCGGGAACGAGAAGAGCAGGATGAGCCAGTAGAGGCTCTGCCCCGAGCGGATGGCGTGCACCGCGAAGTAGATGGCCGCCAGTACGTGGAGTCCGATTCCGATATAGGGCATGTGTGCCGCCTCGTCCTTGTGAGGGGTGGAACTATAGTCGGGGAGGGGTAGGGCGCCAATGGAGTGGCAGCGATCGAGCGTGACGCGTCACGTTAATAGGATGAGTTCTGCAGGGTCGAGCGCTGCATGCCACTATGTGGCGGGGCTGCATTGACGGAAGGGGATACATGGAACGTACGCAGAAGACGCTAACCATGGCCGATGTTGCTGGGTGGGGTTCGGCGCTGGTTACGTTTGGCTTGGTGCAAGGGGCTTTCTATCTGAAGGCTTACTGGGGTCACTTCGGCCTGGATCCTTTTCAGTTTGTTGCGGTGAGTGAGCTTGCACTGGCAGGGCTTGAGGGGATCGGCATGGTGTTGTTCCTTATTCTGATTGCGCTGCTGTTTGGAGGGTGGGTTGAGGGGAAGGTGACAGCGACGCCGTCCCAAGCCAATCTGCTGATGTGGCTGACCCTGGCTCTTTGTCTTGTTGGAATGGGTGCCTTGCTTTGGTGGACCAATGCCTGGCCCGTTTTGATAGGTGTGGCGCTGACGGGCATATGTGCAGTGGCAGTACGCCTGTCCCCAGTGTTGCCGGCCACCGTGAAGGACTCGCCGTGGCTGGTCTATGCGCTCGTGATGATTGTCTATGTCCCGATCTCGTCAAACTGGCTTGGCTTCGAGCGCGCCAAGGCGATTACTTCTGGCGGCAGCAAGTACACGGTCAATGTGACTATTGATGAGAAGGTGCAAGGCGGCCTGGGCCTAGTGGGGCGTTTGGGTGATAGCTATGTACTTTGGGACCCGGTACAGAAAGCTGCAGTTCTTATGCCAGTGGACGACGTGAGTAGGCTGGAGATTGCGCAAAAATCCGTTCTGCCTGCCAAACCAGTTCAGTCGCGATAAGGGCTCGTTATCGCTGACAGCCGCAATGCCGCTGTTTGCCCCGATCATCGGCTCTCACTGGTCATTGCGGCGAGCCGGCTCGTTCGGCAACACGTGATGACATTCATCGAGCCGAGCATTGCTGACGGCTTGGCGCGCGCCGCAATGATTGCAAGTCAGAACTGTGCCGCCGGGTATCTTTCCCAGGACATCCCCGCTGAGGTCGGTAATCCCGCCGCAGGCTGTGCAACGCATAGAGATTTGTCGCACATGGACGATGTTGCCGTGCTCATCCCGGACAGGGACCAGCGCAAGCACATAAAACTGACCGGTGTTGGGCATGTCCGTGGTTCGATAGCGTTGACGACGCCATCGTTGCTGCATTTGCTGGCTTCAGAGCGTGACGTGGCGTAGCGACTGGCGCGCACATTCCTGAACATGTCAGGATCGGCATCTCACTTTGGAACAATCGAGAGAGCTACATCATTCATATTTGCTAACGTGCATCGACCATATGGAGAGGGAGCGCGCGATGCCCATTAGGGCGGTGGTGTATGTCAGCGAAGCTTCGAATGCTCTGATGGGAGACAAGCTAGGGTTGCGGGGGAGCAAGCTGGACGATCTCGTGGACGACGCAGCCCGCTTCAATCGAGACGCCGGCGTCAGCGGCATTCTTCTTTTTGACGGCGAGCGCTTCCTTCAATACTTGGAAGGGCCGTCAGACGGGCTAGATGTTGCATATTCGCGCGTCCTTGGAGCCTCTAGCCACCATCATGTCCTGGAGCTGCAGAGAAGCGCGGTCTCCGATCGCCGGCTTCCGTTCTGGCCGATGAAATGGCTCCCCGTAGAGCCAAGCGAGCTGACTTCAACCGCGCTCGGCGATTGGGCCGGATTCAAGAGGCGAGGCGACGGCGAGGCCATGAACGCGACAGCGATGGATCGGTTGCTCCTGTTGGTCTCCCGAGGCGCTGCGCTTGACGGAAGCTACGGCGTGCGGCACTCATCCTAGGTCCCCCGGCGGCAATCCACTTGCTCATGAATGGCCGTGGTGAGCTGGCGAAATCGGTAGGGCTTGGGAAGAAAACGGACGTTTTCAGGAAGCACTGGCAACTGAGACCGCTGAAGCCCTGACGAAATCACTACCTTCGCCAGCGGTTGGGACAAAGCCGCTTCAACCGCCACGTCCAAGCCGGTCGCAGAGCCTGGCATGCTGTAGTCCGTCACAACGATGGTGAACTTCCCCTCGCCGCGAAGGTGTGCAATTGCCTCAATTCCCGTGCTGGCGGTGGTGACATCGAAACCCTGGGCACTGAGGGCGTCGGCAACCACTGCGCGGAGATCTTCTTCATCTTCTACGAAAAGAACATGGATCGGCATTTCAATGGACTCGAATAGGGAAAAAAAGACTAACCCGGGTTCCTTTCCCGACTTCGCTGATCAATTCGGTGTAGCCCCCCGACTGGCTCGTGAACCCAAATACTTGGCTTAGCCCCAATCCACTTCCTTTGCCGATGGACTTGGTGGTGAAGAACGGCTCGAAAACCCGTTCCTGCACTTCCTTGGGAATGCCCTCGCCATCGTCGCAGACCGTGATGCAGGCGTAATCTAGCGGGCCATTCATGGGGGTGGATGGGCTCTGCAGAGAGCGAATTGCCGCTGACACAGTGATCTGTCCACCCTGAGGCATGGCATCGCGGCTGTTGCATACCAAGTTCAGGATGGCGGCCTCCAGCTGGGCCTTATCAAGCTCAATCTCCACATCTTCGTCGGGCAATTGGATGGCCACGTCAACGTGGTCGCCAGCCGCGCGTTTAAGCATGCCCTCGAACTCATGCAGAAGCCTTCCCAGCCGGACCTTCTCCGGGACCAGGGTCTGCCCCTTGCCAAAGGTCAGCAGCTGACGCGTCAATAGTGTTCCCCGTTCGCCCGCACGCTGGGCGGTGTCAATGAGCGCCGCGGCTGCAGGGTTATCCACGTGGATACTGACCATGTCCAGACAGTTGGCGATGATCGTGAGTAGGTTGTTGAAGTCGTGCGCCAACCCCAGCGTGAACTTGCCAATCGCTTCCATCTTTTGCGCTTGAAACAGTTCGCGCTGCGCATCAAGCAGTTGCTCTTGAGCCTGATGGAGTTCGGTAATGTCACGCGTGATCTTGGCGAATCCGACGAGATCACCGTCGACCCAAATAGGGTCAATGACCACGCTCGCGCGGAACGGCGTTCCATCTTGGCGCAAGCGCCAGCCTTCGCAGACGTATCGTCCTTCTTCAGCGGCAACGCGCAAATTGCGTTGTGGAAACCCCGCTTCCGCCTCCTCTGGAAGATAGAACCTAGAGAAGTGGGACCCTACAACATCAGCTGCGGTATAGCCCTTGATCCGCTGCCCTCCGGTGTTCCACGTCCGGATGAAGCCGGCGGTGTCCAGCATATAAATCGCGTAGTCCGTGACCGAGTTCACCAGAAGGCTGAACTGCCTGGACTCATCGCTAAGAGCATCTGTAGAGCGTTGCTGGCTGATCATGGGTCATCCTCGTGGCTAGCCACCGGAGGCGACAGGTGGGGCAGTGTAGGAAGGGCCCACCGTTTGGGCGTTACGAAACCTTCACATCCGCTGCGTTGAGCCGTCGAGACTCGCTAATGCAGACGATGTGGCTTGTTCAGCAAGGATGGGGTGATGGTGGGCGGGACGCGAGCGATGCAGGTCATGGAACAAAGATTGATGACGCTGGGGTATCAAGTTGGCGTAGCGCTGGAGAGCATTCAGGACGAGCCACGCCGGATCAAGGACAAGCGAATGTGCCGAATGTGGGGTCAGGACTCGTGTCGACCGTATTGCCGTCCCCAGTATGCTTCGCTACTGCTTGGGTCCAAGCACCCCGTGCGCATCACGCAGTGCGTCCGAGCGTCGGGGTCTGCGCTGACCGCGATGTAGCTCAATGCTTCAGCGAGCATCCGGAGAAACTGCTCCTCGGAGTAGAGCGCTGCCCATTCCGGTAGCTTCTCCTCAAGCTGAGCGATCATCAAATCAATTTCGAGACGGGTACTCATGTGGGGTTGCCCTCCTGCATCCCACACTAAGAGCCATCGCATTGCGTCTGGTCTCCAAGTTGGGGTCCCGTTCTCACGCCGGCTCTACTCTGCGCTCACCAGTTTTCTGCGAACCCAGTGGGAGAGGGAGCGAAGGTGAGCTGCGCGTCCGACGCCGTGAAATCCCTTTTCGCTCCGTCGCCACTCGTTCTACACGGGCGGCCGACGGTGTAGGCGTCAGATAGGGGCACCTGGAACGACTCTTTCCCTCAGATGGATGCCCATGACAAACGACGCCGTTGCTCCCAATCCTGTAGACGCCGTCGTGATCGGTGGAAGTTTCGCTGGGATGTCCGCCGCGCTTCAGCTTGCTCGGGCCTGTCGATCAGTGGTGATCATTGATCATGGGCTGCCAAGGAACCGCGCCGCCAGCCGAGCCCATGGCTGCCTCGGTTGGGATGGATGCGCCCCGGCCGATCTTTTGACAACCGCTCGGCGGCAACTTCAAGCCTACAGCCGCGTGCGCTGGATCGCCGCCGAGGCGGTGGGTGCGCAGGGCTCTGCCCGGACCGGATTCAAGGTCACCTGTGCCTCTGGGAGAACAGTGTCCGCACATCGATTGGTGCTGGCCCACGGGGTCGTGGACCAGCTCCCGGAAATCCCCGGCTTGGAAGAGCGCTGGGGAAAGAGCGTCCTCCATTGCCCTTACTGCCACGGCTACGAGATCTGCGGAGGGTCGCTTGGGCTTCTGGTCGCCGCAGACGACGATGCGTTGGCGCATGCCAAGGCATTGCAGCAATGGGGGAAAATCATGATCTTCCACCGGGGAGATCGGACGGAGCAGGCATTGAACGCTCTGGAGAATCAGCTTAACGGCATTGATGCGGCCTTGGAGCGAACACCGTTGGTCGGCGTTTCTGGAGAAGCCACGGCGGACCTGGTCGACGGACGCCGGCTAAAGCTACGGGCCCTCTTTTTACACCCCGAAACGAAACTATGCTCCCCGATCGCACACCAACTGGGGTGTGAAACCGAATCTGTTGGCTGCATTTCAACGGACTCGGCGAAGCAGACCACCGTGGAAGGAGTGTTCGCCTGCGGGGACGCAGCCCGGTTCGCAGGCAACATCGCCCTGGCCATCGGAGAAGGCGCGCTCGCTGGCGTGGCGGCGCATCGCTCGTTGTTGGGGCTGCTTGACTAAGCAAGCACGGGCGTTCGCCATGCCTTCACGGTGGCGTCGCCTTGCTGCCATGGGCGCCTCGTTAGGGTGGAGGTCCATTCCCTGACGGAGATCACCATGGCAGAGCTCAAAGAGAACCTGTTGGATTGGCTGCGCGACGCACACGCGATGGAGCAGCAGGCGGAAACCATGCTCAAGGGCCAGGCGTCCCGGATCGAGCACTACCCGGTGCTGAAGGCACGCATTGAAGAACACATCCAGGAGACCATCGGCCAGCGCGAACTGCTGGAAGGTTGCATCAAGCGGCTGGGCGGCTCCCCGTCGACCCTGAAGGATGTGATGGGCAAGATGGCGGCCTTCGGTCAGGCCGTCGGCGGCATGACGGCTTCTGATGAGATCGTCAAAGGCGCCATGGCCGGCTACGTCTTCGAGCACTTCGAAATCGCGTCCTACACGGCGCTTATCGCTGCTGCCAAGACCGCCGGTGATGCCGAAACCGTGAGAGTCTGTGAAGAGATTCTGGTTCAGGAAGAGGCCATGGCCGACTGGCTGGCGGCCCATCTGCCCGAGGTCACCGAAGAATTCATGGTCCGCGACGCCACCCCTGGCGTTGAAGCAAAGAAGTGAGTCATTGACTCTCGTTGGCTGGGTTCACGCCCGGCCGACGGGGCCGTGCCGAGCGACGCATGGACCTCAGTTTCCGAATGTTGGACGCTCGCAACAAGAAGTCCATCCGATACGAGCGCGTCAATGCTGAGACCGGCGAAGAGGTGCCGTGGAAGGACATCGTCAAAGCCTTCGAGTATGACAAGGGAAGCTACGTCGTCATAGAAAAGGAAGACATCGCTGCAGCCGCACCCGAGACGCACGAATCCATCGACGTAGAGGCGTTTGTCAACGCCGAGAGCATTGGTCTGCGGTTTTTCGAAAAGCCCTACATCCTGGTGCCCGGCAAGAAGGCCGAGAAGGGTTATGTGCTTCTGCGAGAGACCCTGAAGGAAACGGGTAAGGTTGGCATCGCCAGGGTAGTCATCCGCACCCGCGAATACATCTGTGCGGTGATGCCCGAGGACGATGCGCTGGTGATGATCCTGCTGCGCTATCCGCAGGAGTTGGTGTCGCCGGACGAATACAAGTTGCCTCAAGGCCAAGCATCCGACTACCGGGTGGCTCCCAAAGAACTTGAGATGGCCAAGCAGCTCATTGAGAGCATGACGTCGGAATGGCAACCGGACAGCTACCAGGACGAGTTCCGCGAGCGCCTATCGGACATCATCAAAAAGCGGGTGAAGCAGGCCGGCGCCACGACCACCTTTGAGGAGCCCGAGCGCCGCGAGGATTCGGCGACCAACGTGGTGGACTTCGTGGCCTTGCTCCAGAAGAGCCTGGAAACCAACAAGCGCCCCCCGGCGAAGGCAACCCCGGTGAAGACCGCCTCCAAGCCGTCTGCCAAAGACAGCAAGTCTGCCAAGAAGGCCGCCGCAAAAAAGGCCCCAGCAGAAAAAGCGGCCAAGAAGACTCCCACCAAGAGGGCTCGAAAGAGCGCCTGATCAGACTAGGAGAATCTCATGAGCGACGACAAGAAGAACACTGGCAGCCCGGACCGCGACCGCATCAATGTCAACGAGGATTACGAGCTGCAGTATTGGACCAAGGCATTGGGTGTGTCCGCCGACGAGCTCCGGGCCGCAGTCAAAGCCGTGGGTCCTACCTCCGCAGCGGTTCGCAAGCACCTGGGCAAGTAACGGGGAGCCGTCATGTCCTTGGTCGAATACCGCCGCAAGCGCCACTTTGATCAGACCAAGGAACCACGCGACCGATCTGGGTTGCCCGATGGATGGATCGGGCGTTCGCGCGCCAGCAGGCGCGCCAGAAGAACTAAACGCTCACGGGCAGGTTTCGGCCGGGATGTTCTCCCAGCCGCCCGGAATGCGCCGGAACGCAACACCTCCTATGCAGCGGATCTCTTCCCGGCGCTGCTTGACCTCTCGTTCTGCCTGTTCTCGGCGTGCGCGGATCTCCGCCAACGCTGCTTTTCGGTCCGTGACTGGCTCGAGCTGGGGAGCCGGGTTGGCGCTGGCTGACTGAGCTGGCATAGGTTCGGCTTGGAAGCGCGCATTCCAAGCGTCGCCGGTCCGCAGATGCAGCCAGATTCCAGCACCGGCCATACCCAATAGGATCACGGCCCACAGGCCGAGCCACGGAAATTCCCAGCGCGAGCGTGGGATGGGTTGCAGGTACTCCGGTCGTTCGCGTTCCATACGGCCCCCAAGGCGTCCTGCGCGCATTCTAGCCGGGGTGTAGGGGCAGCGCCCCTACGGCAGCGCCTCACACGCGCTGGCGAGGCCTCGGTCCTGGCACCGGCAGGCCAATGGATGACGGGATAGAATCGGACGAAATGGACCGCAAGAGGGGGGCGTAATGGACGACGTATCCATGATTTTTGGAGCAATGTGGGCAGGGCTGGAGGCCATCATCGGCAGCCCGTTGGTACAGACAATTGCAGGTGGCTTGATCGGTGCGGTCGCGGCTACAAAGGCCGTCGATCGCCAGATATCTGCTGACAGGGTCGCTGAAGCGAAATCGGACGAGGCAGCTATCGCTCGGCTGAAACTGGGTCTTCGCGTAGAAATGGAAGCGGTCCTGAAGATGGCGGAGCAATCACTAGGCCCTGAAATCGCCAAATGGAAGGCAGCGGGTGGGCGCGGGGGGTTTGGGTCCATTTTTCCCCTTCAAAGCGACTACTTCACTTTGTTTGCGAAGAATGCGGACCAGTTGGGCTTGGTTGATGAGCGCACGGCGACCCTCGTTATCCAGGGATACATTGACCTCAAGGGTTCGGTGGACAGTTTTCTCTACAACAACCGTCTTCTTGAGGAATTCGAACAGGCTCGGCTTAAGCTTGGAGCGTCGACGGACAGTTCGTGGGTAGTCGAGCACATAGAGAGCATCGAAGATCAATTGCGCAGGTATGGTCCGCCGTTGATCCAGAATTACGATAAGGCGGTAGCGTCCGTAGGCGCCGCGCTGAAGAGCCTTAAGACTTGATGTCGGGGTGTAGGGGCAGCGCCCCTACGGAAGCGCCTCACACGCGCTGGCGAGGCCTCGGCCCCGATACAGGCAGGACTGCCGCTGGTGGCTCGGCGTCAGGGCCAGCCATCGCCACCGCGGAACGCTGTTTGCGCCGGCACACCACGTCCCGCAGATTGACGACAGTGGCAGGATGATGGCGAATGCCGGCGTCGGGATTGCTCACATTTTTGGAACTGTCGATCGACGGTACCGAGCGTGCAGCTTCCATCATGCGGCGCCATTCCTGCGCTTGGCAGGCGGTGAGCGACAGCCACGCCAGGTCTTCAGGCAGCAGCTCGCGACCTTCAGGCGTGATCAGGCGGTCACCGAGGAAAGAAAAACCGGCCCAAGGGCCGGTCAGGTCAATACGGTGGTGCGGGTCAAACTCAATCATGCCGCGATCTCATCCTTGGCCGGGGACTGAGGGCGCAGGCAAGAGCCGAGCCAGAGGCACAGCCATTGCCACGCCGAGGACACGAACGCGGCCGTAGCCCGATACAGCATTTCGCATAATGTATATTATGTTCATTACGCCACTGCCCGATCCAGGCTCCACCAGTCACGCCCCTGATCCACTCCAGGCGCCGGCCTGATTGTCAGTGATTCGATCACTGCCAACCGCCCTTTGGACTTCCCTCAACCTCTGCAGGAATGGCAAAGGATCTTGCGGATCTGACAGTGGCCGGTAAAGACGGCTTTGCGGGCGTAGTTTTGCCGCTGATCTTGCCGTGGCTGCACGCCAGCCTGGCAAGAGCGCTTTCGCCGATTCGGCACCAACGACCGAGGCCTCAGGAGCGCGTTCTGGCACCCCAGCCGTAGCCGCTCACTGGCCGTGACGCGTCACGCTATTCGGCTCGTTCCATGCCGGCGAGCTCCATGCCATCTAGGCGCGGGCCCGCGTCGATGCGCTGAGAATGAGGGACATCCTCAGGAACTGTGCAGCCAGCCTCGGCTGGATATCGCCGGCCACGTGCGACCAACGCATCGCATCACAGGAACCGGTGCATCACAAAGACGTCCACCAGCCCCAATTCCCGGTGCCGAAACGCCTGTGGCAGCGTCCCCACTACCGCAAACCCCAGCTTCCGATACAACGCCACGGCCGGGCCATTGGTACTGACCACGTAATTGAACTGCATGGCCAGGAACCCTTCCGCCCTCGCCCGCTCCAGGCTGTGTTCCACCAGGGCCCGGCCCACACCTTGCCCTTGTGCCGGCGCATCCACCACATACGTGGCGCTGGCCACATGCGCCCCCAGATCAGGGAAGTTCGGGCCCATCTTGTACATGCCCACCACTCGGCCCTGCAGAACGGCCACATAAGGTGTCTGCGACAGGAACCAATGCGCGCGAAAGGTTTCGACCTCAAAAGAGGAGGCAAAAGGCAGCGCATCCTGCGCCGCAATGGCCGTCTTGAACATGCCCCACATCGCGCCGAAATCGCCTGCACGGGCGGGCCGGATCTCCATGCGTCTCCTGCAGATCTGTGGTGGTGACCAGGCCGGACACTACCAGAATCAAGCTTCCGCCCCGTAGCCGCTTCACGCGCCACCGCCGTCGGCTACGCAATAGTTGTGGAAATTCCGGCCCTCAGAGCAGTAGATGCCTCCTGTTTCCGTGCACATCCCGCACCGGCTTCGACGGTGGCGCGTTCCTGCCTACGTCCTGCTGGGCGTCTACCTGCTGTACCTGCTGGCCGGCAACATCTTCCTCAATACCCCGTTGTTCGATCAGGTCACCAACCGCAAGCCGCACAAGTTCGTGATGACCACCGGCCCGGCCATCACGCTGCTGCCCGGCCATGTCATCGCCTGGAACGTGCACATGCGCGGCCACGTGAACCACACGGTCTACGCGCTGCATGCCGAGCGCGCCAGCGCCCGGTTGGCGGTGCTGCCCCTGTTCCAGCGCGAGGTGCGGGTTCCGCGCTTGCAGGCGACGGGGGTTTCCGCCGAGATCAGCCGCGTCGAAGAAGCCATCCCGCCACCGCCGCGCAGTGACCGCGGCTGGACCCTGCGTTTCGACGCCATCCACAGCGACAGCATCCGCAGCGCACGCTTTGGCAAGCTGCTGATCATCGGCAAGGGCCACGGCACGGTGGGCTTCCTCAAGCAGCTACGCGGCGGGCCTTCGGAGCTCTTCGAGTCCGAAGTTGCGTTCGCCGACGCGGACACCAGCTATGACGGTGTGCAGTTGCTGGGTGACATGAATCTCAGCGCACGCTTCAGCTATCCGCGCCACTATCGGGACCAGGCGCCTGGTCTGGCCAAGCTGAAGCTGCTGCATGCCCAGCTCGAGGTCCACGCCCGCAGCCAGGGCCTGCGCATGGACACGGATGCCACAACGCCGAAGATCTCCAGCGCGCCCATACCCGGACGCCTGCAACTGGCGCTGCACCTGATCGACGGCCAGCTGCAGCCCGGGGACCGCGCAATCTGGCAGGTGCCGCTCTACCTGGGTGACGGCGCCCCCGACCGCGGCGTGCTGGCCCTGCAGCTCAATGTGGCCAACGACCTGCGCCTGCAGGCCCGCCTGCCGCCCAAACCCGGCTCAGGCAGCGAAGTGGATGCCGAACTGCACGTCAGTGGCCGCGACATCCCCTTCCAGCAGCCCGCCCAGCTGCTGGAGCGCAGCTCTGGTACCGTGCGCGGCGAATGGACGTTCACTTCGCTCAACTGGATCCCTGCCCTGTTCGTCCGCAAGCCGTGGCTGCAACTGGACGGAGGCGGCACGCTGAAAGCCGATCTGCGCCTGCGCAACGGCGAACTGATCGAAGGCAGCACCGTGGACATCCCGGCGGCCGCGGCCGTGGCCGAGGTCGCCGGCGTCCGCTTGGCGGGCACGGCCAGTGCCCATGGCGTATTGAAGGCCGGCAGCCCCAGCCAGGCACAGCTGGCTGTCCGACTGCCACGATTCACTGCGCAGCCAACCGATGCCAAGGGCGTGCGCCTGTTCGACGGCCGTGACCTGGCCCTGGACCTGGCCGGCGATGGCCGCCTGCAGGAGTTGCGCAAAGGGGTGCGCGCGCAGCTGCGCTTCAGTGAAGCCACCATCCCTGATCTGACGGCCTACAACCGCTACCTCGGCTCGCCGCAGGTGCGGCTGCTTCAAGGCACCGGCAGCCTGAGCGGCGATGCCACGCTCGACACCGATGGACGCGTCGGTCATGGCACGGCCCGGCTGTTTGCGCGCAACGCCAGTGCCAAGGTGGCGGGACTGGAAATGGGCGGCGATATCGGCGTGAACGCGACCCTGCGCCGCGGTGACTTCAATGAACGTCATTTCGATCTCTCCGGCACCACCGTGGAGCTGCGCAATGTGCAGGTGGCCGGTACAGAGCGCCCAAGTGCATGGAAGGGCCGCGTGGCCTTCAAGCGTGGCCGCATCGATGCGCAGTCGCCCTTCCAGGTCGATGCCACCACGGATCTGGATCTCAGCGACGCCCGTCCGTTGCTTGCACTGTTCGCAGAGCGCACCGACTACCCGCGCTGGACTTTGTCGCTGCTGGATTCCGGACAGGTACAGGCACAGGCAACGCTGCGCTGGCGCCCAGGCCATCTGGTCATCGATGGATTGCAGGCCGAGAACGATCGCCTGTCGGTACGCGCGCGGCTGGATCTGCTCGACCAGCGCAAGCGCGGGGACCTGTATCTGCGCTGGGGGCTGCTGGGTGCGGGCATCGAGCTGGACGGTGACCAGCGCCAGTGGCACCTGGCCAAGGCACGCGAGTGGTTTGATCAGCGGCCTTCCCTGCTGCCAGCGAGCCAGGGAACGGGCGCCGCAGGTTCATCGGACTGAAGGCTGGCGGCCTGCATCCATTTGCGGCCTCAGTGCGTAGACGCAATCAAGCGCATCATGGAGCTGCACGGTATGAAGCGGAGTTCACAGGTTTTCGGGCTTCTGGGATGGATGGCGATCACCTTCATCGCGGCCACTCTGGGGGCGTGGGCGTCGGCATCCGCGGCAAGCTTCTACACCACCCTCGCCCTTCCCCCGTGGGCACCACCGGCCAGTGTCTTCGGTCCGGTGTGGACCTTGCTCTACGCCATGATGGCCATTGCCGCCTGGCTGGTCTGGCGCGAACGCGGCTGGCGTGGAGCACGACCGGCGCTGATGCTCTACCTGGTGCAGCTTGCCGTCAATGCGCTGTGGAGCTGGCTGTTCTTCGGCTGGAAGCTGGGCGCCTTGGCCTTCGCCGACATTCTTGTGTTGGTTGCGCTGGTATGCGCAACAACCGTCGCGTTTGCGCGCGTCCGTCCGATTGCGGCGGCGCTGCTGCTTCCCTATCTGGCCTGGATCTCGTTCGCTTCAGCGCTCAACTTCGCGGTATGGCGAGCCAATCCCGGGCTGCTGTGACCTCTGCCGGTCACGCCTGGGCCGCGGCCTGCCGGTGCCAGCTCCGCAGCAGGGCCGGCTTGAAGGCCTGCTGTCCGCAGCCAGTGGGGCATCGCACCACCCGCGCCGCAGTATGGCTGACCAGGCCCTGCCCTTCCTCTGCCTTGAAGATCGTCTCGCAGGACAGGCAACGGGCCACCAGCGAGTACAGATGCAGCAACCGGCCACTGGCAGGGTCCTGCAGCGCATCCACATCCAGCAGTTCGAACTGGCAGCTGTCAGGCAGCATGCGATACGGGGGCAAGGGCACGGTCTGCAGATTCACGGGGCGGTCGCTCAGGGAAGTGGACCCACCCTAGGCAATGACCTGTCGAGCTGATGTGCAGCGCAGATGTACTCTTCGCGAAAACTGCAAGTGTTCGACCTGGTCTTTACATGAAGAATTCAGCTTGGACAGAAACACGCTTCACACGCACACACTGGTAGGCGGATGCACGATTTTGCTTCACCATTGATGGATACGGATGTATCACTGGGCTATCCAGCCATCCACGAACCATGAGCCCTGCCCTTGATGCCTTCTGCTGAATCCGCGCACGACACCGCCTCGTCCAGCTGCGCGCGCGAACCGATCCATACCCCCGGCGCGATCCAGCCGTACGGTGTGCTTCTGGTCGTTGAGCCGCAGTCCCTGCAGGTGCTCGAGCGCGCCATCAGCCATCCGGGGCTGCTGCAGCAGTTCGGCGAGCCGTTGGCGCAGCATGTCAGCAAGGTGCTTGGCGGTGCGCTGGCGCCGTTCCAGCCGTTGTTCCAGCAGGCGACGGTCGGCAGCAGCGCGCATGTCGGTGCCGTGCATCTGGATGGCCATGGCCGCCATCAACTGCTGGTGCACCGCTCCGCCACCGATCTGCTGGTCGAGCTGGAAGCGCCGGTTCCCGGCCAGCCCGGCTCGCTGGAAGAACTGTATCCGGCCATCCGCGAGCTGATGGCCGGGATCGAGTCGGCCGGCACCGTGGAAGACCTCTGCCAGCTGGCTGCCGCGCACATGCGCCGGCTGACCGGCTTTGACCGCACCCTGGTCTATCAGTTCGATGCCGGCTGGAATGGCATCGTGGTGGCCGAGGATGGCAACGGCCTGTTGCCGTCCTACCTTGACCTGCGCTTCCCCGAATCGGACATTCCTGCGCAGGCCCGCGAACTCTACCGCCGCAACCGGGTGCGCCTGATCGCGGACAACAACTACACCCCCGCGCCGTTGATGCGGGCCGACGACCATCGCGACGCACCAGCCACCGACCTGAGCCTGGCCGTGCTGCGCAGCGTCTCGCCGGTCCACCTGCAGTACATGCGCAACATGGGGACCGGCGCATCGATGTCGGTATCGCTGGTGCATGAAGGCCGCTTGTGGGGGCTGGTGTCTTGCCACACCGTGCAGCCACGGCGCCTGCCCTACCACGTGCGTACCGCCTGCGAGCTCATGGGCCAGATCCTGTCGCTGCAGATCGCGTTGAAGGAGCGGGCGCGTGCGATCGAAGAGCGCGTCGCGCGGCGCTCGATACTGGTCAAGCTGCTGGGTCGCATGGCCGGCGACGAGGACTTCATGGCGGCCCTGCGCCAGGACGAGGCCAGCCTTCTGTCGCTGACCGGCGCGGCCGGCGCGGCGATCGTTCACAAAGGCGATTGCCTGCGTGTTGGCCAGTGCCCTTCCGCCAGCGACGTGCTGGCCCTGGCGAACTGGTTGGCCGCGCAGCAGGCCGGTCAGGAAACCTACTGCACCGATCACCTGGCAGCCGACTGGTCGCCTGCCGCGCACCTGGCCGATGTGGCCAGCGGCCTGCTGGCGGTGTCCATTTCGCAGTTGCATGACAGTTATTTGATGTGGTTCCGGCCGGAAGTGGTGCGTACCGTGCGCTGGGGTGGCGATCCCCGCAAGGAAGCCGCACCGGGCGTTGCGCTGTCCCCGCGCAACTCGTTCGAGGCCTGGAAGGAGACCGTGCAGCAGCGCAGCCTGCCGTGGAGCGACGCTGACTGCGAAGCGGCACACGAAATGCGCACGGCCATCGTCGATATCGTGTTGCGCAAGGCCGAGGAAATGGCCGAACTGAACGAGCAGCTGCTCCGCAGTAACAAGGAACTGGAAGCCTTCTCGTATTCGGTCAGCCACGACCTGCGCGCTCCCTTCCGTCACATTGTCGGCTATTCCGAGCTGCTGGGCAGCTCGGCGGGCGAACGCCTGAACGATACCGAGCGCCGCTTCCTGGACACGATCGTGGAATCGGCCAAGTCCGCCGGCACGCTGGTGGATGACCTGCTCAGCTTCTCGCAGATGGGACGCTCCACGCTGGGGCGTGTGCGGCTGGACATGACCGCGCTGGCCGAGGATGTGCGCCGGAGCCTGGCCCTGGACTACACCGGCCGCGACGTGCAGTGGACGCTCGCACCGCTGCCGGAGGTTGAAGCCGATCCGACGATGCTGCGCCTGGTCTGGCAGAACCTGCTGGCCAACGCGATCAAGTTCACCCGCGAGCGCGAACATGCAGTGATCGAGGTTGGTCACGAGCGAAACGACGAGGAAGACCACTTCTTCGTGCGCGACAACGGCTGCGGCTTCGACATGCGCTACGTGGACAAGCTGTTCGGCGTGTTCCAGCGCCTGCACCACGTCGAAGAGTTCGAAGGCACCGGCATCGGCCTGGCCAATGTCCGCCGCATCATCGGCCGCCATGGCGGCCGCACCTGGGCCGAGGGCGAGCCCGGCAAGGGCGCGACCATTCACTTCACCCTACCCCGCTCCACAGGAGAACACCCATGAGGGACCTGCGGCCGATCCTCCTCGTAGAGGACAGCCCCAAGGATGCAGAGCTGACGATGGCCGCGCTTGAGCGCTGCCAGCTGTTGAACGATGTCATCCATGTACGCGACGGCGCCGAAGCGCTGGATTACCTGCGCTGCGAAGGCAAGTTCGCCGGTGCCATGCACGGCGGTCCGGTGGTCGTGCTGCTGGACCTGAAGCTGCCCAAAGTCAATGGCTTGGAGGTACTGGAGCAGGTCCGTGGCGACCCGTACCTGAGCAGCACCCCGGTTGTGATGCTGACCTCTTCGCGCGAGGAGCAGGATCTGGTGCGCAGTTACGAACTGGGCGTCAACGCATTCGTGGTCAAGCCGGTCGACTTCAAGGAGTTCTTTGACGCCATCCAAGGACTGGGCATGTTCTGGGGCATCACCAACCAGCCACCACCGCACCGGCCCAGCGGCTCGGGGCAGCACAATGCGTGATGGATCGCGCCGCAGCGAGCGCCTGCGCATCCTCATGCTGGAGGACAGCGCGCTTGATGCGGAGCTGATCACCGCACAGCTGCGGCGTGCCGGCCTGGAGTTCGAGGTCGAGCGCCTGTGGACGCGCAATGCGTTCATCGAGGCCATCGACAACCGTGCGTTCGACGTGATCCTGGCCGACCATGTGCTGCCCGGATTCGATGGCGATGCGGCCCTCGCGCTGGCGCGCGAGCGGATTCCACAGACCCCTTTCATCTTCGTCTCCGGCACACTGACGGAAGAGCTGGCCGTACAGGCGCTGACCCGTGGCGCGCGCGATTACGTCGTCAAGCAGCGCCTGCAACGCCTGCCGGATGCGATCCGCCGCGCTCGCCAGGAAGCCCATGAACGCGCCCAGCTGATGCATGCCCAGGCGGCGCTGAACGAGAGCCAGGCGCAGCTGCAGCAGGTCACCGATGCCGTACCCGCGCTGATCGCCCAGCTCGACAACGCGCATCGCTACCGGTTCGCCAACAAGGCGTTCCTGGACTGGCATGGAGTCAGCCTGGCCGAGCTGCTGGGCCGGACCGCGCGCGATGTCAGCGGCATCTCCGCTTTCGAACACGCCTTGCCCAGCCTTGAACGGGTACTGCAGGGCGAACGCACGAGCTTCCAGGTCGAGCTCGTCCATCGCAGTGGCGAGTCGCGTTTCGTACAGATGGAATGCGTGCCGGAGCATGCCGCCGATGGCAGCGTGGCCGGCTACATCTGCCTGGGCAGCGACATCTCGCTGCTGAAGCAGGCCGAGCTGGCCCTGCGTGAGGACAACCAGCTGCTCGAGCAGCAGGTGCAGGCGCGCACGGCCGAGCTGCGCGCCAGCAAGCGGCGCCTGCAGGCGATCTTCGAGTCCAGCTTCCAGCATCAGGTGCTGCTGGATCTGCGCGGATGCGTGGTCGATGCCAATGACGCTTCCTTGGCCGCTGTACTTGCAGACAAGAAGGACATTGTTGGCCAGCACTTCGCCGAATCGGTCTGGTTCGCCACCACCGAGGGCATGGGCGCAGCGATCGACCGCGCCGTCGGAGACGCAGCGCAGGGCCGCAGTTCACTGCATGCGCTGGAGCTGGAGCTCCCGACCGGCCGCCGCAGCTTCGACTTCTCGTTCCGTCCGCTGCTCGACGCCGAAGGGGCGGTCACCGCCGTTGTCTCCGAGGCCGTCGAAACCACCGCACGCCTGCAGGCCGAGCACGCGCTGCGCCAGTCACAGAAGATCGAGGCGGTCGGTCAGCTCACCGGCGGCATCGCGCATGATTTCAACAACATCCTGACCGTCATTTCCGGCAATGTCGAGCACGCCATGCTGCTCAGTGAAAGGGCTGGCGAGGCCGGTGCGCTGGTGGGCCGTGCGCTGGACAATGCGCTGAAGGGGGTGGGCCGTGCCGCCAGCCTGACCCAGCGCCTGCTGGCGTTTGCCCGCCGCCAGCCGCTGCGCAGCCAGGCCGCTGACCTCAATGTCCGCCTGCTGGACATGCACGACATGCTGCAGCGTGCACTGGGTGAACTGGTGCAGCTGGAGATCCGCAGCGCGGAGGACATCTGGTGCGTGGAGATCGACATCAGCCAACTGGAGGCCTCCGTACTAAACCTGGCGGTCAACGCCCGCGATGCGATGCCGCATGGCGGGCGGCTGGTGATTGAAGTCGACAACAGCCATCTGGACCACGACTATGCCGCGCTGTTCCCGGATGCAACGCCGGGCGAGTACGTGATGCTGCGGGTGCGCGACAACGGCCACGGCATGGATGCGGCGACGCTCGCCCGGGTCTTCGAACCCTTCTTCACCACCAAGCAGGTTGGCCGTGGCACCGGCCTGGGCCTGTCGATGGTGCACGGGTTCGTCAAGCAGTCAGGCGGCCACGTGCTGATCGATTCGGTGGAAGGCGGCGGCACCAGCATCACCATGATGTTCCCGCGTTCACTGCTGCCGTTGCCCAGCGAGGCGCGCACTCCGCAGACCGGCCTGGCAGGCTATTCGCCGCGCGAGGAAACCATCCTGGTGACCGAGGACAACGACGATGTCCGCGCCCACACGGTGGATGCACTGCGGCTGCTGGGCTACCGGGTATTGGAAGCCCACGACGGCCCTTCCGCACTGCGGCTGCTGGAACGCCCGGATACCAGGGTGGACCTGCTGTTCTCGGACGTGGTGATGCCCGGCATGTCGGGCTGGGAGCTGGTGCGGGAAGTCCGTGAACGCTGGCCGGAGGTCGCCGTGCTGTTCACGTCGGGCTATCCCCGTGACCACGACCAGGTGGGCAGCCAAGGGCGGGCCGTTGCGCTGCTGCCAAAGCCGTTCACCCGAAGTGATCTGGCGACGGCCGTGCGCACCGCGCTGGAGGCAGCGCCACACTGAGGTCAGGACGCCGGATCGCGCCCGCCGGCCGCGATCCGGTTGATGTCCGCGCACTCCACCGTCGCCGGTGGATGCTCCCTGACGGCCAAGGCAATCATCGCCTGGCCCAGTGCCAGGTTGCTCGTCACCAACGAAGGTGCAACCGCACCGGCCAGTTTCATCAATGGCGCACCGCCCCAGTAAAGGGGCTTCAACAGGGCATGACGGGTGCCGGTGCCCGGGACCGGCCTGACACCGCCCGGGCGCAGCATCACGGTGCGCACCGGCAGGCTCTGCAATGCGACTTCGGTCTCGCCCTTGATCCTCAACGGCATCAGCCGGCTCCGAGGGTCCGCGCCGGCACCGGATACATACAGAAAGCACCCTTCGGGATTCGCAGCCGCCCAGGCAAGGGCCACCGCCAGAGTGGTGTCCAGGGTCACGCGTCGGTACTCGGCCTCTGCCGTGCCAACCGGTGGCGCCCCGGCACAGTAGAAGCAGGCATCGAACCCGGCCAGTTCATCCGACCGGTCCTGGATACGCAGGAAGTCCGGAACGATCAGTTCGCTGCCGGCGCCGCTCAGACTTCCCGGATGGCGGACCAGCGCTGTCAGGCCGGACACCTGTGGTGAGCGGTGGCAGGCCAGCGCCACACCTTGCCCGACCAGGCCTGCGGCACCGGTCAACAGAATCCGTAATGCGCCCGTCCCGGCCATCGTCATCCCCGCTAGAGTTTCACGAAACGCTGGATCTTCCGCGCCAGCCAGCCACTGAACACCAGCGGCGCATCCAGCGCTGACACGCAGATGCAGGGGACACCGGGCGCGGTCACCGGTTGATGCTCCACGTCTTCGTCCAGATCTGCCACGTCACCCGATGCGAACAACCCCAGCGCATCATTGTACGAACCCCGCAGGATCTGGGTCAGTTCGCTGCGGCCATGGCTGTGCATGGGCAGGCACTTGCCCGGGGCAATCTTCAGCATGATCAGCGAGGGCATCTGCTCGGCACGGATGCAATGCACGCCGGGCGCCATCCAGCGCCAACGCAGCTCGCTGAGCGATGCGCCGAAGTACGGGTGCAGTGATGCAGGAAGGTGGTCGGGGTCGGCCTCGGGCCGCTCCCTCGGCACAGGGCGCCTGGTTCCGGCGATGGCGCTCGGCGCCTCCGAGGCCAGCTGCATCAGCATGGCCTCGCGCAACTGCTCGCGACGCCCGTCGGCAGCGGGCGGTTGGGTCTGCTCCAGCAACACCGAGCCGATTGCCTCGGCATCGCGCAGGCGCTGGCGGCAGTGGGGGCACTGCTCGAGGTGGGCACCGGCCACGATGCTCAACGGCGCCGGCAGCGCGCCGGCGGCATAGCTCATCAGCGTGGATTCGTGCAGGTGGTGGTGCGGATTCACGGGGCACCTCCCACTTTGGCCTGCAGTTGCAGGAACGCACGTCGCAGGTGTGACTTTACCGTCCCCAGCGGCATGCCCAGCGCCTGGGCAATCTCACTGTGGCTCTTCGCCTCGAAATAGGACATCCGCACCAGCCTCGCCTGCACGGCGGGCAGCTCGTTGATGCGCTGGCGAAGGCGCGCCTGGTCGGCGAACTGCTCGGCACTGCTGCGCTCGATCACGTCCACGGCCGCGGCGTCTTCCACCGCTGCCTGCACCTGCATCCAGCTGCGCTCGCGACGGATGCGGTCGATCTGCAGGTTTCGCGCGATCCGGTACAGCCAGGTACTCAGCGCGCCCTGGGCAGCATCATACTCGGCCGCCCGCAACCACAGGCGCAGCAGGCACTCCTGCGCCATTTCCTCGGCCACGGCGTCGGGTGCCCCCAGGCCACGCAGATACACGCACAGCCGCGGCATGAAGTAGTCATAGATCCGCATGAAGCAGTCGCGGTCGCGCAGCCGCGCCACACTGTCCATGTCATCGGCCCAGTTCGTCGGCTCGCTGCTCGGCTGCTGGGAACTGGACACGGTGCGTGCGGTATCGAAGTTGAGGAGGGTGCTGGCGGCGTCAGGGTACATCTGCGTGAGCGGCGGGCAGGTGAAGGTCTGTCCTCTCTACGCGCAGGGGTGGCCATTGGATGCAGCAGGCACTGCGCATCCAAGCAGCCACGGCCACCGTATGACCTGAGCCTCCCTACCGGATGAACACCATGCGCACTGCCTGGCTGCTGCTGTGCCTGCCCCATGCCGTGCTGGCGGCGCCCTGGCTGCGCAACGAGGGCGTGGCCACCTCGGCGCAGGGCGATCTGCTCTATCGTGAAGTGCACTGGCGGCGCGGCCCATCGGAGGGTGCCGAGCGCTGGGTGCTCTATCAGTGCCCGGATGGCCGCCCCTTCGCCCGCAAGCATCTGCCGGCCAGCGCCCGCCCGCAGGCCCGGGGTTATTCGCTGCAGGACAGCCGTAGTGGGCAAACCGCTGAAGTCGACGCGAGTGGCGAGTCGGTGTCGATCGCCTGGAAAGAAGATGCCGCCAGCGAACTGCGTCAGCGTCGGCTTGAGCTGGCACCGGATGCGGTGATCGACACGGGCTTCGACGCCGCGGTGCGCCAGCATTGGCCAGCGCTGCTGCGAGGTGAACGCATCAGCCTGCCCTTCCTGGTGCCGGGGCGGCAGCGCTTCTTCCCGGTGCAGGTGCGGCGTACCGGCCCTGTTCGCTGGCAGGGCATCGACGCCCAGGCCATCGAGGTCAGTCTGGACACGTGGTACGGCGGCATCGCGCCGCGCCTGTCGCTGGTCTATGCCAGCGCCGACCGCCGCCTGCTGGAATTCCGCGGAACCAGCAACCTGCGCGATACCCGCGGCACCTACCCACAGGTCACGGTGCGCTTCAGCTCGCCGGTGGCCGAGCGGCCCGCCAGCGAATGGCAACAGGCCTGGGCGCAACCGCTGGTCGAACGCTGCAGCGTGATGCCCAAGTGAAGCCGGAATTTTCCACAGTCGGCCGCATCCATTGCGCGCACTGCTGCGTAGAGGAAGACACGACACCCGCCGAGATCCGCCATGGCCTCTGTAGCGCCCCTTCCCCGCCGACGCTGGCGCCTGCTGCGCACCCTGAAGCGCTGGGTCGACACCGGCAGCGCTGCGGACCACGCCGCTGGCGAGCCCGGACGCATCGACTGGCTGCGCGCCGTACCGTTCGCGTTGATGCACCTGGCCTGCATCGCGGTGATCTGGGTAGGTATCTCGTGGACGGCAGTGATCGTCGCCGCAGCCCTCTACGCAGTGCGCATGTTTGCGATCACCGCCTTTTACCACCGCTACTTCTCGCACCGGACGTTCCAGGCATCGCGAACGGTGCAGTTCGTGTTCGCAGTGATCGGCGCGTCCAGCGTGCAACGCGGGCCACTGTGGTGGGCTGCCCACCATCGCCATCACCATCGGCATGCCGACCAGCCACTGGACCCGCACTCGCCGCGCGAAGGCGGCTTCTGGCGCAGCCACATGGGCTGGTTCCTCACCCGCGAGGCATTCGCCACGGATCTATCGCGCGTGCCTGACCTGGCGCGCTTCCCGGAGCTGCGCTGGCTGGACCGCTTCGATACGGCGGTGCCGGTACTGCTGGCCGCTGCGCTGTACGCACTCGGCGCCGGCCTGGAGCGCTGGGCGCCCGGGCTGCACACCTCTGGCCCGCAGTTGCTGGTGTGGGGCTTCTTCATCTCCACCGTGGTGCTGTTCCACGCCACCGTCACCATCAACTCGCTGGCCCATCGTTTTGGCCGGCGGCGCTTCGAGACCCGTGACGACAGCCGCAACAACCTCTGGCTGGCGCTGCTTACCTTCGGCGAGGGCTGGCACAACAACCACCATTTCTTCCCCGGCACCGTCCGCCAGGGGTTCCGCTGGTGGGAGATCGACCTGACCTGGTACGGGCTGCGCGCAATGGCGGCCATGGGCCTGGTGAAGGGGCTCAAGCCCATCCCCGAGTGGGTACTGGCCAAGGCGAGGTACTGACATGCGCATCGCGATCATCGGCTCCGGCATCGCTGGCCTGGCCAGTGCCTGGTGGCTGGACGGCGAACACGAAGTGACGCTGTTCGAGGCCAACGATTACCTGGGCGGACATACCCACACCCATGACGTGCAGGTGGACGGCACGCGCATGGCGGTGGATACCGGTTTCATCGTGTTCAATCCCCTGCACTACCCACTGCTGACGGCACTGTTCGAAGAACTGGGTGTGGCCTCGCAGCCGACCACCATGAGCTTCTCAATGCACAGCGAGCGCAGTGGCGTCGAGTACAACGCCACGTCGCTGGATGGCCTGTTCTGCCAGCGTCGCAACCTGGTTTCGCCACGCTTCTGGGGAATGCTGGCCGACCTGCGCCGGTTCTACCGGGATGCACCGCTGCTGCTTGCCGAAGGCGAAGGCCCGACACTGGGCCAGTACCTGCACAGCCAGCGCTACGGTGCTGCGTTCATCGACGAGCACCTGCTGCCGATGGCTTCAGCGCTGTGGTCGTCACCGACCGACACGGTCATGCAGTTCCCGGCCCGCTACCTGGCCCAGTTCATGGCCAACCACCAGATGCTGCAGATGACCGGGCGCGCACCTTGGCGGGTAGTCAGCGGTGGCTCGGCACGCTATGTCGATGCCCTGCGTGCCCGCTGGCGGGTACGCGAGCGGCTGGAATGTCCGGTCCATTCGGTCGAGCGCATGCCGTGGGGCGCGCGCGTGCACAGCGCGGCCGGCGTGGAGGGCTTTGACGAGGTCATCATGGCGTGCCACAGCGACCAGGCGCTGGCCCTGCTCCGTGACGCCGATCCGGTCGAACGCGACGTGCTCGGCGCCATCCGCTACCAGGCCAACGAAGCAGTACTGCATACCGACGCATCGCTGCTGCCGCGCAACCGCAAGGCATGGGCCGCATGGAATGCACACGTTCCCAAGGAGCCAGGCGCGCCCTGTACGGTCAGCTATTGCATGAACCTTCTGCAGGGCCTGCCCGGTGACACCCCGCTGGTCGTGACCCTCAACCGCAGCGAGGCGATCGATCCGGCCAAGGTGCTGCGCAGGCTGCACTATGCCCATCCGGTCCACGACCACGCGGCGGTACGCGCGCAACAGCGCTGGGCTGAGCTGCAGGGCCGCCGCCGCACCTGGTTCGCGGGCGCTTACTGGGGCTGGGGTTTCCACGAAGAC
The DNA here is from genome assembly GCF_054083135.1 of Stenotrophomonas maltophilia group sp. LNF247. NCBI lineage: Bacteria > Pseudomonadati > Pseudomonadota > Gammaproteobacteria > Lysobacterales > Lysobacteraceae > Stenotrophomonas > Stenotrophomonas maltophilia group sp. LNF247. The sequence goes on from NZ_JBSRQL010000001.1 coordinate 345,724, forward strand.
GGCATCCGCAGCGCCCGCCGCGTGGTGGACGCGATGCGCGAGTGCACCCCGCACCGCGACACCATCGCACCCGGCGAGGTGGCAGCGTGAGTGCCAGCGCACTCTACTTCGGGCAGGTGATGCACCGACGGCATCATCCGCAGCCCCACGCGTTCCGCTATCCGATCGCGCAGCTGCTGCTCGATCTGGACGAGCTGGAGACCGTGTTCGCCGGGCGCTGGCTGTGGTCGGTCAATCGCCGCAACCTGGCCGAGTTCCGCCGCAGTGACTACTTCGGCAACCCTGCGCAACCACTGGCCGATGCGGTGCGCGACCATGCCGCGGCTACCCTGGGCTATCGGCCCACCGGCCCGGTGCGCCTGCTCACCCATCTTCGCTTCGCCGGGCACGTATTCAATCCGGTCAGCTTCTACTACTGCTACCGGGCCGATGGCAACACCTTGGACTGCATCGTCGCCGAGATCACCAATACCCCGTGGAAGGAGCGGCACGCCTATGTGCTGCCGGTAGCTGCGGCCACCGGCGACGGGGCATCACTGCGCTGGACATTCGACAAATCCTTTCACGTCTCACCCTTCATGCCGATGGACTGCCGCTACGACTGGCGGTTCAACGCACCTGGTGATGATCTTCGCGTGCACATGCAGGTCTGGCGCGACGGCGTTCGGCAGTTCGACGCCACCCAGTCCATGCAGCGAAGGGTGCTGGACGGCCCTGGGCTGGCCCGGGTACTGGCCTGCTACCCCCTGATGACCACGCAGGTGGTGGCCGCCATCCACTGGCACGCGCTGCGGCTGTGGCTGAAGCGCAACCCCGTGCACGACCACCCTGCTCTTGCCGAGAAACCACGATGAATTCGATGACTCCCCTGGTCGCCTTGCCACGTCCCCGCGCCCTGGATGCATTCCTGCGCCGCCGCCTGCTGGCCCAGCTTGCCCCCATGCGCGACGGCCGCCTGTGCGTGCGTGATGCACTCGGCGAAGTCTGGCTGGGCGATGCGCATGGCGAACTGCATGTCACCGTCACCATCGATGACCCGGCGTTCTACCGCAAGGTTGCAGCGCAAGGCAGTGTGGGTGCAGGTGAAAGCTACATACAGGGCGAATGGCACTGCGATGACCTGGTGGCGCTGATTCGGCTGCTGGTACGCAATCGCGACCTGCTCGACGGCATGGAGCGTGGCCCGGCCCGCCTGGGCGGCTGGCTGTTGCGGGGCTGGAACCGCCTGCGCCGCAACAGCCGCGAGGGCAGCCGCCGCAACATAGCCGCGCACTATGACCTGGGCAACAACTTCTTTGCCCTGTTCCTGTCGCAGGACCTGATGTATTCCTCAGCCCTGTTCGACAAAGAAGACGAGTCGCTGGAATCCGCCTCCCGGCGCAAGCTGGACCGCATCTGCCAGCAGCTGAAGCTCAAACCGGGCGACCGCGTGGTGGAGATCGGCACCGGCTGGGGTGGTTTTGCGCTGCACGCCGCCCAGCACTACGGCTGCCACGTCACCACCACCACCATCTCCGCAGAACAGCATGCGCTGGCGGCAGAGCGCGTGCGCGCCGCAGGCCTGCAAGGCCAGGTCACGCTGCTGATGCAGGACTACCGCGACCTGCAGGGCCAGTTCGACAAGCTGGTGTCGATCGAGATGATCGAGGCCATCGGCGCCGAATACCTGGACACCTACATGGCGACGTTGCAGCGCCTGTTGAAGCCTGATGGCGTTGCCCTGCTGCAGGCCATCACCATCGAGGACCATCGCTACGAGCAGGCCCGGCGCAGCGTCGACTACATCAAGCGCTACGTGTTCCCCGGCAGCTTCATTCCGTCGATCAACGCGATCATGGCCGCCAAAACGCGGTCCAGCGACCTGCAGCTGATCGCCCAGCAGGACTTCGGCCACTCCTACGCGCTGACCCTGCGCGCCTGGCGCCAGCGCTTCCTCGTCCGGTTGCCCGACGTGCAGGCGCAGGGCTTCGATACGCGCTTCTGCCGCCTGTGGGAGTTCTACCTGGCCTATTGCGAGGGCGGCTTCCTGGAGCGCTCGATCGGGGTCTCCCATCTGCTGATGGCGCGCCCGGGGCATCGCCCGGGCGCCTCATCGGGCCAAGGCAGTTGAGATGCGCCGGTTCTGGGCCAATCTGCTTGGCAACCAGCTGGTCTGGCTGTGCGCCGTGGCCGGCGCCGGGCGCGGCTGGCAGTGGCCGGCGTTGCTGGCAGCCTCTCTCTACATCGGCAGCCAGCTTCTGACGTCGCCGCAACCACGGCTGGACCTTCGGTTGATGGTGCTGGCGCTGGCCTGCGCCTGGCTGGTCGATGCCAGCGCCGCTGCGACCGGCACCGTTCGTTACGCCGCCGCCCCGCTCGCCTGGGCGCCTCCGCCGTGGATCATGGCGCTGTGGGCCGCGTTCGCGATGACGCTGACGACCTCGATGCGCTTCCTGCTGCGCCACCGTGCCCTGCCGGCGCTGTTCGGCCTGCTGCTGGCACCGCTGGCCTATCTGTCCGCGGCACGTGGCTTTGATGCAGTGCGGTTCGCTGTGCCGGCATGGCAGGGCCTGCTGGTACTGGGTGCGGGCTGGTGCATCGCGCTTTCACTGCTGTGCCACTGCGCCCGTCGCGGCTCACGAGCCAGCTCGCCGCCCCTGGCTGGAGTTCCTTCATGAATCATCTCCTGTGGGTCCTGCTGTACACCTTGCTGATGATGAGTTGGGGCTGGGCCTGGCAGCGCCGCCACCAGAACATCGGCGTGGTCGATGTGCTCTGGGCCAAGGGCGTCGGTGCATCGGCCCTGTTGCTGGCGCTGCTCGGCGACGGCGCGACGGTGCCGCGGATCGCGCTGGGCGTGCTCGGCGGCCTCTGGGGCAGCCGTTTGGCCCTGCACCTCTGGCATCGGGTCCGTAGCGAACCGGAAGACGGGCGCTACCGCTATCTGCGCGAACACTGGCAGGGCCACCAGGGCAAGATCTTTGGCTTCTTCATGGCGCAGGCATTGCTGGTGCTGCTGTTTGCCCTGCCCTTTGTCGCAGTGGCTGCCAACCCGAGCAGCCGCATGACGTGGTGGGCCGTGGCCGCCGCGCTGGTGTGGCTGCTGAGCGTCGGCGGCGAAGCACTGGCCGACCGGCAGCTGGCCCGGTTCCGCGCCGACCCGGCAAACAAGGGCCGCACCTGCCGCGAAGGGCTCTGGCGCTATTCCCGCCACCCCAACTACTTCTTCGAGTGGCTGCACTGGTTCACTTATGTGCTGCTCGCCGTCGGTTCGCCACTGTGGTGGCTGGCGTGGGCCGGCCCATTGCTGATGTACGTGTTCCTGCGCTACCTCAGCGGCATCCCATTCACCGAGAAACAGGCGCTGCGCAGCCGCGGCGACGACTATCGCGCCTACCAGCGCAGTACACCGATGTTCTTTCCCTGGTTTCCCCGTTCTTCCAAGGAGCATTCCGCATGAGCGCGATCCCGTCACTGAACCCAGCCGAAGATGCGGAAACCGGGCTGATCGCCTGGGCCGAACGCGGGCTGGTCCCCGATGCGGCGCTGCGTGCGGGCATCCGCCGCTTGTGCGCGCAACGCCTGCATGAGGAAAGCGAGGGTGGCATCGAAGGCCAGTCGGCGCGCTTCAGCCGGCGCATCGCCGAGCTGGCCGACAGCCCACTCGCATTGCACACCGACGCAGCCAACCGACAGCACTATGAAGTGCCAGCTGCCTTTTTCCAGGCCTGCCTGGGCAAGCGACTGAAGTACAGCAGCTGCTACTACCCCACCGGGCGCGAAACGCTGGACCAGGCCGAGGACGCGATGCTGGAACTATACGGCCAGCGCGCAGGCCTGGCCGATGGCCAGCAGATTCTCGAACTGGGATGCGGCTGGGGCTCACTGACCCTGTGGATGGCCGAACGCTACCCGCAGGCCAGCATCACCGCCGTTTCCAATTCGCACAGCCAACGCCAGCACATCATGGCGCAGTGTGAAGCCAGGGGGCTGCACAACGTCGAGGTGATCACCCGCGATGTCAACCAGCTTGAGCTGCCTGCGGCACGCTTCGACCGCTGCGTGTCGGTGGAGATGTTCGAACACGTGCGCAACTACGAGCGCCTGCTGGCGGGCATCGCTCGGTGGTTGAAGCCGGACGGCGCGCTGTTCGTGCACATCTTCGCCCATCGCACATTGATGTATCCGTTCGAGACAGACGGCGGCGACAACTGGATGGGGCGGCACTTCTTCACCGGCGGGCTGATGCCGGCAGCTGACACCCTGCTGCATTTCCAGCGCGACCTGCGGCTCGACCAGCGCTGGCTGCTGGACGGCACCCACTACCAGCGCACCGCCGACCACTGGCTGGCCAACCAGGATGCGGCCCGCCAGCAGGTGATGCCGGTGTTGATCGCAACCTATGGCCAGGCTGCAGCGAAGGTCTGGTGGCAGCGCTGGCGGATGTTCTGGATGGCCTGTGCCGAGTTGTTTGGCTATGACGACGGCCAGCAGTGGCTGGTGGCCCACTATCTGTTCCGACCCCGCTGAGGTGCAACATGCGCATGTTCTCGCTGCTTCCCCTGATCGCGGTCGGCCTGTTCGGTTCCGGCTGCAGTTCCAGCGACACCCGCCCGCTGCCGCGCCCGCCATCCGTGGATGTGCCGCGCTTCATGGGCGATTGGTACGTGATCGCGCATATCCCGTCGCGCCCCGAACGCGAGGCCTTCGACGCGGTGGAGAGTTACGCACTTCGTCCCGACGGGCGCATCCAGACCACCTTCACCTACCGCAAGGGCAGCTTCGATGCGCCGCAGAAGTCGATGCATCCCATCGGTCGTGTGGAGCAGGAAGGCAATGGCGCGATCTGGGGCATGCAGTTCATCTGGCCAATCCAGGCCGAGTACGTGATTGCCTGGCTCGACGAGAGCTACCACCAGACCATCGTGGCGCGCAGCAAGCGCGACTACGTCTGGTACATGGCCCGCACACCACAGGTGTCCGAGCATGACTATGAGCAGGCGGTCGCACGGATTGCGGCCATGGGTTATGACACCCGCAAGCTCAGACGCGTGCCGCAGTCGGTCCGATGACACGCCACGACCCTTTGCGCTGGGCGGCATCGCCCGCCAACTTCTGAAGGGCCTGGATTCGGGCGTGGCGATCCATTACATCAATTAACACCCCTGGATTGATGGTTCGCGCACATTGACTCTTAGGAATAATCGCAAAAATCCAGCAAATTCGGTGCCCGGCGCGGCAGCAGCGCCAGAATGGTCGCCACGCCCTCCCGGGCGCCGATCACCTCCCAGCGCATGAATGGATACCCTGCACCGCGCCGTCTGCGGCTCGCACTGCTAGACGATCACGAAGTCGTCCGCCGCGGCACCGCCTTGCACCTGTGCCGCGACGTCCGCTTCAACATTGTCGCCAGCCACACCCACAGCGACGCGTTCATCGGCTGCCTGCGCAAGCTGGCAGTGGATGTCGCCATCATCGATCTCACCCTGGCGCCTGGCGACCGCAGCAGTGATGAGCTGGTTCCCTTGCTGCGGGAGCGCTTTCCTCATGTGCCCCTGCTGGCCTTCGCCACGCTGACGCCAACAACCCGCGTGGACCACCTTCTGGCGGCCGGCATCAGCGGCATTGTCAGCAAATCCGAGCCGCTGGAGATGCTGTCCGAGGCCATCGTGCGTGTATCGCAGGGATTGTGCCGCCTGCCGGCCGATTGCCTGGTCCCGGCCTGCCGCGACGAACTCAGTCGCAATGAACGCGAAGTGCTGGACCTGCTCCTGTCCGGCCTGACCGTGTCGGAGATCGCATTGCGCCGCCACCGCAGCGTCAAGACGGTCAGCACCCAGAAGGTGGCCGCCCTGCGCAAGCTCGGGCTGCGCAATGACGTGGAGATCTATGCACTGCGAGAGCAGCGGAACCTCCGATGAGGCGCCGTGTTCGCCTCCGGTTGCATACCTTTGTCACCTCGTTGATGGTCCTGATCCTGCTGCCAGCAGCCTCGGCCGAGGATGCACATCTGCAGGCGTGGCCGGCGGGTCGCGAAGTACGGGTCGCCACCGCGCCATCATTGCGCCCGCTGCCTGCACCACTGGCGGACTCGATCCCGCTCCCGACCCTCGCCCACGGCTATGCGCAGCTCGTGGCTGACCATTCCGGACTGCGCTTCCGTGACATCGCCTACACCAGCACGAGGGCAGCGGTCACTGCCGTCTGCCGGCACGAGGCCGATCTGGTGCTGGTGATGGGCGGCCCAGCGCATCGCCCACGGCCCTGCCCCGGCCTGATGGCATCCGGCGCCTTCGATGGCGGCAAGACGGTCCTGGCCGTGCGCAAAGGCGAGCACGCGCCACGTGACGTCGGCAGCGTGAAGGCGCAGGTGCTGGCCGTGATTCGCGGCGGCCCTTATGCCAGCTGGCTGGCAACCCACCATCCGCAGGTCCGCCTGCTGCACTTGCCCGATCGGCATGCAGCCCTGGCCGCCGTGGACAACGGCATCGCCGATGCTGCGATCGGCCTGGAAGCTACACTGCACGCGATGATCCGGCGGCACTTCGCGGGCAAACTGCAGCTTCATCCGTTCGAGAGCGACTTCTCCACCGATCTGCACCTGCTCGTGCGCCGCGAGGACCAGCAGCTGCTGAGGCGCATCGACCAGGCACTGCACGACATCACGCTCGAAGAGCACGCGGGCCTGCTGGCATTGTGGGCGCAGCAGATGCTGCCCGCCCCCGTCGAGAACGCGCTTGACCGGGTGCGCGCCCTGCACCTGCCCTGGCTGCTGTATGTGGCCGCAATACTCATCGGCCTGACCATGTTCTGGCAGGCACTACGTTGGCGAATCGGTCGCACGGAACAACGCCTTGGGCGCGCGGCAGGAATGATCAGCCACGAAGTGCGCAATTCCGCGCAGACGATACTGGCTTCGATCGACCTGCTGAGCCAGTCGCGCCTGTCCAGGAGAGAGCACGACCTGCTCGCGGCCGCGCGTGCCGCCGGCCACGCGCTGCGCAGGCTGCTCGACCGCTCGCTCGCGTTCTCGCGTCTGGCCAGCGGCAGCTTCAGGCCCCACGTCGTACCTTGCGACGTCGGCCAGCTCTGTGCCCATGCACTGGACGCGATCCGGCCGGAGGCACTGCGCAGGGGATTGTCCCTCAAGCTTGATTGCACGCCCGACCCCGCGCCGACGGTCGCACTCGATGCTGACGGGCTGCGCCAGATTGTCGACAACCTGCTGGGCAACGCGTTGAAGTTCACTGATGCCGGTGGCATCGAAGTGCGCCTGCAGCTGTCACCCATCCCGTCTGCCAGGGAGCTGTTGCTGGATGTAATCGACAGCGGCATCGGTATCGCCCCCGCGCAACTGCCGCTACTGTTCCGCCCGTTCCAGCAGGGAGAGGATGGCCAGAAGCGCGGCGGCACTGGCCTGGGCCTGACGATTGCGCGCGAGCTGGCCATTGCCATGGGCGGCAACCTGGCCGCGTACAGCGTACATGGGCGCGGCAGTCGCTTCACCCTGCGACTGCCGGTCCGCGCTGTCCCTCGCGATCCGCCCACCATCGAGCGCCCGCAGCAGGCGCCGTTGACGGGCACAGAGCTGCTCCTGGTCGAGGACCACGCACTCAGCCGGCGCGTCGTGGCAGAGCAACTGCGTCGGCTGGGTGCCGATGTGTGCGCGGTTGCCGATGCGGAAACCGCGTTGGCCGAACAGGCGCTGCGACCGCGCGGCACGGTGGTGCTGGATATCGGGCTCCACGGCCGGGACGGCTACGGCTTGGCACAGCAGCTGCGCGCGCGGGCAAACGCGCCCCTGCGAGTGATTGCCCTGTCCGCCCGCATGGGGCGCCGGCACGTGGCGCGCTGTCGCCGGGCCGGATTCGACGCCGTCCTGGTCAAGCCGCTGCAGGTGGCAGACTTGCTGCAGGCGCTGGGCCTTCCGCCTTCGGCGCACGCTGCCGCGCCTTGTAGCGCGCGGGGCGCCGACCCGGATTTCGCTGCGGATATCGCCCATGAGCTGGCCGGGATCGAACAGTCCCTGCAGGACGCCGATGCCGCGACATTGCGCCATCATGCGCACCGCCTGCAGGGCACGTTGCAGATGTGCCGGGCAATCGATCAGGCCGGCACCGCGGCCGCCCTGTGGGAGTTGGGGCAGCAGGCCACGCCCGACTGGGTCGAGGCATGGCGACTGCTGCAGGGATTGCAGCAGTGGCACGGCTCCCGCAAGGCGGAAGCCGTGCCTTCAAGCTGATCAGGCCGCCAGGCGCTCGACCTGGCGACGGGTCAGGTCGTTGAATCGCCCCAGCGACATCAGGTGCTGGTGGATCAGCGCCAACCAGCCGCTGCGGTGCCACTCGACCACGGTCGCTTCCGGCAACGCCACGAACTTCTCAACGTCCACCACCAGGAAGCCATTGAGGTTGAACTCGCGGCCATCCGGAGTGCGCACGGTGGCGTTGCGCTCGACCAGCAGGCCGTTGTCGATCAGGGCCTTGGAGAAGGCCTGGGTCTGTTCGTGCTCGCGGGTGTACTGGCCGCAGAACTCCAGCGCCTGCTGCACCATGTCGGTGGCCTTGCCGTCCACGAACAGCGGCTGGCCTTCGTCACCCCCCTTGACCACGCGCGAGCTCTCTTCGTCGATGCCCAGCAGGAAGTCGTTGTCCGCACCGGTGTCGATGAAAATGAAGGGGTGGCGACGCAGGTAGGCCGGAATGTAGGCCTCGTCTTCCCACAGGCCGTCCTTGATGAACAGGTTCTGGTCGGACACACCGACGGCCGCCATCGGCACGGCGGTCGGGCCAGCGAACAGAATCGGGAAGTGGTGCAGGGCCAGCGAGAACTCGCCCAGCACCAGCGGAATGGCGTTGTTGCCGGCCGCAAACTCGAGCCTGCCCGGCAGGATGCGCAGATCGGCGTGCACATCGGCCTGCAGCGGCACCGGACGGGTATAGAACAGGGGAGCGCCGCTCGGCGCCGCTTCGGTGGTGGTGTCGCTGGTGGTGGTCATCTTGGGAACCGTTCAATCATGCGCGCCTGCCATCCCGGGCGCGCCAGCGGGAACAACCTGAATCCCGCATTATCAACAAGCTCGATGACAACGGCCACCCCACCGACGGCCTATTTCAGCTGCAAGGGGTAGCGCTGCCAGAGCACGTGCACCAGGAACCCGGCCAGCTCGGTGTCGCGCGCGCTCACCGCGGCACGGATCTTGTCCAGCAGCACCATATCGCTGCAGGAACGCACGTCGGCATGGTTGGCCTGCCCTGCCCGGCGCGCGCGATAACGCGCGGCGCGCTGCGCATCGCTCATCGCGTACCCGAACTTGGGCGGACGGCCGCGCTTGCGCGGCAGGGTCAGCTCCAGGGTTCCGGGGTCTTTGTCATCACGCATGAGAGGGGTGCGGGCGGCGGCGAGCAACGGGGGGCGCAATTTATCGTGAGGCATCACTTTAATCCAGCTTTTTCTGCACTTTTGTTGCGATGCAGCGCCAATGTTGCCGTGTCGGTGCGGATCCATCCACGCATGGCGTGGATCTACTGCAGAGCTCGCGACCCGGTCACCCGCTAGATCCACGCCATGCGTGGATGCGGAAACCCGAACAAAGAAGTGGGAGCCCGCGAACGGGCTCCCCTCGCCTTCCTCATGCAGCGCGTACCGGTTCATAGCCGTGCAGGTGCGCTTCGCTGCTGGCCCGTCCCTGGCTGAGCGACCGCAGCGCGGTGGTGTACCCCACCAGCTGCGCCAGCGGCGCAAAGCCACTGACCTCGGCCCGACCGTCCTGATCGTCGATGCGGGCGATGCGGCCATGGCGCCGGTTGAGGTCGCCCACCACGTCACCCACCGATGTCGACGGCGAATGCACCGTCACCGCCATCACCGGCTCCAGCAGCTGCGTGCCACCCTCGGCCAGCGCCGCCTTGATCGCCTCGGCGCCTGCGCGATGGAACGCCATCTCCGACGAGTCCTTGGCATGGGTCTGGCCATCGACAAGACTGACCTCGATACCGACCACCGGATGACCCTGCGGCCCTTCCGACAGTGCGGCACGCACGCCCTTCTCCACCGCCGCGATGAAGCTGCGCGGCACCACGCCACCGACGATGCGGTCGTTGAACACCACCTGGTCGTCCTCACGCGGCGCCACGTCCAGCACCACGTGCGCGAACTGGCCCTGGCCACCGGTCTGCTTGACCAGCCGCCCAACGACACCCGTCATCGCGCGCATCGGCGTCTCCTGGTAGGCCACGCGCGGCGCACCTACGCCCACGTCGACGTTCCACTCGCTGCGCAGGCGCTCGACCATCACTTCCAGGTGCAGCTCGCCCATACCCCAGACCAGGGTCTCCGCCGTATCGCGATCGGTTTCAACGCGGAACGACGGATCTTCCTGGGCCAGGCTCGCCAGTCCCTGCGCCATCCGGATCAGGTCGGCCGCACGCGCCGGTTCCAACCGCCAGGCCAGCACCGGCGCCTGTGCCTGTATGTTCTCCAGGCGCAACGGCAGCGCACGGCCGCTCAGCGTTTCACCGCTGACCGCATCCTTCCAGCCCAGCACCGCGACGATGTCACCGGCCACGGCCTGTTCAATGTCGTGGGTCTGGTCGGCCTGCACCCGCACCAGCCGGCTGACCCGCCGTCCCTGCGGATGCTGCGAACTGGCCACCGCGTCGCCCACCTTCAAGGTGCCCGAGTACAGCCGCACGAAGCTGAGTGCACCGTGCTGCTGGTGGGTAATCTTGAACAGCAGCCCCGCCAGCGGGCCATCAGGATCGGGCGGCAAGACCACCTCACCCTCATCGCTTTCGGCGCTGACGGCAGGGCGATCCAGCGGCGACGGCAGGTAATCGACCACGGCATCCAGCAGCGTCTCGATGCCCTTGTCCTTGAACGCAGCACCGGCCAGCACGGGCACGCCCGCACCCGCCAGCGTCGCCCGGCGGATCGCCGCGCGCAGCGCCCCGGCATCGACCACCCGACCTTCCAGCCAGGCATCGGCCAGTTCTTCGTCATGATCGGCCACGGCTTCGACCAGAGCATCGCGCTGGGCTCGCCACTGGATACGTGCCGCGTCGTCCCACGGGCTGATGGTCGTCGCGCCGTCGCGCCACTGCAGCACGCGCTCATCGACCAGGTCGACCCAGCCGTTGAAGTCGCTCTCGCTGCCCAACGGCACGCCCAGCGCCCACGGTCGCGCCTGAAGCTTGTCCTGAAGCTGCTCCAGTACGCGCTCGAACGACGCGCCGACGCGGTCCATCTTGTTGACGAAGGCGATCAGCGGCACGCGATGACGGCGCGCCTGGCGCCACACCGTCTCGGACTGCGGCTGCACGCCATCCACGGCCGAGAACACGGCCACGGCGCCGTCGAGCACGCGCAGCGAACGTTCGACTTCGATGGCGAAGTCGATGTGGCCAGGGGTATCGATCAGGGTCAGCCGATGCGGCGGCAGGTCACGCGGTGCCCACTGCGCCTGCACGGCGGCCGCGCCGATGGTGATGCCCCGTTCGCGCTCGATTGCCGAGAAATCGGTGGTCGCATTGCCGTCGTGCACTTCGCCGACGCGATGGATTTCGCCGCTTTTCCACAGCAGGCGTTCGGTCAACGTGGTTTTGCCGGCGTCGATGTGGGCAATGATGCCAAGGTTGCGACGACGGGAAAGGACTTGGGTGTTCATGAGATAGGTTCCTGCAAAGCCAACTACGGGGGCCGCGCACCCCGGTTGGCGACAGGGTGCGCGGCTAGCGTTCGGTCTCGGCGATCTGGTGCATGGCACGTTCTCCTTGCGGTACGTCGGGCTAGGGAAATGAAACTGCAGAAACGAAAAGAGCGCCCCGAAGGGCGCTCTGTGGATGATCCAGCGATAGCCGCTTCAGCGGCCCTGTGGAGCTCCAGGCAGACACGCCCGTTCCGCGCTTGCGCGGGTCAGGGTGAAAAACTTCAGGAGCGGCATCCGGTTCATGGGGCGCATTCTAGACCTGCCAATCTGGCGCGCAAGTGAATATTGAACGCATAAATGGAACGATGCACACCACGGTAGAACCACCCCGCGGGTGGCTGTGATGAGTGCCTGACGCCTTACTTGCACCCATGCAGCGTGCGGGCATCCGCCACGGTCGCTGCCTGGTCATCCCCCATCGAAATCCACCCCTTCAACGACATCGCCGGATCCACATGCGGCTGCCGTGCGCCACCGTGGACCACCACTTCGGTCCAGCTGCCCACCGGCGCCAGTTCGGACAAGCGCGCCGCCTGGTCGTCCTCGGTGCTGAACATGTCGTCCGGGCCCGCCGGCGGCGTGGCATTCACGGTTTCCGTCTTGCGGGTCCGGACCCGAAGTGCACCGTCCGGCAGCCGCTGGGTGATCACTTCGTATCGCTCAACACCATATGCCCAGCTGTTTTCGCCAACGCTGCGGGTCTCGCTGCCATCATCAGCCACGGTCACCCTCTCCCCTGCCGGCCCGACAACGCCCGCGACAGCCGCCAGGCCGGACATCAATGCCTGATAGACGATCATCTGCCGCTGCTCGGTGGTCAACGCTCCGGCCTTGAGCTTGGCCGCAGGAATCTTCAGATACGCCGTCTCCCTGCACAGCACCAGCACCTGCTGGTCGTCCCAACTCACCGACATTTCCTCGTTGGCGAAGTACTGCGTCTTCATCGACGTCACAGCGGCGCCCTCGCCACTGGAATGCCAGGTCTCTATCAGCGAGGCGTTCTCGGCCGCGTCGGTCAGCGAAACCTGGGAGGTCGAAGCTGCATGGGCTGCGCAAACGGAAGCAATCATCGTGGCAAGCAGCACGCTGCGCGTGACGGTACGGAACATGGCATCAGTCCATTGAAGAAAACGAAGCAACCATGATACCCGGAGCAACCCGGCGGCCTTCGTTCAGGTCACCACAACCAGCGGCACCCCGCGCCGCGGATGCTCCAGCACCACCACATCCTGCTGGTAGACCCGCTGCAGGTTATCTTCGGTCAGCACCTGCGGCGGCGTACCATCAGCGGCCACCCTGCCCTGCTCCAGCAGCACGATGCGGTCGGCATAGCCAGCCGCCAGGTTCAGATCGTGCAGCACCACGATCACGCACGCACCGGCTTCGGCACAGGCACGCACACTGCGCAGCGTGCGCTCCTGGTGGCGCAGATCCAGCGCGGCCGTCGGCTCATCAAGCAACAACAGCGGCGTGTCCTGCGCCAGCACGCGCGCGAACGTGGTGCGGGCCGATTCACCACCGGACAGCTGCTGCACCTCGCGCAGGCGCAGCGCCTGCAGTTCCGCGGCATCGATTGCCGCTTCCACCTGGGCGTCATCCACCACTGGATCCGGCGGATGCGGCAAACGCCCCATCGCCACCACTTCTTCCACGCTGAAGGCAAAGCGCACGCCGTGCTCCTGTGGCATCACCGCGCGCTCGCGCGCCAGTGGTCCGGCCTTGTAGCTGGCCAGCGGATTGCCCAACAGGCTCACCTCGCCCGCATCGGCGCGCAGGTCACCGGCAGCCACCGCCAACAGCGTGGATTTGCCCGCGCCATTCGGTCCAACCAGGGCGGTCACCGTACCCGGCTCGAACGCCAGCGAGATGCCATGCAGGATCTCGCGCTGCTGGCGGCGCACCACCACCTCGTGCAGTTTCAGCAGCACGCTCATGGGGCCGCCTTGCGGCGCTGCTGCAGCACCAGCCAGAGGAAGAACGGTGCGCCCAGCGCGGCCGAGAACAAGCCCAGCGGAATCTCCGCGGGCGGATCGAGCGTGCGTGCGGCGGTGTCGGCCACCACGATCAGCAGCGCACCGAGCAGGCCGGACAACGGCAGCAGCCAGCGATGCCCGGGGCCGACCAACAGGCGCGCCACGTGCGGCACCACCAGGCCAACGAAGCTGATCGAGCCGGCAAAGGCCACCGCCGCGCCCACCAGCAGCGCACTGAACGCCACCAGGCGACGCCGCGTGCGGGTGACATCCAGCCCGAGGTGCTGTGCCTGGCGCTCCCCCAGCGCCAGCATGTCCAGCGGCGTGGCCAGTCGCTGCAATGCGAACACGCCGATGGCAAACAACGGCACCACCGCAGCCACGTCGGCCCAGTTGGCGCGCGCGAGCGAGCCCATCTGCCAGAACACCAGCGACTGCAGTTCGCTTTCGCTGGCGATGTAAGTGAGGAAACCAATCAGCGCCGAGCAGAACGCGGCCATCGCGATACCGACCAGCAGCAGCGTGGCGTTACCCGTGCCCTTGCCAGGCCGGGCCAACGCATACGTCAGGCCGATCGCCAGCGCACCGCCGACGAACGCGGCCACCGGCACCAGCCAGCCCGCCGCACCGGCGGCGCCCAGCACGATGGCGGCCACCGCACCCAGTGCAGCACCCTGGCTGACACCGACGATGCCGGGGTCGGCCAGCGGGTTACCGAACAGGCCCTGCAGGCTGGCACCGGCCATCGCCAACGACGCGCCGACCATCGCGCCCAGCAGGGCACGCGGAATGCGCAGTTGCCAGACCACGGCCAGATCGCGGCTGCTGACTGCCTGCGGATCCAGCAGGCCCAGCTTAACCGCCAATGCCTGCATCACCTCCAGCGGCGGCAGCCGCAGCGGGCCCACGGCGAACGACGCCAGCACTGCCCCCAGCAGTGCCAGCAACGCCACCAGCAACATTGTCCGCCCGCGACGGCGGCGCCGATCCGCCGGACTCATGCCTTCGGCAACGCCGCCAGGGCCTTGGCCAGCGCCAGCGCGCCAGCACCGGAACCGACACTGGTGTACTTCAGCTGCACATCCGGCATCACCCAGACCCGGTTGGCCTGCCCGGCCGGGGTCTGCCTCAGCGTCGGGTACGCCTTCCACAGGCCTTCGGCACCACCGAACAACTGCAGGTCATGCTCGGTCACCAGGATCACCTCCGGTGCCGCGGCAACCACGCCTTCATTGCTCAGCTGCGAGTAGTTCTTCACCCCGGCCTCGGTGCCGATGTTGACGCCGCCAGCCAGTGCGATCAGCTGCGCCGACGCGCTGTCGGCACCGGCAACAGTCGGCGAGCCACCGGCACCGGTGGCCGATACGTGGATCAGTCGTGGTGCATGGCCCAGGCCCTTGCCAATCGCTGCAGCCTCGTCGAGCTGGCGCTGCACCTGCGTGGCAAGCGCCTGCCCTGCCTCGGCCAGCCCTAGTGCGGCGGCGACCTTGCGCACCTTATCCGGGGCCGGCTGCAGGTCATCGATGACCACGGCCGGCTCGCCCACTTCGCGCAGCTTCCTGGCCAGCTCGGTGTGGCGGCGCAGGCTGTTGCCGAGGAACAGCGAGCCCTGCAGGCTCAGCACGCCCTCCACGCCAGTGGTTCGGTTGAACAGGAACTGGTGCGGTGCGGCCAGGCCGGCCTGGGTGGTGGTGTTGGTCGGTGCCGCGAACACCTGCGTGCCCAGACCCAGCGCCTCGATCACCGCGATGACATCGTCACCACCGGCAATGATCCGGCGGGTGTCGGCCACTTCGACGTCGGCACCATCATCGGAATGCACCTTGGCCGGCAGCACCGCCTTCCGGCCGTGCACGGCCGGCATCTCGGCACCTGCCACGCGCTGCCAGCCTGCCGGCAGCGCGGTTTCCGCAGCGGGCGCCGTTGCTGCGGGCGACTCGGCAGGCGTATTGGCATCAGAGGGAGCCGACGAGCCACCACAGGCAGCCAGCGCCAGCGAAACAGCCAACGGAAGCGCACACAGGCGCAGACGGGACGCGATGTTCATGCACAATCTCCTTGCTGGCAGGGCGACGCGCACGCCGCCCCACCGCGTGACTTACTGCTTCGGGGTGATGCGGGTGATGCGGTCACCCTTCGGGTCTTCAGCGCCGCGCGACTTGTTCACCGCGAACACGTTGCCCTTGCCATCGGCGCGGACGTGGTTCGGCAGCGTGCCGCCATCAAGATTGGCGACCACCTTGCCGTCACCGTTCACCACGGTGACCGTGCCAGCGCCACGGTTGCTGACGTAGGCCAGGCCGGAGGCATCATCGAAGGCGACGTTCAGCGCGCCGGCGCCGACCGGCACATCGTGCAGCACCTTGCCGGCGGCCACGTCGACGATCAGCAGGTTGTCGGTGCCCTGCGAGGCCACGTACAGGCGGTTGCGCGCCGCGTCGAAGGCCACGCCCGAGGCACTGATCGAATTGCCCAGATCGATGACCTTCTCGACCTTGCCGCTGGCCACATCGATCACTGCCGCCTCCGGGGTGCCGATGCTGACGGTGAACAGCTTGCCGCCCTTCTCGTCCAGCACCAGGCTCATCGGGGTGAACTTGCCGTCGTCCACGCCGGATTCCAGCGTCACCTGCGGCAGTTCCTTGAGGGTCTTCGCATCAAACACCGTCAGGTGGTCCTCGCCGGTGGCAGAAGCGAACACTTTGCCGTGCGTACCGTCTACCACCACGTCGCGCGCATGCGGCACGGTGTCGACGGGGAACTGGTGGACCAGCGACAGGTCCTTCTGGCGATAGACGGCGATCGAGTTCTGGCGGGTATTGGTCACCCACACATTGCCGTTGGTGTCATCCACACCCACGCCGTAGACCGCATACACCGAACCATTGGTGCTGCCCGGCACCTGCGCCGGGGTGATCGCCTTGGTCACCTTCAGCGACTTCGGGTCCAGCTTCAACAGCTGCGACTGGGTCACCGGCGGGCGGCCCACGGCCGAAGTGACGAACACGGCGTTGCTGGCGGCGCTGTAGGCGGACTGGTACAGGCCCGGCACCAGCTTGTTGGACTGGGTGGCGAACTGCGCCTGGCCGGACAGCGGCAGCTGCGGCGAGACGCGCAGCTTCAGCACCGTGGCCGCAGCCGGCTGGCTGGCGCGCACCACCACCGGATGGGTGCCCGGCACGGCGTCGGTCGGAATGCTCAACTGGGTCTTGAAGTTGCCATCGGCATCGACCACCACCGGCTGGGCGTTGAGCACGCTGTCGCCACGCAGCAGGCTGACCTTCTGGCCCGGCACGAAGCCACGACCGACCACGTCGGCGGTGCTGCCGGGAACCACATTCTCACCGCGCGAGACAACCTCACCCTTGAAGGTGGCGTTGGCCGGCTGGTCGAACACCGGCTGCGCGGTGGCGGTCACCGCAAGCAACAGGCCGGCGGCGAGAAAGGTGAGATGGAAAGACGGACGGAACGACATGGAAGGCTCCTTGCACACGTAGGCCGCGCCACGTGGCGCGGGAGTCATCGGTTGCCTGGGCCGCTGCACGTCGGCAGCCTCGCCTGGGTAGTGGGGTCGCACGGCATCGCGTGCGAAGGCATTCATTCGGCGGCGTTGTCCCCGCCACTGGGCGCGCCATCGCCGGCGCTGCGGTCGGTCACGCCGTACAGTTCATGCAGCGCGGCATGGAACGAGGCCGGCAGCATCGGGCCGTGTCCCAGCCCCGGGAACTCGCGGTACTGCACGCTCAGGCCCGGCACCTTGGCCAGCCGCTCGGACAACTGCATCGCCGCATCCGGCGTGGCACCGCCAATGCGGCGCAGGTGCGCGACCACCCGTGGGTTGCTCAGGTCGCGCTTGCCACGATCGCCAACACGCTCGGCACCGCCCAGCATCAGCCAGAGCTTTGCCCGCTGGCCGTGCACGTTCTGCACGAACTGCTGCTCCGGATCACCCAGCGCCGCGCCCTGGCTCCACCACAGCGACGGGCTGGCGGCCAGATAGGACTGGAAGGCGGCGGGACGGGTGTACAGCGCATTGAGCACGAACAAACCGCCCAGCGAGTGGCCCCACAGCGCTTGCTGCTGCGTATCGATGCGTGCGCGACGCTCGACTTCCGGCTTGATGCGGCGTTCGATCACATCCAGGAAGGCCGCAGCACCACCGCCGACCGCCTGGGTCGTACCGCTCTCAGCGTCCGCGCGGTCGATCCACGCGGTGTAGTCGCGGGTGCGCGCCTTGGAATCGATGCGCAGGTCGTTGTCGTAGCCGATCAGCACCAGCACCGGTGGCGCCTTGCGCGCGGCCAGTTCGGCAAGCAGCGGCTGGTCCAGGACCATAGCGACGGCGTTGCCATCCAGCGCGTACAGCACCGGCGAGGGCGTCTTGCCGGCGTTGGCCGGGATTGCCAGGTTCACACGCCAGCGGCGCTGCTGGTCCGGGCTGCTCACCACGAACTGTTGAAAGCGATAGCTGGTCGCCGGCTCGTCGAGCACGGTGTGGCCGATCTTCTGCAGCGGATTGCGCTGCTGCGCATGGGCGTACGGGGTGGCCAGGAGCAGACCCATCATCAAGGCGGCCATGCCGCGGGCCAGTGGACCACGGCGCAAAGGCGGGACGAAATGCTTCATCAGCGGCGGCACGAGCGGCCGATGGCCGCCGGTTCACAGGGGACCGCAGTCTACCTTAAACGCGAATGATTATCACATCGATCAAATGTCACACTGTGTATCACGCGCGCGATGCATTCATTTTCCCGGTTGCGCCGGAAACACCGAATCCACTATTTTGCCGGGCAGCGGGGCGCAGGAGCGCCCTTCCCTCGCAGGGCTGCGGATGGATGGGCGATCGAGCCATCGGCCGCGCCCTGTCCCTTGCCAAACCCATCCACGCATGGCGTGGATCTGCTCACCACCACCCACGGGAATGGATCCCGTGACTGCGAGAACACCTTGAAGCGCACCACCCTGATCGCCCTTTCCCTGGGCCTGCTCGCACCGCTGGCCGCCCATGCCGCACAGGACCTGCCAACGCTCTACCAGGCCTTTGAAGAAGCCGGCAATTCGTCACTGGGTATGGACGAACTCAACCAGACGGTGACATTCACTGCCGTGGCACTGAGCGTTTCCAGCAACCTGGCGGGCGAACCGCTGATCGAGGCCGGCGATGACCAGGGCAATGTCCTGGCCCGGCTGACCAGCGACGATGAGCAGCAGGCGGCCAAGCTGGGCGCGCTGGAAGAAGGCGCGACCTTCACCGCCAGCTGCACGCTGCAGTTCAGCTCGGGAACGGATTACCTGTCCTTCGGCGATTGCAGCATCAAGTAAGAAGGAAGCCGGCGAAACGCCGGCTTCGTTTTCCCGTCCTGTAGAAGTCGAGCCATGCTCGACTCACGCAGTCTCACGGCCCCGCAGGCACCGGGCCGTAGACGTTCTCCTGCGGTGTACCCGGCAGCAGCGCGAACACGAAGATCACCAGGCCACCGAACGGAACAAAGGCCAGCAGGTACAGCCAGCCCGACTGGTTGCAGTCATGCAGGCGGCGCACGGTGACGGCGATGACCGGCACGAACGTGGCCAGCCAGAACACGACGAACAGGATGATCGACGCGATGCCCAGCATGTCGGACTGCATCACCAGCCCGGCGATGAGCGGCACCATCAGGACGGCCGAGACGATCAACAGGAACAGCTGGAACATCCAGTACTCGCGACGGCTGGCGCGGCCCTCGAACTGGGCATAACGCTTCAACGGCAGAATCATTTCCTGCACGGCATCGATCCTTGAAAAAGTAGCCGCGCAGTCTGCCAAAGGAACGCCCGCAGGACAATGTGATGACGAACCACACTCGACCGCCATTAGCCCTGTAGAGCCGAGCCATGCTCGGCTGCTGTTTCCGCAGGTGCTGCTGGCTCGGTCCAGAGTGGAGTCGAGCGTGGCTCGACGCTACATGAGCCGACTCAACGGCCCTTTGCGGCCCGCGCCGCCTCGCGCTCGGCGCGCAGCCGATCCAGCTTTTCCTTCAGCTTGATCTCCAGGCCGCGCGGCACCGGGTTGTAGTACACCCGTTCGCCCATCGCGTCCGGAAAACCGGTCTGGTCCAGCGCGATGCCTCCTTCGGCATCGTGGTCGTACTGGTATTCGGCGCCGTAGCCCAGTTCCTTCATCAGCTTGGTCGGCGCATTGCGCAGGTGCAGCGGCACCTCTTCGGTACCGCTCTGGCGCACGTCGGCCTTGGCCTGGTTGAACGCGGCGTAGCCCGCGTTCGACTTGGCGGTGCTGGCCAGGTACAGCACCAACTGGGCGAACGCGAGCTCGCCTTCCGGGCTGCCCAGCCGCTCGTAGATGTCCCAGGCTTCCAGCGCCATGCTCTGCGCGCGCGGATCGGCCAGGCCGATGTCCTCGATGGCCATGCGGGTCAGCCGGCGCGCGAGATACGACGGATCGCAGCCGCCATCGAGCATGCGGGTCAGCCAGTACAGCGCAGCATCGGGGTTGGAGCTGCGCACGGACTTGTGCAGCGCCGAAATCTGGTCGTAGAACTGCTCGCCGCCCTTGTCGAAGCGGCGGGTACGGTCGGCCAGCACCTGGGTCAGGGTCTGCGGGGTGATGCGACCACCCTCCCCGCCCGCCAGTTCTGCGGCAATTTCCAACAGGGTCAGCGCACGGCGCACGTCACCATCGGCAGCGGTGGCGATTTCCAGCAGCAGCTCGGGAGCGACCTCGATACCCTCCTCGCCCAGGCCGCGCTCGCGATCCCCCAGCGCACGTTCCAGCGCTTCGACGATATCGGTTGGTGATACCGCTTCCAGCACATGCACGCGGCAACGCGACAGCAGCGCCGAATTCAGCTCGAACGATGGATTCTCGGTGGTGGCACCGACGAACAGGATGGTGCCGCGCTCGATATGCGGCAGGAACGCATCCTGCTGCGCCTTGTTGAAGCGATGTACCTCATCCACGAACAGCACGGTGCGGCGGCCTTCGGCGAAGCGTTGCGCGGCCTCGGCCAGCACCTGGCGCACCTCCGGCAGCCCGGACAGCACGGCAGAGATGGCGCGGAATTCCGCATCGGCGTACTCGGCCAGCAGCAGCGCCAGCGTGGTCTTGCCGCAGCCGGGCGGCCCCCACAGGATCATCGAATGCACGCGACCGGATTCGACTGCACGGCGCAGTGCGCTGTCCGGCGCCAGCAGGCGCTTCTGCCCGACCATTTCGTCCAGGGTGCGCGGGCGCATGCGCTCGGCCAGCGGGCGCAGGTGATCCCGATCGACGCTCAGTAGATCGGGGCCAGGGAAGGAAGTGGAGCGATGTCTTGGCACGCGGCTATTGTACCGCGCCGCCCAACGGTAGCGCCGGGCCATGCCCGGCGGATCAGGCCGCAGGGATCAGTAGTGCCGGCCGCTGGCCGGCAGCTTGGCAATGTGTCGGAAATGAGCCGAAGCCGCCGCAGCCAATTCTTCGGTAAGCCACTGATTCACATGGAGTGTACTTTCCCGGGGGTCGTGCACCCTCGTCAGTAGCCGAGAATTTGGAACTCAACCCTTCAGGACCCAAGCGTGCGAGATCCCGAATCCAATCTCCTTGAGTTCATTGCTGGCTGCGCGGTCGACGAGGACATCTACTATCTGGCTGCCGCCCTTGGCCCCGGGCATGACTACTACGACCCGGATCCCGGCCCACCCACCCGCATGTTCGTCTTTGGCCGCACCCCCAAAGAGGAGTGGTTCTACCATGACCTGCAGGACTTCCAGGTCATGTCCACACAGTTTGTTCCAGAGGAGGAAGGCGGCCGCCCCCGTCGTGTGCTTGCCCTGGATTTCCATGGGCAGCTGGAAGATTACTCCCGTGCTGGGGCCACGATCGAGTACGTCTCGGCGGAAGGCGCCGACTTCCCCGGAGGTCTTACCTGTTTGCGATTGCTGGGCGACGACCTTTTCTGCGCGGGCACAAGAGGACAGATCCATCATCGGGGTGAAGCCGGATGGCAGCAGCTTCCAACCCAATTCGCGACTGTCTTCTGCGAGGAGGACGAAGACGACTCGGACCTGGATGACTTCGACAGTTGGCTCGACGATTTCGGCCATCTGCTCGAACTGGGCGATTTTCCCGCACTTCCTCAAGATCCGATGGAATGCGACGCAGAGCTTCGCCGGAGATTCGCCGATTGGCGCGCTCACATGACCGGTGTACGGGAGGATGGAGGATTCAACCAGCTACTCGCTGAGTTCCACGTGGGCAGCGTGAACGACCTCTGCGGAACGGGCTTTGCCGACCTCTACGCAATCGGCTCCCATGGCTTGATTGCGCACTGGGATGGCTCGAGCTGGACCGTGCCCGAACAAGTCACTACTGCGGAGCTGTTTCATGCTTGCAGGACTGACCAAGGCCGCCTCGTCTTTGTAGGCATGGACGGCACCATCGTTACGGGCGACATCTCCACTGGATTCGAGTGCCTGCACCACGAGGTCGGCGAAGCCATCAGCTTCAACTCTGCTTGCCAGTACAAGCAACAGGTTTACATCGGCTCGGAGAATGGCGGCCTCTACGTCTACAGTCTAGAAACCGGCGTAGTTGAACCGTTGCTGGAAAGCATCCCCGAAGAACTGAGAGATGCAACGATTGTTGATATCAGTTCCGCCGGTAGCGTGCTGTGGGTGCTGGCGCCCTGGGACCTGATTCGATTTGATGGCACCGCGTGGCAGGTGATCGTTCATCCGGACAACGGATGAGCCGGCCGCCGGCCGGCCGGCCGGCAGATCCCAAGCGTGCCAGCCAACGGTTGGCACCCACCAGAGCAGGTAGCGCCGGGCCATACCCGGCGGATCAGGCCGCAGGGATCGATAGTGCCGGCCGCTGGCCGGCAGCCTGGCAATGTGTCGGAAATGAGCCGAAGCCGCCGCAGCCAATTCATCGGTAAGCCACTGATTCACATGGAACGCCCTTTCTCGGGGGCCGTGCATCCTCATCAGTAGCCGAGAATTTGCAACTCAACCATCCAGGCCCCACTCGTGCGCGATCCCGAATCCAATGTCCTTGAGTTCGTTGCCGGCTGCGCTGTCGATGCGAACATTTACTACTTGGCTGCAAGGATTGGTCCGGGGCACGAATGCTACGACCCGGATCCGGGCCCGCCCTCCCGGATGTTCTTTTATCAACATCAAACGGATGAGAAATGGTTCTATCACGACCTGTCCGACTGGCAGGTCGAGTCCACCATCTTCGTCCCTGAACAACAGGACGGACGCGCTCGTCGAGTATTGGCTCTTGACTACTACGGCCAGCTTGAGGATCTCGCTCGAGCAGGCACGACATGCGAGTACATTTCACATGAAGGTGACGACTTTTCCGGTGGCCTGACCCGGATCCGGCAGCTGGGTGAGGATCTTTTCTGCTGCGGAGTGCACGGCATGATCTATCACCGCAGCGAAGCAGGTTGGGAGCAGCTTCCTACTCACTTCCCTGCTGCCGAACATCAGATCTGCGAAGACGATCCTGATCTGGATGATTTCGACAACTGGCTTGACTGCGTTGGCCACCTGTTCGAACTGGACGGTGTGCCACCGCTACCAGCTGACCCGGCGGAGCGCGACGCAGAGCTTCGGCGAAGATTCGAAGAATCACGCGCTGATCTGGCTCGAATCGGGAAGGATCATGCGCTCGACCAACTGCTGGCTGACTTTGACCTGGCCAGTGTGAATGACCTCTGCGGAACCGGCTTTACCGATCTCTATGCGATCGGTTCTGACGGCCTGATTGCGCACTGGGATGGCGCGACCTGGACCATTCCAGAGCAGATCACGTTCGCTGAACTGCTGCATGCATCCAAAACGGATTGGGGCGAACTGTTCCTGGTCGGTACAGAGGCAACAATCGTAACGGGTCAGATCAATACGGGATTCACGCCCATCCCGCATCAGATCAGCCCTGACGTACCGTTCTACTGCTCCTGCCAGTACGGGCAGTCCATCTACATCGGCTCGGAGAATGGACTCTATCTCTACAGCCCCACCTCTGGAGTGGTTGAACGCTTGGATGCGGGCATTCCTGAAGAACTGGTGGACGCCGCCATTAACGACATCAGTTGCGCCGATGGGGTGCTGTGGGTGTTGACGCAGTGGGATCTGGTGCGATTTGATGGCCTCAACTGGCAGGTCATCGTTCACCCGGACAACGGATGAGCTGGCCGAGCGCGTGCCAACCAAGGTTGGCACTTAACAGAGCGGGTCAGGTCGGATCACGGCAGCACCGAACCCTGCCCGCAGGATCAGGCCACAGGTTCGGTAGTGCCGGCCGCTGGCCGGCAGATCAACAGCGTGTCAACCAAGGTTGACACCCACCACGGCGTTTCCGCCCAGAGATCAATTACCGATAACGTCGGTGCCCTTGGGCGGCGTAAAGCTGAAGGTGCCAGCCGCGAAGCCCGGGTTGCGCTTCCAGCCGCTGAAGCTGATCACGGTACGCTGGCCAACCGCATCGGTGATTTCCATCTTGGCCAGGCCCTGGGCGTTGAAGCCCAGCGCGGCGTACTGGAAGCTGGCTTCGGTCTCGCGCTTCGGCGACAGCGACAGCCACTGCAGGCCGTCGCGCTGCGCGGCCTCTTCACTGACGTCGTACTGCTGCTCCAGCAGCGCCGGGTTGATCAGTGCGGTCAGCGGGCTGTTCTGCTCTTCCTTGCCCTGCTCGCGCACGGTGGCCTGCTCCAGGTCCGGCTCGTACATCCAGACCTTCTTGCCATCAGCCACGATCAGCTGTTCGTGCGGGCGCACGTATTCCCAGCGGAACAGGCGCGGCGCCGACAGCGCCACACGGCCACTGGTCGATTCCTTCACCTTGCCACGGCTGTCGAACACCTGCTGGCTGAACTGGCCATCCAGCCCCTTCAGGCCACTGGTGAAGATCTTCAGGTCATCGCGGGCGCCAGCCCAGGCGCTGCCAGCGGCGGCGCAGGCCACGGCCAGGGTGGTGGTGGCAAGGAAACGGCGGAAGCGGAAGTTCATGCGGGAATCCTGTGGGCGCGGGCGCCAGGAAAGGTGGTTGCCAGTGTGCCCGGGGAAAGATGAATGGGCGATCAGGGCGACATTATGCCGCCCTGAACGTCCATCGGCGATTCAGCCACCGGATCCCGGCAGCTTGCCGTACAGCACCTGGCCACGGAAGCCACGCCGCACTTCGCGATACAGCGCGCGGAACGCCGGATAGTCCTGCGGCTGGCACAATGCCTCCGGGCCGCGCACCGCATTCTGCTGCAAGCGGTGGTGCACGATCACCTCCTGGCCCTCGCGACTCCAGTCCACGCGGTACTCGCCGGCGGCATTGGCGAAACGCTGGCTGGCCGGAATGGCGATGATCGGCGCGTTGGCCGGGAACTGCAGGCGATAGGTTTCCTCGCGCAGGCTGGCATTGCAGTAGAACGGCGTCTCGTTGGCCGGCGCCGAGGCGGTAGCGTACAGGCCACGCACCGACTCGCCACCTGGCGGGTCCGGCACGGCCATGCCGCCGGCCACGCTGAAGTCGGCGTAGTCCTCGGCCTGGAACGCCATGCGATAGCCAAACGGCCGGGTCAGGTCGACCGGCACGCCCTGGATCTGCAGCTGCCCTCGCCCGTCGAAACCGGACGCGGCCATGATCTGCTCCTCGGCGCGCGCACGGTTCTGCGCGTTGAGCTGGGAGAACTGGGCGCGCATGCCGATCTCGGCGTTCTCGCCCAGCTTCGGAATCGTCTCGCCGCGCAGGTTGCCGTTGGCATCAAACGTGAAACGCACCTCCATCGACGTCGCATTGCGCTCCGGCGTATTGGCCGGGGTACGCGCCAGCGTAGCGTCACGGGTACGCATCACCGGTGCACCCAGGTCACCCTCTGGCAGCTGACCGAAGCGCGCCCACGCGGTGGTCGAATCGAGGTACAGATCGAATTCGGGGATGTAGGTGATGGCGTGGTTGAAGCGGCCCAGCACCGGAATCTTCGGCAGCGTCGGGCCACCGCCCGCACCGATCAGCACCGGCGAGCTGGCGATGCCCTTGGCCGCCAGCAGCGCCTCCAGGATCGTCACATGGTCCTTGCAGTCGCCGTAGTGGTTGTCGAGGATGCTCTGCGCGCTGTTCGGCTCCAGGCCGCCGTTGCCCAGGTACACCGCCACATAGCGGATGTTCTGCGCGACCCAGCGATACAGCGCATCAGCCTGCTCGCGGCGGTCACTGATGCCGGCGGTGATCTCATCAGCCAGCGCCTGCAGCGCCGGGGTCACCTCGGCCGCCGGGCCCGCCTTGAGCTGGTAGGCGCGCCCCATCTGCGACCAGTCACGATACGTGCTGGCCATGATGTTCGGGCCGAACTCCCAGCCCGCCGCCGACCAGTTCTGCGCCGGCATCGCCTCACGACGCTGGTAGCGCCAGCGCCATTGCGCCTGGCCGTTCTTCACCGTCGGCCGGTCACTACCCTGCACGCCGCGGCTGTCGACGAACATCGGCAGGTTGGCCGGCGCACTCAGGGTGACCTCGGCGTCCTCGTACTCGGTGAAGACGTTGAAGGTCTCCCACAGGCCGAAATAGCCCGGGAAGTACGGCGTAGCCTGGGTGCGGCGCACCTGGTAGTACAGGCGCGTGCCCGGGGCCAGGTTCGGGAACACGATCACCCGCACCTTGCGGTCGGCATACATCGCCGCCGAGGCGCTGGAGTAGCTCTCCTGGGTGTAGATGCGGTCGGCCGGCACGTCGCGGCGCTGGCCATCGGCGGTGATGGTGTAGGCACCGAGCACTTCCAGCGTCTCCATCTTTTCGCTGTAGCTCAGCCGCACCTGGCTGAACTGCTCGACGGAGGCCTTGGTCTTGAGAAGGACTTCGTAGGTTTCGGTCTGCACATTGCCCGCATCGGGCCGCACCTGGTAGTCGGCGCGGTAACGGACAATGCTGAAATTATTGCTGGCTTCGGTATCGCCGCTGGTGGAAGGCGGCGCCGTGGCGGGCGCGGAGGTGGCGGTGTCTGCCAGTGCCGGGCCGGCAGCCATCAGGGCTACCAGCGCCAGCGCCAGCGCGCTTGGTACGGGGTGAAGCATGCGTCGGTTCCTTGGACGTCGTGGGGGATACGTCGGGTCTTACTTCGGCGGCGGCGGTGCCAGCACCGTGCGGTCGCCGTTGTGCTCGGGCGGGCTGACCACGCCGGCCGCTTCCATGGCCTCGATCAGTCGCGCTGCACGGTTGTAGCCGATCTTCAGCCGGCGCTGCACGCCGGAAATCGAGGCGCGGCGGGTCTCGGTGACCACCCGCAGCGCTTCGTCATACAGCGGGTCGGACTCGTCGCCGGCTGCACTGGTCTCGGGCAGGCCGGTGGCACCGACGACCACGCCGTCGCCCATCGTCTGCACCTCGTCCAGCACCCCGTCGACATAGTCGGCCGGGCCCATCGCCTTGAGGTGCTCGACCACGCGGTGCACTTCATCGTCGGACACGAACGCACCGTGCACACGCTCGGGCAGCGCGGTGCCCGGCGGCAGGTACAGCATGTCGCCATGGCCGAGAAGGGTTTCCGCGCCGGACTGGTCGAGGATGGTGCGCGAGTCGATCTTGGAGCTGACCTGGAAGGCGATACGGGTCGGGATGTTGGCCTTGATCAGGCCGGTGATCACGTCCACCGACGGGCGCTGCGTGGCCAGGATCAGGTGGATGCCGGCCGCACGCGCCTTCTGCGCCAGGCGCGCGATCAGCTCTTCCACCTTCTTGCCGACGATCATCATCATGTCGGCGAATTCGTCGATGAAGATGACGATGAACGGCAGCGTTTCCAGCGGACGCGGTGCCTCGCCGAGCTCCGGGTTCGGCTTGAACAGCGGATCCATCAGCGGCTGGCCCGCGTCCTGGGCTTCCTTCACCTTCTTGTTGAAGCCAGCCAGGTTGCGCACGCCCACCGCGCTCATCAGCTTGTAGCGGCGCTCCATCTCGGCCACGCACCAGCGCAAGCCGTTGGCGGCCTCCTTCATGTCGGTGACCACCGGCGCCAGCAGGTGCGGGATGCCCTGGTAGACGCTCAGTTCGAGCATCTTCGGGTCGATCATCAGCATCCGCAGGTCTTTCGGCGAGGCCTTGAACAACAGGCTCAGCACCATCGCGTTGACCGCCACCGACTTGCCCGAACCGGTGGTACCGGCCACCAGCAGATGCGGCATGCGTGCCAGGTCGGCCACGGTCGGGCGACCGGCGATATCCTTGCCCAGCGCCAGGGTCAGCACACTGGCCGACTTGTCATATTCCTTCGAGCGCAGCAGTTCGGACAGGAAGATCATCTCGCGGGTGACATTGGGGATTTCCAGGCCGATCACCGACTTGCCCGGAATGACATCGACCACGCGCACCGACTTCACCGACAGGCCACGCGCGATGTCCTTGTCCAGCGAACTGATCTGGCTGACCTTGATACCCGGTGCTGGCTCGATCTCGAAGCGGGTGATGACCGGGCCGGGATTGGCGCCGACCACCTGCGCATCGATGCGGAAGTCCTTCAGCTTGAACTCGATCTGCCGCGACAGGGTTTCCAGTGTTTCTTCGTCGTAGCCCTTCGGCTGCGGCTTGGGATCATCCAGCAGCGCCAGCGGCGGCAGGTCGGAACCATCGCCGTTGACGCCGCGGAACATCGGAATCTGGGTATCGCGCTTGGCCCGATCACTCTTCTCGATCACCGGCTCCGGACGCGGCTCGATCTTCACCGGCTCGCGCTTGGCGCGCACCTCGGCGTCGGCCTTGCGTACTTCCTGGCGTTCCTCGCGCATCACCCGGGTCTGCTTCCACTCGGTGACTTCTTCCTTCTTGCGTTCCAGCAACGGCGCCAGCGACATCACGCCGCGGCCGATCTTCTCCATCACCGTGAACCAGGACAGCCCGGTGGCCAGGGTGATCGAGGCCAGCAGCAGCACCAGCACGAACAGGTTCGCCCCCAACGCGCCGAAGCCCACCGTGAGCGAATTGCCGACCAGCTTGCCGAGGATGCCGCCGGCACTGGCGACATCGCCACTGAACAGGCGCACATGCAGGAAGCCGGTGCCGGCGATCAGGAAACCGACCAGACCGACCAGGCGCAGTGCCGGATCCAGGTCGTTCTCGCCCTTGCTCTCGCGCTTGAGGCCGAACATGGCGATCCATGCCAGCGCGCCGAGCACCACCGGCAGCAGGAAGGCGATGTAGCCGAACAGCTGCAGCAGCACGTCGGCGATCCAGGCGCCGGCGCGGCCGCCCAGGTTGTGCACCGGCGCAACCACGCTGCCGGTGTGCGACCAGCCCGGATCAGTCGCTGAATAGGTGAAAAGACTGGCCGCCAGATACAGCAGGGCCGGCGCGATGGCGATCAGGCCCAGGTCGCGCCAGAGGCGCTGGCGGCGTGGATTGTCGGTCGTCGCCGCCGCGGCCGTGCGACGTGACGCCTTGCTGTCGTCGGACTTGGAGCGTTCGGGGACCTGCTTCGCCACCTTAGACCATACCTTTGGAATGCGCTGTTAGTGATTGATAATAAATGAGACGGCGTCAGTTTTCAGTTATGCGACGTCCGACAGGGCAATCCGAGGGCCGAAACCACTGCTGGATGACGGCGTTCCGTTCATCGGCTTGAATCGCCCTGCCCCAGCCGCCACTCTATGACCAGCCACGGATGCTGCGCAAACATCGCCAGCGCCTTGTCCCATCTACCTTTTCGCGAGTCTACATGAGCACCAGCCTGCCCTCCCGCCACCAGCGCCTCGTCATCCTCGGTTCCGGACCGGCCGGTTGGACCGCCGCCGTCTACGCCGCCCGTGCCAACCTGAAGCCGGTCGTCATCACCGGCCTGCAGCAGGGTGGCCAGCTGATGACCACCACCGAGGTGGACAACTGGCCGGGTGACGCCCACGGCCTGATGGGCCCGGACCTGATGGCGCGCATGCAGGCGCACGCCGAGCGCTTCGAGACCGAGGTCATCTTCGACCACATCCACACCGCCGACCTGTCGCAGCGCCCGTTCAAGCTGATCGGCGACAGCCACGAGTACACCTGCGATGCGCTGATCATCGCCACCGGCGCGACCGCCAAATACCTGGGCATCCCGACCGAAGAGACCTTCAAGGGCCGCGGTGTGTCCGCCTGCGCCACCTGTGACGGCTTCTTCTACCGCGACCAGGACGTGGTCGTGGTCGGCGGTGGCAACACCGCCGTGGAAGAGGCCCTTTACCTGTCCAACATCGCCCGCAAGGTCTATCTGGTCCACCGCCGCGACACCCTGAAGGCGGAAAAGATCATGCAGGACAAGCTGTTTGCCAAGGTTGCTGCCGGCAAGATCGAGACCGTCTGGCACCACCAGGTGGAGGAAGTGCTGGGCAACGACGCCGGCGTGACCGGCGTGCGCGTGAAGTCGACGCTGGACGGCAGTACCCGTGACATCGACGCCCACGGCTTCTTCGTGGCCATCGGCCACCATCCGAATACCCAGCTGTTCGACGGCCAGCTGGCGATGAACAACGGCTACCTGGAGATCCGCTCGGGCCTGGGCGGCAACGCCACCCAGACCTCGGTGGAAGGCGTATTTGCTGCCGGCGACGTGGCCGACCAGCACTACCGCCAGGCGATCACTTCGGCCGGCTTCGGCTGCATGGCCGCCTTGGACGCCGAGCGCTACCTGGACGCCCAGGGCAAGGCCAGCTGAGAGGCTGACCCGCTCCTGCAGGGTCGCGCCACACCCGACTCCGGATGATAGGCCGACGCCAGTGCGTCGGCCTTTCTGTTTCATCTGCCCTATCCTTCCCCCATGCCTTCCCCCCGCTTCCTCGACTCCCTGCAGTCCATTGCCGCGACCGACTGGGATGCCCTGCACGACGGCCGCAACCCCTTCGTCACCCATGCCTTCCTTTCCGGGCTTGAACAGCACGGTTGCCTGCGCGAGGACTGGGGCTGGCAGGCCCGGCACTTCACGCTCTGGGAAGGCAACACCCTGGTCGGCGCCATTCCGGGCTACCTGAAGACCAATTCGCACGGCGAGTTCGTGTTCGACCATGCCTGGGCCAACGCGTATGCGCGGCATGGCCGCGACTACTATCCGAAGTGGCTGGGCGCAGTACCTTACTCGCCGGTCACTGGCCCGCGGTTGTTGGCACGTCACGATTCAGGGCGCGCCGCCCTGCTTTCGGCATTGCGCGAGGCCCTGCCCGCGCTGGAGGTATCCTCGGCCCATATCAACTTCCACACCGCAGTGGACGAGGCCCTGTTCGGCGATGACTGGCTGCTGCGCGAGGACGTGCAGTTCCAGTGGCAGAACCCGGGTGACTGGGCGACATTCGAGCAGTTCCTCGGTGCGATGAACCACAAGCATCGGAAGAACATCCGCCAGGAACGGGCCAAGGTCACCCGCCAGGGCATCAGCTTCCGCGTGGTACACGGCGATGAAGCCAACCGTGCCGACCTGCAGGCGATGTACCGCTTCTACCTGCAGACCTTCCTCGAGTACGGCAACGCCCCGGCACTGACCGAGGCCTTCCTGCGCCATCTGGCCATTTCATTGGGACGCGGGCTGGTGCTGTTCCTGGCCGAACAGGACGGCGAGCCGATTGCCGGCGCGCTGTGCCTGCGCGGTGGCGACACGCTGTACGGCCGCTACTGGGGTGGCGCTACCCTGCCCGGCCTGCATTTCGAGGCCTGTTACTACCAGGGCATCGAGTACTGCCTGCGCGAAGGCCTGAGCCGTTTCGAGCCCGGCGCTCAGGGCGAGCACAAGCTGGCGCGGGGATTCCTGCCGACACTGGTGCGCAGCCGACACTGGGTGGCCGATCCGGAGTTCGCAGAAGCACTGCAGGACTGGTGCCGGCAGGAGCGGCAGAGTGTGCGGCGGTACCAGCAGGAATTGCAGGGGCATGGTCCGTTCCGCGTAGAGCCGTAGAATCGGGCCGGATGAGGCACCCGGAAAGGTGTGCCAACCAAGATTGGCACCGGCAGCGCGTGCGCATCCCAGTCGCATCACCACGGCGAATACAATGACGGCATGACCCGCCAGCTGCCCTGGCGCCTGGCCGATGCGCCGGACGCGCCCTTCCCTCCAGCCGAGACCGCCCTGCACCAGCCCGACGGCCTGCTCGCGGTGGGCGGCGACCTGCATCCGGTGCGCCTGCTCAATGCCTACGCCGGCGGTATCTTTCCTTGGTTCAGCGAGGGCGAGCCAATCCTGTGGTGGTCGCCAGACCCGCGCATGGTGTTCCGTACCGAGGGCGTGCACCTGTCCAGCCGCTTCCGCCGCCAGTTGCGCGGCAGCACGTGGGAGATCACCGCCGACACCGCTTTCAGTCGTGTGATGCGTGCCTGCGCCGCAGCACCGCGACCGGGCCAGGACGGTACGTGGATCAGCCCGGCGATGGTCGAGGCTTATGGCCAGCTGCACGACCTCGGCTTTGCCCATTCCTTCGAGGTCTGGGACCGGCAGACGCTGGTCGGCGGCATCTATGGGGTGGCGATCGGATCGATGTTTTTCGGCGAAAGCATGTTCAGTGGCGCCAGCGGCGGCTCCAAGATCGCCCTGGCCGCCCTCGCATCCACCCTGCGTGACTGGGGCTGGGAACTGATCGATGCCCAGGTGGAGAACCCGCACCTGCTGCGGATGGGCGCCGAGCACCTGCCGCGCGCGGACTTTCTGGAGCACGTCCGTCAGGCCGTACACCGTGACGGCCGTGAAGGCCCCTGGACCCAGGCGGTCGGACGCTTGCCAGCACGGCGTTTGGCCGGGGGTTAACACAAACTTTGCAAGCCGGGCCCATCACGCGTAAAATACCGCGCCTTAGGCCCAGCGTGGCCGTTTTCTGAACCGCACAGGACTACATGTCGAAAGACGATTCCATCGAGTTCGAGGGCACCGTCAGCGAGACGCTGCCGAACACCACTTTCCGCGTTCGTCTGGAAAATGGGCACGAAATCATCGCCCACATCTCCGGCCGCATGCGCAAGAACTACATCCGCATCCTCACCGGTGACCGGGTCAAGGTTGAAATGACCCCGTACGACCTGACCAAGGGCCGTATCACCTACCGCATGAAGTAAGCGGTCGGCGCATTGCGCCACTCCGACAGGGCCGGCCTCGCTTCCGGCCCTTTGTCGTGCACGGAATAAAGTCAAAGTCTCCGGGGCCGTTCGATTTTCGTCCTTGTCTGAAATCCAGCATCGCGCCGGAACTCTAGACTCAACGCGTTCTTCACAGAGGGCGCTGCGCGCATGACCTACCTGATCGTCCTGGACCCGCAGTCCGTCACCAGCCGCTGCTACGCCAGCAAGGGGCCGGACGGCACCTGGTTCGGCCAGCCCTGCCTGGTCTGTACCAGCATGGACGCATCCCACCCACTGTATCTGGCCGTGCAGCGCGAGGTCCCACACATGGGCAGCACACTCAAGCAGCGCCTGCATATTCCACATGAGGCAGTCGCATTCGTCATCGAGGATGGCGGCGACCAAGGGCGCCAGCAAGGATTCCGCTCAATCGCCGCCTGACGCGCCAAAGGTCATCGTGACCGATCTCACCGTGACGTCGGTCAGCCTTGCTTGCGGCAGATTCGCATTTGCAGCGGCTGCGGCAACCTGGAATCCGATCCAGTCCGGATCGCCGCCCCTGCCCCGCCATGAACCTGTCTTCCCTGCTGGTCCCCCTGGCTTTGTCTGCCATCACCCTGGCGCCGCCCGCCCATGCCGCTGGCACCCCGCCGGCGCAATGCGTACCACTGACCGGCGAACAGCAGATCGTTCGCGCCGGCGCTGACAGGAACGTCCTGCTTCGCGCCGGTGAAGACCACTATGTGGTGCATTTCCGCAACAGCTGCCCTTCTGCCGTGCTGGCCACCCGCCTCGGCTTCAAGACCGACGGCAAGGAGGCTGACCAGCTGTGCAGCGAGGGCCGAAGCGCTCTGGACACCGGTCGCGGCAGCTGCGAGGTTGCGCGCATCGAGCCGATCGATGCCGGGCGGTTCAAGCGCGAAGCGCGCCGCCGCAGCCGCTGACCCCGGAGAGGACAAGGGCGGCCGAAGCCGCCCTTGTCGCGAGATACGTCAACGCGTCGCGGCAACCAGCGACAACACTCTCGGTTGCGCGCGCTGCCGCGCCAACCAAAGATCGTAGCTGGATTGCAGCCCCATCCAGAAAACCGCGGTACTCACTCCCGCCATCTCCAGGCGGATAGCCAGGTCGGGACTGATGCCCGCCTTGCCGTTCAGGACCCGCGAAAGGGCCACCCGTGACATTGCCAGGCGCTCGGCCGCCTCGGTCACAGACAGATCCATTGGATCAAAGACCATTGCCTTGATCGTCTGCCCCGGATGCGGATGGTGATGAATCATGCGCGACCTCAGTGATAGTCCAGGTAATCCAGCAGCTCCACGTCGCTGCCGGTGAAACGGAAGGTAATCCGCCAGTTTCCGTTGACCCATACAGACCAATGTCCTTTCAGGCCGCCCCGGAGCTTATGCAGGCGCAGTCCGGGCATGGCCAGATCCTCAGGACCCGAAGCCACATCCAGGATCGTCAGGATCATCAACACCTTGCTGGCATGACTGTGGCGGATTCCACTACTGCTGCCGGAACGGTAGAACCGCTCAAGGCCCTTGTGACGAGAACCGATGATCATTACTGTATCCTGTATCGTTACGCGATACAAACAGGGCAGCACCCCATCGCGACCAGAAGACAGCATTGGCACCTGCATTCCGTTCAAGCAAGGCCGCAGACGACAGGCCCACTGGAAACAACAAGGGCGGCCGAAGCCGCCCTTGTCATTCCCAGTCTTTCACGCCAAGTCTTCAGCTCACTCCACCGTGACCGGCAGCAGCCGCTCCGGCTCGGCCTGGGTCTCGACCACCAGCTCGTCGTCGCGCACGTCGATGCTGACCTTGCCGCCGTTGACCAGCTTGCCGAACAGCAGCTCGTCGGCCAGCGGACGCTTGATCTTGTCCTGGATCACGCGGGCCATCGGACGGGCACCCATCAGCGGGTCGAAACCATGATGGGCCAGCCAGTCGCGCGCGGTCGGGGTGGCCGACAGGCTGACGTGCTTGTCCTGCAGCAGCATCTCCAGCTCGATCAGGAACTTGTCGACCACGCGCAGGATGTGCTCGAAGCCCAGCGCCTGGAACTGCACCACCGCGTCAAGACGGTTGCGGAATTCCGGGGTGAAGCTGCGGCGGATGGTCTCCATCGCGTCGGTGGCATGGTCCTGCTTGGTGAAGCCGATCGACCGCCGCGAGGCCTGCGCGGCGCCGGCATTGGTGGTCATCACCAGCACCACGTTCTTGAAGTTCGCTTCGCGACCGTTGGTATCGGTCAGCACACCGCGGTCCATCACCTGCAACAGGATGTTGAAGATGTCCGGATGCGCCTTCTCGATCTCATCCAGCAGCAGCACGCAATGCGGCGTTTTTACGATCTTCTCGGTCAGCAGGCCGCCCTGGTCGAAACCGACGTAGCCCGGAGGCGCGCCGATCAGGCGGCTGATCGAATGCGGCTCCATGTACTCGGACATGTCGAAGCGGACCAGCTCGATGCCCAGCTGCAACGCCAGCTGCTTGGTCACTTCGGTCTTGCCGACACCGGTCGGCCCGGCGAACAGGAAGTTGCCGATCGGCTTTTCCGGGTTGCCCAGGCCCGAACGGGCCAGCTTGATCGCCGAGGACAGCGTCTCGATGGCCGGGTCCTGGCCGAAGATCACCATCTTCAGGTTGCGCTCCAGGTGCTGCAGCACATCCTTGTCGGTGGCACTGACCTGCTTGGCCGGGATCCGCGCCATCTTGGCCACGATCGCCTCGACCTCCTCGACGTCGATCAGCTCCTTGCGCTGGCCTTCCGGCAGCAGGCGCTGGCGGGCACCGGCCTCGTCGATCACGTCGATGGCCTTGTCCGGCAGCAGGCGGTCGCCGATGTGCTTCACCGACAGGTCCACCGCCGCCTGCAGCGCTTCGTCCGAATAGGTCACGCTGTGGTGCAGCTCGTATTTGGACTTCAGGCCCTGCAGGATCTCGTAGGCCTCGCCCACGGTCGGCTCTACGATATCAATCTTCTGGAAGCGGCGGGCCAGCGCCCGGTCCTTCTCGAAGATGCCGCGATATTCCTGGAAGGTGGTCGAGCCGATGCAGCGCAGCTCGCCGGAGGCCAGCGCCGGCTTGATCAGGTTGGACGCATCCATGGTGCCACCCGACGCCGAGCCGGCGCCGATGATGGTGTGGATCTCGTCGATGAACAGCACGGCGTTGGGCACCTTCTTCAGCGCGGTCAACACACCCTTCAGCCGCTTCTCGAAGTCGCCGCGGTACTTGGTGCCGGCCACCAGCGCGCCCAGGTCGAGCGAGTAGATCACCGCGTCGGCCAGCACGTCGGGCACCGAGCCCTCGACGATGCGGCGGGCCAGGCCCTCGGCGATGGCGGTCTTGCCCACGCCAGCCTCGCCCACGTACAGCGGATTGTTCTTGCGGCGCCGGCACAGGACCTGGATGGTGCGCTCGATCTCATCGCCACGACCGACCAGCGGATCGATGCGGCCGGACCGGGCCTGTTCGTTGAGGTTGCTGGCGAATTCGGTCAGGGCATCGCCCTTCGGCTCGCCATCCCCGCCTTCCATGCGGCCCTCACCCTCGGAGGAAGAGGACGGCTGCTCGCCTTCCTCGCCCAGCTTGGCGATGCCGTGGGACAGGTAATTGACCACATCCAGCCGGGTGACATCCTGCTGGTTGAGGTAGTAGACAGCGTGGGAGTCCTTTTCGCCGAAGATGGCGACCAGCACGTTGGCGCCGGTGACCTCCTTCTTGCCCGAGGACTGCACGTGGTACACGGCCCGCTGCAGCACCCGCTGGAAGCCCAGGGTCGGCTGGGTGTCACGGCCGTCATCTTCGGCCAGGCGGGACACCGAGGCCTCGATGGCCTGCTCCAGCTCCTGGCGCAGGCGTTCGGCGTCGGCACCGCAGGCCTTCAGTACGGCCTGGGCGGACGGGTTGTCGAGCAGTGCCAACAGCAGGTGTTCGACCGTCATGAACTCATGCCGGGCCTCACGGGCGCGCTTGTAGCACTGGCCGATGGTGTGTTCGAGGTCTTTGCTGAACATGGATTACTCCGGCGGCAGATGGGAACAATATGCGGCCTGACTACGCGATTTCCATCACCCTAGCGGATTGCTGCGTTCAGATGGCGTTAGCACTGCAGAACGCTTGATCTTCATTCACTCCAGAAGACCTCAACCGGCATGAGCGAACCCTACCTGAGCCGCTGGCGATTGCGGCGTGATGGCCCGGCCATCTGCACGCCCCACGCCCGGCTTTGGCCGGTGCTGACCGCTGCCGGCGCGCCGGCGATGCTGAAGATCAGCAGCGAAGCGGAGGAGCAGAACAGCCACCGCCTGCTGCGCTGGTGGGAAGGTGATGGCGCTGCCCGCTTGCTGGCCCACGAGGGGCCGGCGATCCTGATCGAGCGCGCCGAAGGCGATTCGCTGCGGCAACGCTCGATCGCGGGCGACGATGACGCCTGCACCACGGTCCTGTGCCAGGTCCTGCAGCGGCTGCACGGGCCACGGAGCGCGCCGCCAGCGGAACTGGTCTGCCTGCGTAGATGGTTCGCCGACCTGCTGCAGCCAAGGGCTGCGCTGCCGCCACTGCTGGAACAGTGCAGATCACTGGCGGAGGGGGTGCTGCGTGACGAACAGGAGATCCGGCCGCTGCACGGCGACCTGCACCACGACAACGTGCTCGACTTCGGCGCGCGCGGCTGGCTGGCGATCGACCCGAAGCGGCTGCTGGGCGATCGCGCGTTCGATTACACGACGCTGTTCAGCAACCCGGATCTCTGCGGCCCGGGCATCCATGTGGCCACCCGGCCCGAGCGGTTTGCCGCGCGCGTAGAACAGGTGACCGCGCTGGCCGGCCTCGAGCGCACCCGCCTGCTGCGTTGGGTTGCTGCCAGCGCAGGGCTGTCGGCGGTGTGGTTCCGCGATGATGGCGACCCAGCGGTTGTGGACGAATCGGTCGCGAGGATGGCGTTGCAGGCGCTGGCGGAAGCGTGATCCGGCTGTAGAGCCGAGCCTGCGCTCGGCTGCTCTGCCAGCGATCTGGATACCTGCACGAACAGCAGCCGAGCATGGGCTCGGCTCTACAAAAGGCCGGTCAGGCCTTCTCCATCGTGCACAGCAGCGGATGCTGGTTCATCCGCGAATACTCGTTGACCTGGGCCACCTTGGTCTCGGCCACTTCGCGGGTGAACACCCCGCACACGCCACGGCCGCGGGTATGGACGTGCAGCATCACCTGCGTGGCCTTGTCCAGGTCCATGTTGAAGAACTGCTGGAGCACGTCCACCACGAAATCCATCGGGGTGTAGTCGTCATTGAGCAGCATCACCTGGTAGAACGGCGGCGGCGCCACTTCCGGGCGCGCAGGTTCTACGGCAACGCCGTGCTCGTGCTGGGAATCGGGGGAGGACTCATGGGGCATCCGTCCATTATAGAGGCTCGGAGAAGCCTGCGTCGGCCCGCCGCAGATTGGACGGCACGCACGGCCGCCGTCACAATTGCATCCTCTCTCAACACTGTTTCACAGGATCTTCATGAAAAGGACCCTTCTTACCGCCCTGTTGATCGCCCTGGCTCCTGCCGGCGCCGCCACCGCCGCAACCACCGCCGACAAGTCCGTGGGCCGCCACCTGGACAAGCTGGGCTATACCTATGAAGTCGACGAGGACGGAGACTACCGCATGGTCTTCGACGTCGAGGGTGACCGCACCCAGATGGTCTACGTGCGCTCGGCGGTGGAAGATTTCGGCAGCCACAACATCCGCGAGATCTGGTCGCCGGCGTACAACGCCAAGACCAAGCAGTTCCCGGTGGCCGTGGCCAACCGCCTGCTGGAAGATTCGCAGGACGCCAAGATGGGCGGCTGGGTCAAGCAGGACACCACCGCCATGTTCGTGGTGAAGATCGATGCCGATGCCACCCCGGACCAGCTCAGCGACGCCATCGATGCGGCCATCCGCACCGCCGACGCGATGGAGCTGGAGCTGACCAAGAAGGACGAGTTCTGAGTTGAACGCCACGCCGGACCCGCGCTGGGCACCGCACGCCACCGTCGCCACGGTGGTGGTCGACGGCGGCCGCGTGCTGCTGGTTGAAGAGACCATCGACGGCCGCCAGGTGCTGAACCAGCCTGCCGGCCACCTCGAGCCGGGCGAAAGCCTGGCCGAGGCAGCCCTGCGCGAGACCCGCGAGGAAACCGGCTGGACGGTGCAGCTGACCCATTTCATCGGCTGCTACCAGTGGACTGCCAGCGACGGCACCGCGTTCCTGCGCTTCTGCTACGCAGCGCGCCCGCTCTCGCACGACCCGGCGCAGCCGCTGGACACCGGCATCGACCGCGCGCTGTGGCTGACCCCGGCCGAGCTGCAGGCCGCCGGCGAGCGCCAGCGCAGCCCGCTGGTCTGGCAGGTGGTGGCTGATTACCTGGGTGGCCAGCGCCATCCGCTTTCGCTGGTCCGGGAGGTCGCATGAGCACGCCGCGCGTGATGGTGGGCGTCTCCGGTGGCGTAGACTCTTCCGTCGCGGCCTGGCGCCTGGTACAGCAGGGCGAGGCCGTGGCAGGCCTGTTCATGCAGAACTGGGCCGACGACGGCAGCGGTGACTGCCGCGCTGAGGATGACCGCCGCGATGCGGTCGCCGTATGCGGCCTGCTCGGTATCCCGTTCCACTTCCGGGACTTCTCCAGCGAGTACTGGCAGGGTGTGTTCGAGCACTTCCTGGCCGAGTACGCCGCTGGCCGCACGCCGAACCCGGACGTGCTGTGCAACCGCGAGGTGAAGTTCAAGCATTTCCTGGATGCCGCCCGCGAGCTGGGCGCCGAGCGCATCGCCACCGGCCATTACGCGCGCGTAGCCCAGCGCGGTGGCCAATGGCTGCTGCTGCGTGGCGCCGACCGCTCCAAGGACCAGAGCTACTTCCTGCACCAGCTGGGCCAGGCGCAGCTGGCAGCGACCCTGTTCCCGATCGGCGACCTGGAAAAGACCGACCTGCGCCGGATTGCGCGCGACGTCGGCCTGCCGACCCACGCCAAGAAGGATTCCACCGGCATCTGCTTCATCGGCGAGCGCGACTTCCGCGACTTCCTCGGTCGCTACCTGCCGGCCAAGCCTGGGCAGATCGTGGACCCGGCCGATGGCACCGTGATCGCCGAACACCCGGGCGTGTTCTATTTCACGCTGGGTCAGCGCGAGGGCCTGAACATCGGCGGCGTACGCGGCCGCCCGGCCGCACCGTGGTACGTGGTCGGCAAGGATGTGGCCAGCAACGTGCTGTACGTCGACCAGGACCGCGACAGCAAGTGGATGCTTTCCAACCGGCTGCGTTCGGAAACCGCGCACTGGATCGCCGGCTCGCCGCCGGCACGGCGCTTCGAATGCACCGCCCAGACCCGCTACCGCCAACCTGACGAGCCGTGTACGGTCCAGGTGCTGGACGATGGCAGCGTGCTGGTCACCTTCGCGCGCCCGCAGCGTGCCGTTACCCCCGGTCAATCGCTGGTGCTGTATGACGGTGATGTGTGCCTGGGTGGCGCGGTGATCGCCGCCACCGATGCGCCGCTGGAACAGCGCCTGCGCACCACCCCTTCCCCTTTTGAGGTATCCGCTGCATGAGTTTCACTGTCGACGACCGCGTCCTGGCCCTGGCCGGCATTGCCCAGGCCCTGCAGCAGGTCCGCCGCATCGCCGATACCGGCCATTCCGACGCCGCCGCCGTGCGCACCGCCGTGGACAGCGTGTTCCGCGTGGATGCGTCCTCGCCGCAGGCGGTGTTCGGAGACCGCCATGCACTGAAGGCCGGGCTGCGCCTGCTGCACAACTACTTCCGCAACCAGGGCCAGGATCCGATCCTGCCCAAGCTGGCCCTGTCGGTGCTGCAGCTGGAGCGCCGCTTCGTTCAGGATGGCGCCACGGTGAACAAGGTCGCCTCGGGCATCGAGCGCGCCCAGCGCCAGGCCGCCGAGCTGGGCGACAGCGGCCACCCGGATGTGCTGGCCAGCCTGGGCAGCCTGTACGCGGACACCATCAGCCACCTCAAGCCGCGGGTGATGGTGCAGGGCAACCCGCACTACCTGGGCCAGGCTGGCGTGGTGGCCGAGATCCGCGCCCTGCTGCTGGCAGCGGTGCGCTCGGCGGTGCTGTGGCGGCAGCTGGGCGGCAGCTACTGGGACTTCCTGTTCGGCCGCAAGGCGATGATCGAGGCGGTGGACCGCCAGCTGGCGTAAGCGCATGGGGTCCGGGCGCTTTTCCATGGAAAAGGGAATC
The DNA here is from genome assembly GCF_054083135.1 of Stenotrophomonas maltophilia group sp. LNF247. Lineage (NCBI taxonomy): Bacteria > Pseudomonadati > Pseudomonadota > Gammaproteobacteria > Lysobacterales > Lysobacteraceae > Stenotrophomonas > Stenotrophomonas maltophilia group sp. LNF247. Next base: position 386,663 of record NZ_JBSRQL010000001.1, read on the forward strand.
GGACACCGAATCACCGCCAGCGCCGGAAAACCGGTGCATTCAGAATGCACTTCGGGGCACATCGACGTTAAAGAGAAAGGGGGTACGGCCGATACATCCTCCGTGCACCTCCCGAGAACGTCCATGTACTCACGCATTTTCATCCGTCTGGCCGCCCCCCTGGCTCTGACCCTGCTGCTCCCCTTCGCCATCGGTTTCGAATGGCCGGCCGCCCTGCGCTGGGCGATCCTGACCACGATGACGCTGAGCTGGCTCGGCTTTGCGTGGTGGACCACCCGCGCCCAGGCGCACCGTTCCCCGGAACATGCCCGTGTCCTGCGTGAGCAGGACCAGCTGCTGACCGAACTGCGCAATTTCGTCGGCAACGAGATCGACGGTTCGCGCGGCGAAGTGGAACGCGCCCGTGACCTGATCCGCCAGGCCGTCTCCAGCCTCGGTGGCAGCTTCGATGCGATGAACCGCAAGTCGCGCCAGCAGAGCCAGGCCCTGTCGCGCATCGTCGACCGCGCCGGTGATGAAGGCAACGCCGGCCTCGACGTTGCCCGTTTCGCCCAGCACGCCAGCCACCGCATGGAGCAGCTGGTGGAAGCGCTGGAACAGGTCAGCGGCCAGAGCAGCACCACCGTGCAGCACATCGACCAGATGGCGCAGCACCTGGATGGCATCTTCGCGCTGCTGGAAGACGTCAAGTCGATCGCCGACCAGACCAATCTGCTGGCGCTGAACGCGGCCATCGAAGCGGCGCGTGCCGGTGAAGCCGGTCGTGGCTTCGCCGTGGTCGCCGACGAAGTGCGCAACCTGTCCGAGCGCTCGACCACCTTCAACGAGCAGATCCGCAAGCTGGCACACAGCTCCAAGGACGCCATTGCCAAGGTGCGCGAGACGGTCTCGCACATGGCCTCGCGCGACATGGACCGCTCCCGCGAAGCACGCCAGGAAGCGGCGGCGATGCTCGACAACGTCGCGCAGATCAACGCGTCGCTGGGCGACGGCATGCGTGAAGTGTCCGAGTGCGCCCGTGCGATCGATGGCAGCGTGGCCGAGGCCGTGCGCGCCCTGCAGTTCGAGGACATCGCCACCCAGGCCCTGGGCGGCGTGCACACCCACCTGGACCGCCTGACCGCGATCAACCGCGAAGCGGTGGCCCTGCAGGAGCTGCTGCACCGCAATGGCGGCGTGTTCGACGAAGAGATCGCCACCGCCCTGCAGCGCACCGGCAACCGCCTGCGCGAACTGCGCAGCGAATGGGAACGCCCGCCGCACAAGCCGGTTGCCCAGCAGAGCATGGGCGCCGGCACCGTCGAGCTGTTCTGATCCTGATGTCCGCTGCCCTCGCCAGCAGCCCGCAAGGCCCCGGTTCGTCCGGGGCCTTTGCCTGTAACCCGCCATTGGATGCATCCTGTACGCGCACCATGACCCTGATCCGCGCCTTGCCCGCCCTCACCGACACCGAACGCCCGCGCAACGCGAGCGTGCGTGAGCAGCTGCAACAGCTGGAGGATGTGGCACGCGAGGAGATCCGCGAGCTGCAGCAACTGGCGGACGCGCGCCCGGCCCCGTCGCGGGCGGACGAGGCGCTGCTGGGCCTGGCCTGGGATCTCGGGCTGGATGGGGATGCGCTTAAGTAGATCCACGCCATGCGTGGATGGGCCGTCGCGCATGGCATGATCCACCGGTACCCTTCATGGAAGACCGATGGCCATCGCTCTGATCGCACTTCTGCTGATCGAGACCGTCCTTATGATGGCCTGGGTGGCCGGCTATTTCAGCTGGGGCATCACCCTGTTCAACGAACGCATTGCGGCGTCACCGGCCATGCAGGCCCGCCTCTCGCTGGGCAGCCTGGAACGTGACCTGCCGCAGGACAAGTGGCTGCAACTGGCCTTCCATGCGCTGCCTGACGGCAGCATGGCGTTCCGTGAGAGCTTTGCGCCGAGCTTCGGCCTGCGCTACTTCCCGGTGATGCGCGGTCGCATCGTACTCAACGCGCGACGGCACGAGGTGCGGGTGACGGGCCTGTGCAGCTGGTTCGTGGCGATCCTGTCGCTGCTGCTGTTGCCGCTGGTGGCGATGCGCCCGATGGTGGCGCCGATGCTGCTGGTACTGCCGCTGTTCCTGGCCAGCTATCTGGTCCAGAAGCGGCGCTATGCGGCCGTCGTCGAGGCCCTGCGCATGCAGTTGAAGGCGGAATTTTCGAGGTAGATCCACGCCATGCGTGGATGATGCCCCGCGACTCACGATTTTCGGATTGTTTGCATGGATCGTGAGCGCTCGGCCCTTCATCGTAAAGGGCCGATTCCGGTTCAGATCAGCCCGATGACCAGCGCCGCCCTCTGCCTTTCACTCGCTTTGCAGCTCCCGGTTGCTTCAGAACCGCTTGCCGTAGATCCCGACTCCCTGCTCGCCCTTCACCAAGCGCTCCAGTCCTTCGGCGAATTTCAACAGCCCTACTCCGCACCTGTAGATGTGACCGATCCTGATGCAGGTGTGACCGATGCAACTGTCGAGATCTCCGCCGGGTGTGTGAAGGATGGTCCACAGGTCATCATCCTGGACGCTGATGTTGACGACTCATCCGAGCGCTATCTTGTACTGAACGAGCCATGGCAAAGCCTTCCGGCGGGAACGTTGTTGCTTGTCTCTGGAAGCACAGCGACCGTCATTTCAACCCAGGAGGCAAACAAGGAAACCGCACAGGCGGAGTCAATGTTGAATTTCCTGGACTACCTGCCCATCAACCTGGGTTCGAACTCCCTGGCCGGGCCGAACCCTGACGTGACGGCGGCAGAGATCGATTCCGACGGTTTCATGCAGAATTTCGCTATGAGCAGCGAAGGTGAACCTGCTTCCGAAGCGGCCTTTGCAGCGTGGGAAGGCAAGCTGCCAGGATTGCTGCTGGCGCTGTGGCAACGCGACGGGTTCGCACGCTATCGGGACGACAAGCTCGCCTTGGTCGATCCGCACCTGTATGCGGAGGTTGCTACTGCGTTCCTGCAAGGCAATCCCATGGAGGGTGCCGATACTCTCCATGTCTACGCGGTAACAGCTTTCGGCCAGATTCTGCTGTGTGGGGAGAACACCTCCACGCAGATCAGCATCGATCCACACAGTGGACACGTCACGACAGAATCGGATGTGCCAGACCCCGCCGATGCGGCGGAACGCAACTGGAAACTGGCGTTCCTGCTGGAGGCCCTGGATGGGCCCTATCTTGACGTCACCGACGACGATGAGCGGCCCCTGCATGCGCATGCACTTGACCGACTTGGGCCATTGGCTCCGAATGAGATGTACAGCTTTTCGCCCGCGGTTTCCGAAGGTGGCTGGAATGCGGCGCATCTGGTGAAGACAGATCGTCTCGCTGAGCTGGAAGCCCTTGCTGCGACAGTGGCCAAGGCGCGACCAACCAAACTGGATACCCGCGGTAAGTAGTTGCACGCCGAGCGTGGGTGATCGCGAGGTACATGCATTCGTGCCGACCAACGGTCGGCACCTACCAAAGTATGGCTGTCAGCGCACCAGCACCACTTCCCCGCTGGCATCGGTGCGCAGCGAAACCGGCTGCGGCTGGCGCAGCCACTGTGCCAGGTCGCGCGGGCTGAGCGGGCGCGAGTACAGGTAGCCCTGGATCTCGTCGCAGCCCTGCCGGCGCAGCATGTCTTCTTCCTGGTGCGTTTCCACGCCCTCCGCCACCACCTTCATGCCCAGCGCATGGCCCAGGTGCACGATGGCCTGGGTCACTTCGGCCGTACCGGAGTCGTGCAGCATGCCCTGCACGAAACTGCGGTCGATCTTCAGGCGCCCCACCGGGAAGCGGTTGAGATAATTGAGGTTGGAGAAGCCGGTGCCGAAGTCGTCCACCGCCAGCGGCACGCCGTGCCGTTCGAGCACGTCGAAGCAATGGCGCAGGATGTCGGTGTCACGGATCAACGCCGACTCGGTCAGCTCCAGTTCCAGCCGTTGCGGCGGCCAGCCATGGGCATGGCAGATCTCGATCACGCGTTCGGCGAAGCCACGATCACGCAGCTGCACCGCCGACACATTGACCGCGATGCGATCAAACTGCAGTCCGGCGCGGTCCCAGGCGGTGGCCTGGCGGCAGGCCTCGTTCAGCACCCAGTCGCCGATGCGCACGATCTCGCCGCACTTTTCGGCAATGGGAATGAACTCGGCCGGGCTGCAGTAGCCAATCCCGGGCCGGTGCCAGCGCAACAGTGCCTCGATCGCCGGTGGCTCACCGTGGTGAGCGTGCAGCAACGGCTGGTAGGCCAGGCTGAACTCGTCGCGCTCGATGGCCCCATGCAGGGCATGCTCGACGTCCAGCCGGCGCTGGATGCGGGCCAATGCGTCCTGGCTGTAGTACTGGTAGGTATTGCGCCCGGCTTCCTTGGCCGCGTACATCGCGGCGTCGGCAGCACGCAGCAGGGAATCAAAGTCGGTCTGCGCATCGCCCAGCATCGCGATGCCGACGCTGGCGCCGACCTTCAACGTGGTCTCGCCACGGCGCAGCGGCTCGGCCAGCGAGGCGATCAGCTTGCGCGCCACGTGGCCGGCGTCTTCCGGCTCGGCCAGGTCGCGCAGCACCACAATGAACTCGTCGCCACTGAAGCGGCCGAACAGGTCATTGTTGCGCAGGTTCTGGTGCAGGCGGGTGGCCGCCGCCTTCAGCAGCGCATCGCCGGTGGCATGGCCGAAGCTGTCGTTGATGGTCTTGAAGCCATCCAGATCGATGAACAGCATCGCCAGCGAGGTTCCGCGGTCGCGTGCTTCCTCGATGGCCTCGGCGGTCTGCTCGCCGAGCAGCACACGATTGGGCAGGCCGGTCAGCAGATCGTAGTGGGCCAGCAGTTCAATGCGCTCGTTGGCCTCGCGTTCGCGGGTGATGTCACGGAACAGCACCACGAAGCGCGGCGGCAGGCCATCACGGCGGTCCAGTTCAATCAGCACCTGCACCCACACGCGCAGGCCGGACTGGCGGTAGAAGCACAGGTCCAGCTGCTCGGGCAGGCCGCCGTTGGCGATACGGGCGAGTGCCGCCTCGAACGCGTTGCGCGAGTCCTCCGTGTACAGCGCCAACGCCTGGTCGAGGGTGATCGGTTCCTTGCGCAGGCCATGGATGCGGTAGCACTCCTCGGTCCACTGCATGCTGCGAGTCTGCACTTCGATCTCGCAGCCGCCGATGCGGCCCAGCGCGGAAACCCGGTTCAGCAGTTCGGTGCGCCAGCGGATCAGCGCATCGGTCTGGTGCTGCTCGGTGATGTTCTGCACCTGGCCGAGCAGGCGCTTGGGCTGGCCGTCCATGTCCAGCAGCGGCTGCATCCACAGGCGAAGATGCTGCGAAGGCTCATGGCCGCGGGTCAGTTCCAGCTCCAGGTTGGCAGCGCGGCCATCGCGCCACAAGCGCCGCCAGGCCGCACGCAACGCACCCCGCGAGCGGGGGTGAAGCTGCTTCAACCAGCGCCGCTGGCCGGGCACGGCGCCCTGCTCCAGCGCCAGCAGCGAGCGCAGTTCCGGCGACCACCAGAAATGGCCGCTGTTGGGATCAAACGACCAGCTGCCCATGCTGGCGATGCGCTGGGCCTCGCTCAGGTGCAGCTGCTGTTCCTGCAGCAGCGATTCGAGCTGCTTCTGCTGCTCGATATCGGTATGCGTGCCGACCATGCGCAGGGGCTGGCCATCGGCGGTGCGCGCGACCACGCGGCCCCGGTCCAGCACCCAGCGCCACTGGCCATCAGCCTGGCGGAAACGGAACTGTGCGCTGTACTGCTCGCTGTGCCCATGCAGGTGCTCGTCGAGCGCTGCGCGCACCAGGGCGATGTCCTCGCTGTGCACCCGAGCCAGCAGCTCGGTGGCGGTCTCGTCGCCCAGCGCCGGCGTCCGCATCACGCGGTCACTGGGGATGTCCCAGTCCCACAGGCTGTGGCCGGCACTGTCCAGCGCCAGCTCCCAGCGCCCTCCCCCGTCCACCGGCACCGGCTCGGGGATGCTCAGGGTGAAGGCCAGCAGGTTGCCGGCGCCGTCGTGCACCGCACGCAGGTGGCCGTCGTAGTGGCCGCGCGGGCCGCCCGGCAGCGTGCAGGCCACGATGCCGCCATCGGCGGCCATCAGGCGCAGATCTTCCAGCATCGGCGCATAGGCCGCCACGGTGGCTGGCAGGCCATGCTCGCGCGCGGCCGGATTGGCCGCCAGCGGACGCCCGGTACGGTCGACGATGACCAGCGCCGACGCAAGCGGGTGCTGCAGCAGGCTGGCGATGATCCCTTGGTCCACGCGATCTTGCTCCGGATGACACGCCCGTCAGCGGGGCACGCAGTGGTTAACGGCGCCTGCGGCGGATAATTGAGTGGTCACGGCGCGCTGCGGGGTAAGATGACCAGCGCCCCTGTCACCCGCCTCGTCCATGCCTGCAGAACCGACCGGCAACGCCCCTGTTCCCGACCCGCGGATGGCTCAGGCGCTGAGCCGTGACCGGCGCCGGGTGGTGTTGAGCTACCTGGTGATGGCGCTGGCCTGGATGATCTCTACCGACAGCGTGGTGCAGGCGCTGGTGCCCGATCCGCAGCAGGCGGCACTGTGGCAGGGCCTGAAGGGCTCGTTCTTCGCCCTGGCCAGCGCAGGCCTGCTGTATCTGCTGCTGCGCCCGCTGGCCGAGCACGTGCTGCACACCCACGCGCGCCAACAGGCCTCCGAGCTGCGCCTGCGGCAGATGTTCGAGGGCAATCCCGGCCCGATCCTGGTCTACGACCTGGACACGCTGGCGATCCTCGACGCGAATCCGGCTGCCTGCACCGCGTTCGGCTGGGAGCGCGGTGACCTTCTGGAGAAGACCATCGACGTGCTGTGGCCGCCCGGCCAGGACCAGGCACTGCAGACCAAGCTGGAGGCGATCCGCGAGGCGCCGCAGGAGCTCTGCATCCTGCGTGCCCAGCTGCAACTGCGTGATGGCTCGCTACGGCAGATGGAGCTGCGGTCCAACGCCATCAGCTATGACGGCCACAACGCCCGCTTGCTGATTGCCATCGACCGCACCGCCGAAGACCTGGCCCAGCTGCGCCGCGACCAGGCGCTGGCCCGGGTCGAGGAAGCCCACGAGCTGGCCCGTATCGGCGCCTGGGAGCTGGACCCGTCCACCGGGCTGGGTCGCTACTCCAACCAGGTCTACCGGCTGCTTGGCCGCCGCCCGCCCGAGGCCCGCCGCTGGCACCGCTTCGACGAACTGCTGGTGCCGGCCGATCCGGCCACTGCCACCCAGACCGAACAGCTGCTGGCCGAACTATGCTCCGGCGAGCCGGTGCAGGTGGACGTGCTGCTGCCCGTCCTGTCGATGGACGGGCGCGCGTTGATGGTGCACCTGCGCGCCGCCAGCGGTATCGATGAAGCTGGCCGCAGCCGCGTGCTGGGCACCCTGCAGGACGTGACCGAGCGCGAGCAGTCGCGTCGCCTGCTGCGCGAGCGCGAGGAACAGTTCCGCGAGCTGGTGCGGGTGCTGCCCGACGGTGTGGTGATCCTCGCCGACGAACACGTGTTGTACGCCAACGCCTGGGCCGCCAGCCTGTTCGGCTATGGCAGCCACACCTTGCTGGGCGAACCGCTTTCGGCACTGGTGGACAGCGCCGATCTGGCCCGCGTGCGCAGCCAGCTGCGTGCGGGCCAGCTGCACCTGGGGCCGGGCCACAGCAGCGTGGTGGCGATGCAGCGCGCAGATGGCCGCAGCTTCCATGCCGGCCTGGCAGTGGGCGAGGTGCGCTATGGCGGCCGCGACTGCAAGCTGCTGATCGTGCGCGATCTCAGTGATTCCGAACGCATCCGCAGCGCACTGGAAACCAGCAACCGCGAACTGCAGGCCATGGCCGGCCGCCTGTTCTCGCTGCAGGAGGATGAGCGCCGCGCGATCTCGCGCGACCTGCACGACGATATCGGCCAGGCGATCACGGCGATCAAGCTGTCTGCCTATGCCGCGCAGGACGAGGACGATCCGCAACGCCGCGGTGAGGACCTGGCACAGATCGTCAGCCTGGCCGATACCACGGTGGCCAAGCTGCGCGACATCTCTACCCTGCTGCGGCCGCCGCAGCTGGACGCACTGGGCCTGGAAGCGGCGCTGAGCTGGCAGGCACGGGTACTGTTCCGTTCCTCGCCGGTGGAGCTGCTGGCCGAGATCGAGCCGCTGCCGCACCGTCCCGACAACAGCATCGAGCAGGCCTGCTTCCGTATTGCCCAGGAAAGCCTGACCAACGTGCTGCGCCACGCCCGTGCCAGCCAGGTACAGCTGCAGCTGCGCGACGTCGGCCAGCGCGGCCTGCACCTGCAGATCCGCGACGACGGCGAGGGTTTCGACCCCGACGGCCCGCGCGGACTGGGCCTGATCGTGATGCGCGAGCGTGCGCAGAGCGTCGGTGGCCATGTACGGATCGAATCCGCGCACGGTGAAGGCACCCTGATCGACGTTCATCTCCCCTACCAGGCAGCCAGCATGGCCGCCGCCGAGTCACCGGACTACTGAGCCTATGTGGAATCCCAACCAGCCCCCGGTCAGCATCGATGATGCGCCTGATCGCCTCGGTGCCGGCAACCCCGAGTTGCAGGTGATGGTCGCCGAGGCGGCCTCGGGCGGTACCGCACTCATGCTGATGCATGTGGACATCGACCACTTCGCCTCTGTCAACGAAAACATGAGCGCCGAGGTAGGTGACCAGGCCCTGGTGCTGGTTGCGCAGCGGTTGCAGTCCTACCTGCGAGGGCGCGGCAAACTGTGGCGCCACGGCAGCGACGAGTTCCTGATCGCGGTGCCACGCACAGCCGAGGTGCCACTGCCGGAGGATTTCGCCGAGGAAATCCGGCAGCAGATGGAACTGCCGCTGTCGGTCCTGCCGTACACGCTGTTCATGACCGGCAAGCTGGGCGTGAGCCTGTGCCCGGAGCATGCCAGCAACGTTTCACGCCTGCTGGACCACGCCGAAGATGCGCTGTACCAGGCCGCCCGCGAGGGCGGCAACGCGGTGCGCATCCACGCCGTGGACACGCCGCCGAGCGCGCACAGCGAGAGCATCATCGCGCGGCAGATCGTCGATGCCATTCCCAACGGCGAACTGAAACTGCGCTACCAGCCGTTGGTCAGCGCCCGCGATGGCCACGTGGTCGGCATGGAAGCGCTGCTGCGCTGGCAGTCACCGACGCTGGGCATGCTGGTGCCGGAGCGCTTCATGCGCACCGCCGAGCGGCTGGGCATCATCGTGCAGATCGGCACCTGGGTGCTGGAAGGTGCACTCAAGCAGGCCCGCCTGTGGCGCGACCAAGGCTTCGACGATTTCACCATCGCGGTGAACGTCTCCACCCTGCAGCTGCTGCGGCCGAACTTCTTCGCCGAAGTGATGGGCCTGATCCAGGCCGCGGGCATACCGGCACAGATGCTGACGCTGGAAATCAACGAAAGCGCGCTGACCAACAACGTCAACTTCGTGCATGAGACGCTGGCCAACCTGCGCAACGAGGGCATCAGCCTGAGCCTGGACAACTTCGGCACCGGTGACTCCAGTCTCAGTGCGCTGGTGCGCTACCCGGTGGACAAGCTGAAGATCGACCGCAGCTTCATCAAGAGCGCGCCGGCCGGCAACCGCGAGGCGGCCATCGCCCGCGCGATCATCGCCATGGGCCATCAGCTGGGCATGACGGTGATCGCCAACGGCGTTGAATCGCAGGCGCAGCTTGGCTTCCTGCGTCGCAACGACTGTGATGTGTTCCAGGGCTACCTGTTCGGCGAACCGATGTCGGCCGATGCCGCAGGCATGACCCTGCGCCGCCGCTACCTGCGCCCGGAAGCTTTCGCCGAGACCCGTCCCGACCGCACGCTGCTCTTGCTGGACGACGAAGAGAACGTGTTGCGATCGCTGGTGCGGCTGTTCCGTCGCGACGGCTACCGCATCCTGGCGGCCGGCAACGTGCGTGATGCGTTCGACCTGCTGGCGATCAACGACGTGCAGGTGATCCTGTCCGACCAGCGCATGAGCGACATGAGCGGCACCGAGTTCCTCGGCCGGGTGAAGATGCTGTATCCGGACACGATCCGGTTGGTGCTGTCCGGCTATACCGATCTGAACACGGTGACCGATGCGATCAACCGCGGCGCGATCTACCGCTTCCTGACCAAGCCATGGAACGACGACGAGCTGCGCAAGCATATCCACCAGGCGTTCCGCACGTACGAGGAACAGCGCCGCAGCAACGCCGGGCCGGCGCCGGTGGAGAGCGGAGACGGCGGCGAGGACCGCCCGCTGCGGTAACGATCCAGCCTGGTAGAGCCGGCCGCTGGCCGGCTGCTACGTGACGGGGTTAGTGAGGTTGCCGGCCAGCGGCCGGCACTACCCGAGGCGCGACCCAGGCCGGCACAGGCCCTGGTAGAGCCAGCGCGAACGCAGGCCGGGACAGGCCCTGGTAGAGCCGGCCGCTGGCCGGCTGCTACGTGACGGGGTTAATGAGGTTGCCGGCCAGCGGCCGGCATTACCCGAAGCGGTCAGCGCGGCTGCTTCACCGGCAGCACCACGCGGAAGCGCGAGCCCACGCCCGGGGTGCTGTCCAGGTCGATCCGGCCATGGTGCTTGTTGATGATGCTGTAGGAGATCGACAGGCCCAGGCCCGTGCCACTGCCCACCGGCTTGGTGGTAAAGAACGGATCGAAGATGCGTTGGCGCAGTTCCGGCGAGATGCCACCGCCGGTGTCCTCGAATTCGACCCACACCTGGTCGCCATCGACGCCGGTGCGCACGGTGATCGTGCCGCGCTCGGCGATGGCATGGCCCGCGTTGAGCAGCAGGTTCATGTAGACCTGGTTCAACTCCGATGGCAGGCATTCCACCAGCGGCAGTTGGCCGAACTCGCGTACCAGGGTGACCTTGTACTTGAGCTCGTTCCAGATGATGTTGATGGTCGATTCCAGGCCCGCGTGCAGGTCGACCAGCTTCCACGACTCGTCACGCCCGGAATACGAGAAGTCTTTCAGATCACGCACGATGCGCGTCACCCGTTCGATGCCTTCGCGCGATTCGGCCATCAGCTGCGGCAGGTCGCGGCTGATGAAATCGATGTCCAGGCGGTCACGGATGTCATCGATCTCCGGGATCAGCGCCTTCGGGTCCGGCGCACGCAACGCGCGTTCGTAGGCTTCGATCACGGTGAACAGGCTGCGCAGGTACTCCTGCAGGCTGCCCAGGTTTGAGTGCACGTAGCCGATCGGATTATTGATCTCGTGCGCGACGCCGGCAGCAAGCTGGCCGATCGAGGCCATCTTCTCAGATTGCAGCAGTTTCTCCTGGGTACCGTTGAGCCGCAGGTAGGCCTGGCGCAGCTCGGCGTGGCGCTGCTGCAGTTCTCGCTCGTAGTCTTCCTGTCCTTCGATATGGCGGAACAAGGCCAGGAAGTGCCCCTGCCCCACCGGGCCGTGGTGATACAGGTGGGCGATGACCACGCCCTCGCCCAGCGGCAGGCTGCCGTTCCAGTGACCATGCTGGCGCGCGTGTTCCAGCGCATCGGGGGGCAGCAACTCGCGAAGCCGCTGCGGGGGCGGCAATGCACCATCCTCACCGCTTGCCAACAGGTTCTGCGCGGCTGGATTGGCCAGCGCAACCTGCCCGTCTTCGGTGAACAGCAGCAGCCCTTCGCGCAGGCGCTCAAGCAGGGCCTGCAGTACCGGCTGTGGCGGAAGGGGGGCGGTAACCAGGGCGTTGGCAGCGGACACGGCGACTCGGGGGCATTCGAACAGACGCCCAATATACGCGCTCGTGCAGCGGGCTTCAGCCCGCGTGATGGGGTTGTTCGACCGCCGCCTCAGGCGACGGCGAGTGGGCGGCGCGCTGTGACGGTGTGCGCCTGCCCCTTGGCATCGTAGGCCGAGGCATCTTCGGTGCGCCCGAGCTGGCGCAGGGCCCAGTTGACCTCGCGGCGCCGGCGCGACAGCAGCACGCCGTTGGCGCGGTTGCGTTCGGCCAGTTCCTGCAGCTGCTCGCCTTCCCCGACCGGCGGCGCGCCTTCCAGCGCACGCAGCGCTTCCAGCTTGGCGCCGGTGGCCCGGATCAGGGCGTGCACGTCGTGCTCGACCAGGGCCTGGCGTTCAACGTCCAGGGCCTGGGCAAGACGCTGCAGCGGCTCGCTCATCGCCGCAGTCATCCGTGAAGCTGCTGGTCCAGCTCGAGCATGCGCGATGCGATCGCGTCCGGATTGATCTTGTAGGTGCCGTTCTGCAGCGCCTCGCGCACGGCGGCCACGCGCTGGGCGTCGATTGCCGGGGCGGTGGTCAGCTCACGCTCGATGGCCTGCAGATTGGTGGCCTCGCCGGTCAGGCGCAGGCTGTCGGCCGCCTCGACCGGGCGTGCCGCCGCATCGGTGCTTACACCGGGCTTGTTGGCCGGGGTCGTCACGCTGCGCAGGGCCTGGGGGACCTGCAGGTTGCCGTCGATTTTCTGGCTCATGGGGTGTCCTGGAGTTGCCGTTCACATGGGATAACGGCCGCAGGGCCGTGATCTTTAGGGATATTCTGCGGTAATTCAACGCGCCACGATTACGTCACCGGCGGCGTCGACCGTGCCCTGCACGATCCGCCGCGAGGACAGGTTCTCGACCGAGACCCGCTCGTTCTCACCCGCGTCACCCATCGCACGGCCTGCAATACGGACCTCGACCGAGCCGCGACGCGAGACCAGCGCCACATTGTCTCCTCGCTTGATGAGACGCTGCACCACCAGATCGTTGCTCGACAGCAGGGCCCCGGCCTGCAACGGACGGCGGGCGATGCGGCCGATCGCTGCGTTGGGATCGGCCAGCACCGCACCGGCAATCCGGGCGGCATCACGCTGGGCAGTGGTGATATCGGCAGCAGTAAGGGTTTCTCCAGTACCGATTCCGCGGTTGAGCACCAGCACGGTCTGGTTGCGCCGCACCTTTACCGGCACGAACAGGCGCCAGCCGCCCGCATCCGGACAGCTGACTTCCACCGTGGTGTTGGCGGTGGGCTGCACCTGCAGCGCGCCGCCACACTTGGGCAGGCGCAGCGCATCGGCCACCTGCGCCTCCCCCTCGCTCCCGGCAGGCAGCGTCGACAACGCCGCCGCGCGGATGCTGGCAACCGGCTGCCACTCTGCAGCGGCTGCCCATGGCGCGGCTGCGGCGAGCACGATGGCGAATAGAGGTGTGACCCGGCGCATGGCGCCTCCTGTCGATGGAATCTGGCCCTGGTGCGTGCAAGGGGTGTGCCAGAGCGCCGGGACCCGTTGATCGGATCCGGGATGGGGATGCGACCGGATGGGTAGAGTCGACTGTCAGTCGACTTTCGCGCGAAGCACGGGGTTTTCCGTGATCGGATCGAAGAGCGGTCGACTGACAGTCGACTCTACAAACGTGGTGCGGACCGCGCAGGCGGCAGAGCGCCCTCAAGTTTGGCGCCCACCCCGCCGATACAGCAGCCATGTCCCATGACCTGCTCAACCGGATCGACCAGCGAACCCGACTGGCCGGCCACAACCGCCTGGCGCTGCTGCTGTTCCGTCTCGGCGGACGTCAGCTTTTTGGCGTCAATGTCTTCAAGGTGCAGGAAGTCCTGCGGCGCCCGGAGCTGTTCCAGGTGCCCGGGTTGCCCAGCCAGTTTGCCGGCGTGGCCGACGTACGCGGCCGCTCGGTGCCGGTGCTCGACCTGGGCCTGGCCATCGGCCACCCCGAGCGTGAGCCTGACGCGGACACCTCGCCTGGCTACCTGGTCGTCACCGAATTCAACCGTTCGATCCAGGGCTTCCTGGTCAGCGGCGTGGAGCGCATCGTCAACATCGCGGTGGAAGACATCCACCCGCCGCCGGAACTGGGTGCCGAATCGAGCTACCTGACGGCGGTGACCCGCTTCCAGGGTGAGCTGATCCAGGTGATCGACGTTGAAAGCGTGCTGGCCGATATCGCCCAGGTACGCGGTGATGCCGTACTCGATCCGGCAATGGCAATGCCTGCCGATGGCCCGCAGCTGCAGGTGCTGGTGGTGGACGATTCGCGCGTGGCCCGCCAGCAGATCCGCAGCGTGCTGGACCAGCTGGGCGTTGGCGCCACCCTGCTTTCCGATGGCAAGCAGGCGCTGGACCATCTGCTGCAGATCCACGCCTCGGGCGAGAACCCGGCCGAGCGCTACGCCATGGTCATCTCGGACATCGAAATGCCGGCCATGGACGGCTATACGCTGACGACGGAAATCCGGCGCCACCCTGGCCTTGCCGGCCTGTACGTGCTGCTGCATACCTCGTTGTCGGGCGTATTCAACAACGCGATGGTCGAGCGCGTCGGCGCCAATGCCTTCGTCGCCAAGTACTCGCCGCACGAACTGGCTGACTTCGTGCTGGACCGCCTGCGCAAGGTCGCGATGGCGGCGTAAGGCCGCGTCACGGGTCTCCGCCGGGCGTGGCCCGGCGCTACCACAACCTCCCCGACCCCTGGGGTAGCGCCGGGCCATGCCCGGCGGACGCGATGTCGCGCGTGCTTTGGCACATCCCTTGCAGCTTCCCGGGCAACGTTCCCGTGGGAGTGCACCGTGCGCAACCTGATTACCGACTACCTGGGCGTCCACGCCCAGACCATGCCGTTGCGCGAACAACGGATGAAGCTGATCGCCAGCAACCTCGGCAATGCCGATACGCCCGGCTACAAGGCCCAGGACCTGGACTTCGACGCCGCGCTGCGCCATGCCCAGGGGCAGGATGCCAATGGCCTGATGGCCACCACCCATGAGCAGCACTACGAAATCAGTAGCGGCCTGAACCCGTTCCAGATCGCGCGCGAAGGCGTGCAACCCAGCCTGGACGGCAACACCGTCGATCCCGATGCCGAGCGTGCCGCCTATGGCCGCGCCGCGCTTGAGTACCGCGCCTCGCTCAGCTTCGTCGAGAGCAAGGTGCGTTCCATGCTGACCGCGATCACGGGGCAATAAGCCATGAGCAACCTGCCGATCTTCGATATCGCCGGTTCCGCGCTGCAGGCGCAGTCGGTGCGCATGAGCACCATCGCCTCCAACCTCTCCAACGCCGACACCGTCGCCGGTTCCGCCGACGCCGTGTACAAGCCGCTGGAACCGATCTTCCAGGCTGTCACCAGCAAGAACGATCCGAACATCACCTCGGTGAAGGTGAAGGAGATCACCCAGAGCGATGCGGCGCCGATCAAGCGCTATGAGCCGGGCCACCCGCTGGCCGATGGCGATGGCTACATCTACCAGCCCGACGTCGACCCGGTGGCGCAGATGGTCAACCTGATCTCGACCTCGCGCAATTACCAGGCCGGCGTGGAGATGCTGACCACCGCCAAGGAACTGGCCCTGGCCACCCTGACCATGGGCCGCTGAGGCCCGCAGTACCGGATACCGCCATGACCACCGCCGTCAACAACCAGACCAACCAGGACGTCTATACCGCACTTGGTCTGAACGCCCCGAACAGCAACGCCACCAAGAAGAAGAACACGCTGGACCAGGCCGATTTCCTGCGCCTGATGACCGAGCAGCTGCAGCACCAGGACCCGCTGAAGCCGATGGACAACACCCAGATGGTCGCGCAGATGGCGCAGATGTCCACCGTGCAGGGCATCACCGATCTGAACAAGACGGTGAAGGGCTTCCAGGAGTCGATGGCCAGCGACCAGGTGCTGCGTGGCGCGGCACTGGTCGGCCACCAGGTGCTGGTGCCGTCGGAAAAGCTGGTACTGGAGAAGGAGGGCAGCGTCGAAGGCACGGTGGCCGCGCCGTCGGCCGGCATCATCACCGTGGACATCACCGATGCCAACGGCGCCAAGGTCACCTCGCTGAGCGTGGAAGCCACTGCCGCCGGCGAAACCGCCTTCCAGTGGGACGGCAAGGACGCCAACGGCAAACGCATGGAGCCGGGCAAGTACTCCATCGTCGCCAACCATGTCGATACCGCCGGCAAGAGCACCAAGCTGTCCACCTACGTGCAGGCGCCGGTGGAAAGCGTGACCGTCGGTTCCGACGGCCTGTACCTGAACCTCAAGGGCCTGGGCACGGCCCCGATCGACTACGTGCTCCGCGTCAGCTGAGCCGCACATCCCGCATCAACCAGGAGCATCCCATGGGCTTCAATGTCTCGCTGTCCGGCATCAATGCCGCCAACACCGACCTGAGCGTCACCGCCAACAACGTCGCCAACGTCAACACCACCGGCTTCAAGCAGTCGCGCGCCGAGTTCGCCGATCTGTTCGCCTCCACCAGCTATGGCCTGTCGAAGAACCAGACCGGCTCGGGTGTGCGCGTTTCCAACGTCGCCCAGCAGTTCATCCAGGGCCACAACGAGCAGACCGGGCGCAGCCTGGACATGGCCATTTCCGGTGAGGGCTTCTTCACCATGAACATGAACGGTTCGCGGGTGTATTCGCGTGCCGGCAACTTCCAGACCGATTCGGCCGGCTACGTGGTCAATCCGCAGGGTGCGCGCCTGCAGGTGTTCGCACCGAATGCCGATGGCACCAACTTCGACGCCGGCCGCCTGGTCGACCTGCAGCTGCTGACCACCGACAGCCCGCCGAAGCAGACCAGCGAAGTGAAGGTCGGCTTCACCCTGCCGGCCAACGCCAAGCAGCCGACGGTGGCCACCTTCGACCCGGCCGATTCCAACAGCTACAACCATTCCAGCGGCGGCATCACCGTGTACGACTCGCTGGGCGTGAGCCACATCCAGGTCTCGTACTTCGTCAAGGGAGCCAACCCCAACGAATGGACCGTGCACAACTATGTCGATGGCCAGCCCGCTGGCACCCCGACCGCGGTCACCTTCGACAACAGCGGCAAGCTGACCGCCCCGGCCAACGGCAAGGTCGGCCTCGGCACGTTCACCCCCACCACCGGCGCCGGCCAGCTGAACATGACGCTGGATATCAACGGCTCGACCCAGTACGGCGAGAAGTTCGCGCTGCGCAACACCCAGCAGGACGGTTATGCCGCCGGCAAGCTCAATGAAATCACCGTGTCCGAATCCGGCGTGGTCTACGCCCGCTATTCCAACGGCGACGACAAGCCGCTGGGCCAGGTCGCACTGACCACCTTCAACAACACCCAGGGCCTGGAATCGAAGGGCAACAACCTGTGGGTCGAGACCTTCGAGTCGGGCACGCCGCGCACCGGCATGCCCGATACCTCCAACCTCGGCAAGATCCAGGCAGGTTCGCTGGAAGCGTCCACCGTCGACCTCACCGAGCAGCTGGTCAACATGATCACCGCGCAGCGCAACTTCCAGGCCAACGCACAGATGATCACCACCCAGGACCAGATCACCCAGACGGTCATCAACATCCGTTGATGACCCGCTGACCCTGTCACGGAACTCCCCGCATGGATAAAGCCCTTTACGTGGCGATGACCGGTGCCCGCGCCTCCCTGCAGGCGCAGGGAACGCTCAGCCACAATCTCGCCAACTCGGACACCCCCGGCTTCAAGGAAGCGCTGGCCAACACCGAAGCCTTCCCGATCCGCGGCCCCGGCTTTGCCTCGCGGGTGGATGCGCTGCACGTCGACGCTGGCTTCAACCGCACGCCCGGCGCGCAGCACATCACCGGCAAACCGCTGGACCTGGCGCTGCAGAGCGGCACCTGGCTGGCGGTGCAGGCCAGCGATGGCAGCGAGGCGTATACGCGCGGCGCGGCCTTGTCGGTCACCCCCAATGGCCAGCTGGTGACCTCCGGCGGCCGCACGGTACTGGATGACAACAACAACCCGATCGCCATTCCGCCCTACCAGGCGATGGAGATCGGTGCCGACGGCACGATCTCGATCATCCCGCAGGGTGAAGGCCCGCAGACCATGGCGCAGATCGGCCGGATCAAGGTGGTGCAGGCACCGGACGAGCGCCTCGAGCGCGGCCTGGATGGCCTGTTCCGCAATACCGACCCGCAACAGCCGTTCGCACCGGCACAGGGCACCGCAGTGCACAGCGGCCAGCTGGAAGGCAGCAACGTCGATGCGGCCGGGGCACTGGTGCAGATGATCCAGCTGCAGCGCCAGTACGAAATGCAGGTGCAGGTGATCAAACACGGCGACGAAAACGCGCGCAGCGCCAACAGCATGCTGCGCCTGGGCAGTTGACGGAATTCCGGCGCCGGCGGATGCCGGCGCTGGCACACCGCTTGCACACCCGCATACAAGGGCCGCACCACGCGGCCGGTTTCACCAGACAGGACATCGAAGATGAACCAGGCATTGTGGATCGCGAAAACCGGACTGGATGCGCAGCAGATGCGCATGTCGGTGGTTTCCAACAACCTCGCCAACACCAACACCACCGGCTTCAAGCAGGACCGTGCCAGTTTTGAAGACCTGCTGTACCAGCAGGTGCGCCAGCCCGGCGGCTCTTCGTCGGCGCAGACGCAGCTGCCGACCGGCCTGCAGCTGGGCACCGGCGTGCGCGTGGTAGCAACCGCCAAGAACTTCGAACAGGGTAGCCAGCAGCAGACCGGTCGCGCCCTGGATGTGATGGTCAACGGCCGCGGCTTCTTCGAAGTGCAGATGCCCGACGGCAGCTCGGCCTACACCCGTGATGGCTCGTTCAAGATCAACCAGGACAGCGAGCTGGTCACCAACAGCGGCTACCCGGTGCAGCCGGGCATCCAGATTCCCGAGGGCGCGCAGTCGGTCACCATCGGCAGCGACGGCACCATCAGCGTGAAGATGGCCGACAACGCCGCGTCGGTGGAAGTCGGTGCGCTGACCCTGACCGACTTCGTCAATCCGGCCGGCCTGCAGGCGCGCGGCGAGAACCTGTTCCTGGAAACCACGGCCTCGGGCCCGGCCCAGAACGGTAATCCCGGCCTGAACGGCCTCGGCACCGTGGTGCAGGGGGCGCTGGAAGGCAGCAACGTCAATGTGGTGGAAGAGCTGGTGTCGATGATCGAAACCCAGCGCGCCTACGAAATGAATGCCAAGGCGATCTCCACCACCGACTCGATGCTCGGCTATCTCAACAACAAGATCTGACCGGCCCAACCGGGAAACCGCCATGTCGCCCATTTCCAACTTCGCCCGCACTGCCCTCGCCTGCACCGTGGCCGCCCTGCTCGGTGGCTGCGTGATCGCGGGCGACGTGCGCCCCTACCCGGCGATGGCGCCGATCCAGCCGATCATGCCGCCGCAGGCCGCGCCCACCGCCGGGGCGATCTATGCCGCCGGCCCGACCCTGCAGCTGTATTCAGACCGCCGCGCACGCGATGTCGGCGACCTGCTGACCATCACCCTGCTGGAAAGCACCACCGCGCAGACCAGTGCAAACACCGCCACCAACAAGGAGTCCAACCTGAGCCTGGGCAGCCCGAGCATCTTTGGCGCGCCGGTCACCCTGGGCGGCAAGGACATCCTCAGCGCTAGTGCGGAAGGCAAGCGTGATTTCACCGGCAAGGGCAACAGCGCGCAGAGCAACCGCCTGCAGGGCAGCGTTACGGTCACCGTGATCCAGCGCCTGCCCAACGGCAACCTGGTGGTGCAGGGGCAGAAGAACCTGCGGCTCAACCAGGGCGATGAACTGGTGCAGGTGCAGGGCATCGTGCGCCCTGGCGACATCAGCCAGGACAACACCATTCCCTCCAGCCGCGTAGCCGAGGCCCGCATCGTCTACGGCGGCCGCGGACCGGTCGCGCAGTCCAACGCGATGGGCTGGCTGAGCCGCTTCTTCAATTCCGGCCTGACGCCGTTCTGAGTATGGCCATGAAACTCCTCCCCTCTTCTTCCTGGCAGCGCCGCGTGGCGTCGTTCGTCGCGCTGATGCTGATGGTCGTGGCAGCCCCGGCCAGCGCCGAGCGCATCAAGGACCTGGCACAGGTCGGCGGCGTGCGTGGCAACGCACTGGTTGGCTACGGCCTGGTGGTCGGCCTGGATGGCAGCGGCGACCGCACCAGCCAGGCGCCCTTTACCGTGCAGAGCCTGAAGAACCTGCTCGGCGAACTGGGCGTGAACGTGCCGCCGAACGTCAACCCGCAGCTGAAGAACGTGGCCGCCGTTGCGATCCATGCCGAGCTGCCGCCGTTCGCCAAGCCCGGCCAGCCGATCGACATCACGGTGTCCTCGATCGGCAACGCGGTGTCGCTGCGCGGCGGCTCGCTGCTGATGGCCCCGCTGCGCGGGGCCGACGGGCAGATCTACGCCATCGCCCAGGGCAACCTGATCGTGGGTGGCTTCGGTGCGCAGGGCAAGGATGGTTCCCGTGTCTCGGTGAACGTGCCCAGCGTCGGCCGTATTCCCAACGGCGCCACCGTGGAGCGTGCCCTGCCCGATCCGCTGGCCAACGGCGGCGACATCACCTTGAACCTGCACAACAACGATTTCACCACGGTCTCGCGCATGGTCGCCGCGCTCAACAACGCCTTCGGCGAAGGTGCGGCACGCGCGATCGATGGCGTGACCGTCGCGGTCACCGCGCCGACCGACCCCGGCGCACGCGTCGGCCTGCTGGCGCGCATCGAGAACCTGGAACTGACCCCGGGCAGCGCCCCGGCCAAGGTGGTGGTCAATTCGCGCACCGGCACCGTGGTCATCGGCCAGCAGGTGCGCGTGGGACCCGCGGCGATCTCGCACGGTTCGCTGACCGTGACCATCCAGGAAAACACCAACGTCAGCCAGCCCAATGCCCTGTCCGGCGGCCGCACCGTGGCCAGCCCGCAGTCCACCATCACCGCCACCAACGACGGCAGCCGCATGTTCAAGTTCAGCGGCGGCACCACCCTGGACGAGATCGTGCATGCGGTGAACGCCGTAGGTGCGGCACCGGGCGACCTGATCGCGATCCTGGAAGCCCTGAAGCAGGCCGGCGCATTGAGTGCCGAGCTCGAGGTGATCTGACATGCGCATCAATCCCGCATTCGACCTGCACCCGGCGCAACAGAACGATCCGGCAAGGATCGACAAGGTGGCGCGCCAGCTGGAAGGCCAGTTCGCGCAGATGCTGGTAAAGAGCATGCGTGACGCCAGCTTCGGTGACTCGCTGTTTCCCGGCGAGAACAAGATGTTCCGCGAGATGTACGACCAGAAGATTGCCGAGGCGATGACCCGCGGCAAAGGCCTGGGCCTGTCCAGCATGATCAGCCGGCAGCTGTCCGGCCAGGCCGCCGATGGCCCGGCGCTGGATACCCGCGTGGATCCGGCCAAGGCCAGCCGTGCTTACCAGCTCAATGCACCGGCCAGGCCGGCACCGTCGCTGCCACTGGAAGACGGCAGCCAGGCGGTGCGCCTGCTGCAGCAGATGGCCGCCGGTGCGCAGCACGGTGCGCAGGCGGCAGTGGCGCCGATGGAGCAGGCCCTGGACCTGATCGCCGGGCGCGAGAGCAGCAGCATGCACCGCTCGCTGGGCACCGACGATCCGTACATCGGCAGCCTGCAGGGCGAGGACTGGGCCGCCAACAGCGACCAGTGGTCGGCCACCGCCAGCAACCGCGGCACCGCGATCAGCCCGGCCGATGCGATGGCGACCCGCACCGCTGTCGCCCAGCTCGGCGAGCACACCCCGGAAGGCTTCGTCGCCAGCATCTGGCAGCACGCGCAGCGTGCGGCCAAGGAACTGGGCGTGGATGCCCGCGCCCTGGTCGCCCAGGCCGCGCTGGAAACCGGCTGGGGCAAGCGCCACATCAAGCACGCCGACGGCAGCACTTCGCACAACCTGTTCGGCATCAAGGCCAATGGCTGGAGCGGCCAGCGCGCCGTAGCCGGCACCCATGAATATGTCGATGGCGTGCGCCGCAACGAGACCGCCAGCTTCCGCGCCTACAGTTCGCCGGCCGAGAGCTTTGCCGACTACGTGCGCCTGCTGAAGACCAGCCCGCGCTACCAGCAGGCCCTGCAGGCCGGCACCGACGTGCAGGGCTTCGCCCGTGGCCTGCAGCGCGCCGGCTATGCCACCGATCCGCGCTACGCGGCCAAGATCGCCGCGATCGCCGGCGGCCCGACCATCGAGCGCGCCGTCGCCGCCGTGGCAGACGCCGGCTCGCGCCTTGGCCAGACCTTCGCCAGCACCGCGACCGCGGCGCTGGGTATCACCCGTCGTTGAGGAATCCCATGTCCAGCGTACTTTCCACCGGTACCGGTGCCCTGCTCGCCTTCCAGCGTGCGTTGGCGACCACCAGCCACAACGTGGCCAACCTCAATACGCCCGGCTACAGCCGGCAGAAGGTCAACTTCGCCACCGCCGATCCGCAGAACTATGGCTACGGCACGGTCGGCAACGGTACCCGCATCACCGACATCCGCCGCACCGCCGACCAGCTGGCCATCTCGCGCCTGCTCGACAGCAGCGGTGAACTGGCGCGCCTGAAACAGCTTTCGGGAATGGCCGACCGGGTCAACGCGCTGTTCTCTGATGCGGCCACGAATGTCTCTGGTGTGTGGTCGAACTTCTTCGACTCGGTCAGTGGCCTGTCCTCCAATGCCTCCGGCACGGCCGATCGCCAGAACATGCTCGATGGCGGCAAGGCCCTGGCCAACCGCTTTGTGCAGCTCAACACCCACCTGAACAACCTCAACAGCGAGGTCAACAACGGCCTGCTGGCCGGTGCCACCGAGGTCAACCGCCTGGCGCAGGAGATCGCGCAGATCAACGGTGCGATCGGCACCAACATCGCCACCGCCGCGCCCGACCTGCTCGATCGGCGCGACCAGCTGATCACCCAGCTGATCGGCTACACCGGCGGCACCGCGGTGATCCAGGACGGCGGCATCATGAATGTCTACACCGCCGGCGGCAACGCGCTGGTGGTGGGCACCACCGCGACCAAGGTCACCACCGTGGCCGACCCGTACCAGCCCGAGCGCCTGCAGCTGGCCCTGGAAACGCAGGGCAACACCATCCGCCTCGACCCGAAGGCAGTAGGCGGCCAGATCGGCGGCCTGATGGAGTTCCGCGACACCGTGCTGACCCCGGCCCAGGCCGAACTGGGCAAGTTGGCTGTCGGCCTGGCCGAGACCTTCAACCAGGCCCATCACCAGGGCGTGGACATGTATGGCCAGCTCGGGGGCGACTTCTTCAACATCGGCAACCCGCGCGTCACCGCCAACAACGCCAACACCGGCACCGCCAGCCTCAGCGCCACCTATGGCGACCTGGGCAAGCTGGACGCGCAGAACGTGGTGCTGCAGTTCGATGGCAGCAACTGGAAGGCCAGCCGGGCCGACACCGGCGCCAGCGTTCCGCTGGCCGGCACCGGCACCGCCGCCGATCCGCTGGTGATCAACGGCGTCACGCTGGTCGTGGGCGGCACCCCCGCTGCCAACGACCGATTCCTGCTGCAGCCCACCGCAGGCGTCGCCGGCAGCATGGAGATCGCCATCACCGATCCGTCCCGGATTGCAGCCGCTGCCGCGGTAAAGGGCGCCGCCGCGACGGCCAACACGGGCACCGGCAAGCTGAGTGGCGTGACCGTGACCGATTCGAGCAACGCCAACCTGCGCAATCCGGCCGCGATCGTGTTCACCTCGGCCACCACCTACACCATCGATGGTGGCCCGCCGCAGACCTACACGCCCGGCCAGACCATCAGCGCCAATGGCTGGAGCTTCGTGCTGGACGGTGCGCCGAAGGTCGGCGACACCTTCAACATCACCCCGACGCCGGCCGGCTCCTCCGACAACAGCAACGCCTCCAGGCTGGCCAAGGTCGAGAGCGCCAAGGCCTTCAATGCCGGCACGGTGACGCTGAACGGCGCGCTGGGTGGCCTCACCACCCAGGTGGGTGCTGCGGCCCGTTCGGCCGAGTACTCGCTGGAAGCGCAACTGGTGATCAACGACAAGGCGCAGGAAGCGCGCGATGAAGTGTCCGGCGTCAACCTGGACGAGGAAGCGGCCGACATGCTGCGCCTGCAGCAGGCCTACCAGGCCGCCTCGCAGCTGATCTCCACCGCCGACAGCATGTTCCAGACCATCCTGGGAGCCGTCCGCCGATGAGCAGCCGCATCTCCACCAGCATGATGTACAACCAGTCGGTGTCGCTGATGATGGCCAAGCAGGCCAAGCTCAGCCACCTGGAGCAGCAGATCGCCACCGGCAGCAAGATCGTCTCCGCAAAGGACGATCCGGTCGGGGCCGGCGCAGCGGTCGGACTGGACCGCAGCCTGGCCGCACTGGAACGGATGAAGCTCAACGCCGGCAACGTGCAGAACCGGCTGGGCGTGCAGGAAAACACCCTGGCCCAGGTCAATGATCTGATGGGGCGCGTCAACGACCTGACCATCCAGGCCAGCAACCCCGCCCTGAGCGCGTCCGACAAGAAGACGCTGATCACCGAACTGAACCAGATCCGCGACGGCCTGCTGTCGCTGGCCAACGCCGAGGACGGCACGGGTCGCTATGTATTCGGCGGCACCAACGACGGCGATCCGCCGTTTGCCAGGATCAATGGCAAGGTGGTCTACCGCGGTGACCAGACCCAGCGCCAGATCGAGGTCGGCCCCGATACCTACGTGCGCGATGCCCTGCCCGGCAGCGAGATCTTCATGCGCATCCCCACCGGCGATGGCTTCGTCGATGGCGGTGCCGCAGCGGGCAACACCGGTAACGGCGTGCTGACCAACATCACCCGCGATGGCAGCGACAGCTGGAACGGGCAGTCCGTCAGCATCCGCTTCACCGCTGCCGACCAGTACGAGGTGCTGGATGGCGCCGGCAACGTGACCGGCACGGGCACCTTCAAGGCAGGTGACAACGTGGAAGTGAACGGCGTGCGGCTGCAGATTACCGGCGCGCCGGCAGCGGGCGACAGCTTCAACGTGAAGCCGGCGAGCAGCCGCGACATCTTTGACACCATGGACAAGCTGATCGCCGCACTGGATGCCGACACCGGCACCACCGCGAAGATGAGCGCCCAGCAGAACGAACTGCAGAGTGCATTGCGTGACGTGGCGCGCGCGTCGGAGCGGATGATCGATTCGCGTGCGGCCGGTGGCGCGCAGCTGAAGGCACTGGACAACGCCGCCGACATGCGCGAAGCCAACAGCGTGACGCTGAAAACCACGCTGTCGCAGATGCGCGACCTGGACTACGCCGATGCGCTGAGCCAGTACCAGTTGCAGAGCACCGCGCTGCAGGCGGCACAGACGATCTTCTCGCAGATGCAGTCGATGTCGCTGTTCAACAAGATCGGCTGACAGCGCCCCCGCCTCAGCCCCGAAAGGCCGCGATGCTTGCATCGCGGCCTTTCTCGTTTCCGTGGCCCGTCGCCGCGAAGCATTCCAGACAGCGCTCGGCGGATTTTTCGTGATTGCCCATCAAGCCCGGCCCCACCCCGCCGATACCTTCATCAGCGCTGGTTGGGCCTGCCCAACCGCCCCTTCCGGGTGCGCCTTCATGCCCCTCCAGGGTTGAAAAACCCCGGAAAAACAGCCTCCGGCAACGAATTACGACTTCAACGGAATTCACGGCTAAAGGTTGTTGACAAAGCGCCGTTATTCATTTGGCAACGGCGAAGCACACAGCCACACAAAAAAACAGGCGGCGCTTCGCTTCATTCACCAACGGGTTCCATATAAGAGGAGACGACCCCATGGCACAGGTAATCAACACCAATACGATGTCGCTCAACGCTCAGCGCAACCTGAGCACCAGCGGCAGCTCGCTCGCTACCACCATCCAGCGCCTCTCGTCCGGCCTGCGCATCAACAGCGCGAAGGACGACGCGGCCGGCCTGGCCATCAGCGAGCGCTTCACCACCCAGATCCGCGGTCTGGACGTGGCCATCCGCAACGCCAACGACGGCATCTCGCTGGCCCAGGTCGCCGAGGGTTCGCTGAACGAAGTCGGCAACAACCTGCAGCGCATCCGCGAACTGGGTGTGCAGGCCTCCAACGCCACCAACTCGGCCAGCGACCGCAAGGCCCTGCAGGCCGAAGTGACCCAGCTGGTCTCGGAAATCGATCGTGTGGCCAAGCAGGCCGACTTCAACGGTACCAAGCTGCTGGACGGCAGCTTCACCAGCCAGCTGTTCCAGGTGGGCGCCAACGCCGGCCAGGCCATTGCCATCAACAGCGTGGTCAACGCCAAGGCCGATTCGCTGGGGGCTGCCACCTTCGCCAACGGCTACACCGGCACCGCGCTGGCGGTGGACAAGGCCACGGCCGACACCACCTACTCCGGCCTGCAGGTCTCGGTCACCCCGCCGGGTGGCACCGCCACCACGGTCACCATCAGCGACTTCACCGTGAAGGCCGGCGAGTCGATCACCTCGGCCACCGCTGCGGCGATCAACAACAAGCTGGGTGAAACCGGCGTGGTGGCCTCGGTCAATGCCGGCGTCATCAGCCTGGCGTCGGTCAAGGATGGCCAGACCTTCGCCCTGGGCGTCAGCGCAGCAACCCCGCCGGCCGGCGTCACCGCCGCGACCATCGCCGGCCTGGGCCTGACCGAGAACAGCACCAACGGCGGCACCCTGACCGGTGCAGCGGTCAGCTTCGTCAAGGACCTGAACGTCACCACCGCCGAGGGCGCGCAGAAGGCGATGTCGATCGTCGACAAGGCCCTGGAGTCGGTCAACAGCGTCCGCGCCGACCTCGGCGCCATCCAGAACCGCTTCACCTCGGTGGTGGCCAACCTGCAGACCTCCTCGGAGAACCTGTCGGCCTCGCGCAGCCGCATCCGCGATACCGACTTCGCCAAGGAAACCGCCGAGCTGACCCGCACCCAGATCCTGCAGCAGGCCGGTACGGCCATGCTGGCCCAGGCCAACCAGGTACCGCAGAACGTGCTCAGCCTGTTGCAGCGCTGACATGAGCCGCCCCCGGGGCACGTCGGGGGCGTCTAACCCAACTCACGTGCAACCGCTCAAGGACCTCTCCTCATGGCACAAGTCATCAACACCAATACGATGTCGTTGAATGCTCAGCGTAACCTGAGCACCAGCGGCAGCTCGCTGGCCACCACCATCCAGCGCCTGTCCTCCGGTTCGCGCATCAACAGCGCCAAGGACGACGCCGCCGGCCTGGCGATCTCCGAGCGCTTCGGCACCCAGATCCGCGGTACCGACGTCGCCATCCGCAACGCCAACGACGGTATCTCGCTGGCCCAGGTCGCCGAAGGCTCGCTGACCGAGATCGGCAACAACCTGCAGCGCGTCCGCGAGCTGTCGGTGCAGGCCTCCAACGCCACCAACTCGGCCAGTGACCGCAAGGCGCTGCAGGCCGAAGTGACCCAGCTGGTCTCGGAAATCGACCGCGTCGCCAAGCAGTCGGACTTCAACGGCACCAAGCTGCTGGACGGTTCGTTCTCGAGCCAGCTGTTCCAGGTGGGCGCCAACGCCGGCCAGGCCATCGCCATCGACAAGACCATCGACGCCAAGGCCAACGCCCTGGGTGGTGCCCGCTTCGACACCAACGCGCTGGCCCTGGCCGATCCGGGCACCAACGCTGACTTCAGCATCACCGGCCTGTCCATCAATGGCGTGGCCATCGCTGACGTCTCGGTCAAGCAGGGCGCCGACGCCGCTGCCACCGGCAAGGCCTCGCGTGAAGCGCTGGTGACCGCGATCAACGCCAAGATCGGCGAGACCGGTGTCTACGCCGAAGTGAACGGCACCGCCGGCGTCACCCTGACCTCGGTCAAGGACAGCGCCAACGCTGATGGCTCGTTCAAGGCGATCACCGCGACCCCCGGCACCTGGGCAGGCAACACGCAGGCGACCTTCACGGCCACTGCCGATGCTGCGGCGCCGGCCGCCAAGTACGCCAGCAACCTGGACGTGAGCACCGTGAAGGGCGCCCAGCAGGCAATGGAAATCGTCGACAAGGCCCTGGGTGCGATCAACAGCACCCGCGCCGACCTCGGCGCGATCCAGAACCGCTTCACCTCGGTCGTGGCCAACCTGCAGACCTCGTCGGAAAACCTGTCCTCGTCGCGCAGCCGCATCAAGGACACCGACTTCGCCAAGGAAACCGCCGAGCTGACCCGCACCCAGATCCTGCAGCAGGCCGGTACGGCCATGCTGGCCCAGGCCAACCAGGTGCCGCAGGGCGTGCTCAGCCTGCTGCGCTGATCCGCGCTCTGCTCGACCTCCGGGCGCCGCATGAAGCGGCGCCCGGCTCCTGAAACACGTCCCACCTTCGCCAAAGGAAAAGCACCATGGCACAAGTCATCAACACCAACACGATGTCGCTGAATGCTCAGCGCAACCTGAGCACCAGCGGCAGCTCGTTGGCCACCACCATCCAGCGCCTGTCCTCCGGTTCGCGCATCAACAGCGCCAAGGACGACGCCGCCGGCCTGGCGATCTCCGAGCGCTTCGGCACCCAGATCCGCGGTACCGACGTCGCCATCCGCAACGCCAACGACGGCATCTCGCTGGCCCAGGTCGCCGAAGGTTCGCTGACTGAAATCGGCAACAACCTGCAGCGCGTCCGCGAGCTGTCGGTGCAGGCCTCCAACGCCACCAACTCGGCCAGCGACCGCAAGGCACTGCAGGCCGAAGTGACCCAGCTGGTCTCGGAAATCGACCGCGTCGCCAAGCAGTCGGACTTCAACGGCACCAAGCTGCTGGACGGCTCGTTCTCCAGCCAGCTGTTCCAGGTTGGTGCAAACGCCGGTCAGTCCATCGCCATCGACAAGACCATCGATGCCAAGGCCGGCTCGCTGGGCACCTCGACCTTCGCCACCGGCGCGACCGCTGCCCTCACCGCCAGCACCGACGGTGCGCGCTTCTCGGGCACGGTGATGGGCGTGGACATCGGTACCGTCGAAGTCAAGGCCGGTGCCACCACCGCCGACGCGTCCAAGGCCGTAGCAACCGCCATCAACGCCAAGATCGGCGAGGCCGGCATCTACGCCGAAGCCAACGCCGACGGCACGCTGAAGCTGAGCTCGGTGAAGGAAGGCAAGGCCGTTGCCACTGCCGACATCGCCCTGATGCGCAGCGACTACGACGCCACTGCCAAGACCTGGGGCACTGCGGCCGCCGCCGGTGCCTACACCGCCGGTGCTGACACTTCGGCCAACGTGCAGAAGCTGGACGTGAGCACCGTGCTCGGCGCGCAGCAGGCCCTGGAAGTGGTCGACAAGGCCCTGGGTGCGATCAACAGCACCCGCGCCGACCTCGGTGCGATCCAGAACCGCTTCACCTCGGTCGTGGCCAACCTGCAGACCTCGTCGGAAAACCTGTCCTCCTCGCGCAGCCGCATCAAGGACACCGACTTCGCCAAGGAAACCGCCGAGCTGACCCGCACCCAGATCCTGCAGCAGGCCGGCACGGCCATGCTGGCCCAGGCCAACCAGGTGCCGCAGGGCGTGCTCAGCCTGCTGCGCTGATCCACGGCAAGAAGGCGCCGCTACCGTCGAAGTGAATCGACGGTAGCGGCAACCTGGAAGCCATGGTGCTCGAAGGCGCGGGCCATGCCCGGCCCGGGAAACCTCCCGAACCGGCTCGGCATCGCCCGCTCCTGCGGACCTCTCTTTCAGCGCTGTACCTTTGACTGTACGTACCGGGCGGCTTCGTCTCCCCCCGATTGTCAGTAGCCTGATCCCTCCCCTGCATTGGGGGAGGGCTTTTTGCAGACCCCCGGCAGCCTGCGGTGAATGTCCCCGCACCCTGCCCCAACCCTCCTGCAATCTGCGTGCCAGAACCTGCGCCAGACCATTGGCACGGCGCATGCATCAACGAAGTCCTCAAGACCCAGCGGCGCAGGCCGCTATTTTCGTTGACGACGGGCCGCCGCACGACGGCCAGGCCCGGATACCAGGAGAAACGACGTGGCAGACTTTGGATACGGTGGCATTGGCTCGGGGCTGGACATTTCCAGCATCGTCAACCAGCTGGTCGCAGCTGACCGCAAGCCCGCCGACAATGCGCTGAACCTGCAGCAGTCCAAGGCCAAGATGCAGCTGTCGTCGATCGGCACCGTTACGGCGGCCTTCGACAAGCTGAAGACCGCGCTGACGGCCCTCAAGGCCACGACGGCCTTCGATACCCGCACCGTCACCGCCACCGGCAAGGCCGGTCCGAACAATGCAGATGATGTGCTGACGGCGTCGGTCGCGTTGTACGACGTGGGCACGACCAAGGCAGCGGCCTCCAACGGCACGCACCAGGTGGAGGTGAAATCCCTCGCCACGGCACACAAGCTGATCGCCGATACCTCGGTGCCCAAGACCGACACCTTCGGTGCCGGAACCTTGACGCTGACCGTTGGCGTGGGCGACAAGGCCAAGACCATGAACGTGACGGTGGAGGACGGCGACACGCTGACCACCATCCGCAACAAGATCGATGCCGCCGGGCGCAAGGAAGGCGTGCAGGCCACGCTTATCAGCTCGGGCGACAACCAGTATCTGTCGATCGCCCAGGAAAAGACCGGTGCCGCCAACGCGATCAAGCTGGAGTATGCCGGCAGCGACCCCAAGCTGGGTGCACTGGTAGGCAGCCTGAAAGAAAACACGGCCGCTGCGGACGCCGAACTGACCATCGACGGCGTCAAAGTGGTCAGTGCCAGCAATACGGTGACCGATGCGGTACCGGGCCTGACCCTGAACCTGAAGGTTCCCGGCAAGAGTACCGTGGTGATCAGCACCGACACGGCCGCCGCGACCAAGGTCATGCAGGAATTCGTGACCGCCTACAACGCGGCGATCGCGGCGATCAACACCGAAACCAAGTACGACGCCAAGACCAAGGAAGCGGCCACACTGACCGGCGACGCGCAGATGCGGGGTGCTTCCAGCCAGCTGCGCTCGATGATGTCCGGCGTGCTGAAGGAGCTCTCGGCCGACGGCCTGGATCCGAAGGTGCTGGGCCTGCAGACCCGCGGTTATCCCAACGCCGACGGCAGCCTCGTTCTCGATACCACCAAGTTTGCCGCCGCACTGGCCAGCCAGCCTGAGAAGATCCGCTCGGCCATCACCGGCGACACCGGCGGTGCTGGCACCCTGTACACCATGGTCGACGGCTATGTCAGCACCACGGTCGGCAAGGAAGGGGCGTTCGTCGCCCGCACCAAGGGCCTGAACACCACGCTGGACAACATCGACAAGCGCCGCAAGGACCTCGACACGCGCATGAAGAACGTCGAGGAGCGCTACAAGAAGCAGTTCCTGGCGCTCGACAGCCTGATGGGCAAGCTGCAGCAGAGCAACACCGCACTGCAGCAGCAGCTGGCACAGCTGAACCGCTAAAGGACGGCGTGCAACGCTCAAGTTTGGCGTGGTTCGCACCGATAACGGACGCAACAGCAATCAACGCCGCACCGCCGGCCACGGTCCCCACGACCACCCGACGGCACCCAGCGCAAGGAGAATCACGAATGTACGGTTCCAGCCGTCAATATGCCGAGCAGTACCGCCAGGTAGGAGTGACCAGTGCGGTTGCCGACGCCGATCCGCACAAGCTGGTGGCGATGCTGCTGGCGGGCGCGCTGGAGCGCGTACGCCGTGCCCAGGCCAGTCTTGAGCGTGGCGACCAGGCCGGAAAGGGCAAGGCGATCGGCGAAGTCTGCGCGATTGTCGGCCACCTCAACGGCTCGCTGGATCACGAAGCCGGCGGCGAGATCGCCGGCAATCTGTCGGCACTGTACGACTACGTGTTGCAGCGCCTGACCGAGGCCAACCTGCACAACGACCGTGCCGCGCTGGATGAATCGCTGCAGTTGCTGGGCGAGATCGACAGCGCCTGGAACGCGATCCCGCACGAGCAGCGCCGGCCGGCGGCGGTGGCGCCATGAGCCTGCACGAACTGCACGCCCAGCTGGATGCCTTCGAGAAGGCCTTGGGCGAAGAGTCCCTCGACCAGGCCGACAGCCTGCTCGACGGCCACGACAGCACGCTGCATGCACTGCTCAGCCAGCCGCTGGCCGCCACCGACCACGCACCGCTGGCTGCGCTGTTCGATCGCCAGCAGAATCTGCTGGGCCTGCTGCGCCAGCGCCGTGATGCGGTGGCAGCACTGATGAATGACGGCCAGCGTTCCCTTCGCGCAGCGCATGCCTACCTGCAGGCAGAATCGCTGGCATGACCCAATTGCCGACCACGTCGCTGCATCATCCGGCCGAAAGCGAGCTGTTCGACGAGACGCTCAGCTGCGAGCTGGCCCTGCCGGCCGAGTTCCAGGCAGGCAGCGCGGCCGGTCGCACCAGCAGCGCCGAAGGCCTGCTGCGCAGCCTGGCGCTGGTTGAAGACAGCCGCGTTGACGAACATGACGACCGCAACGAGGCCAGCCTGCAGTTGCAGCGGCTGGAGGCCAAGCTGGATCTGGCGATGGTGCTGCTCGGCCGGCTGGTACGCCAGCAGGGCCAGGAACTGACCCTGCGCCCCGTGCGCTGGTCGCGCCGCGGCATCCGCCTGCAGCTGGGCCCACGCAGTGGCGCCAGCCCCGGCCAGGCCGGCGTGGTGCGCCTGCAGCCCAGCGATTGGCTGCCCGACCATATCGACCTGCCGGTGGAAGTGATCGCCGAAGCGGCGGACGGTGGCGGCGGTCACTACCTGTGGCTGCGTTTCCAGCGTCTTGGCGATGGCCTTGAGATGGCAATGGAGCGGCACTTGTTCCGCCTGCACCGCCGCCAGGTGGCCGAGGCGCGCCGCGCCCGCTGAAACCTGCCACCATCACGCTTTGCGGGCAAGCCTTGGCGCGCCCGTTCAGCTAAGTTAAGGTGGACTCCCCTACACGGATCTGTTGCGTGCCTGTGCGAGTTCTCATCGTCGACGATCACACCCTCGTCCGCGCCGGCCTGGCGCGGCTGCTGCAGGGGTTTGCCGACGTGCAGCTTGTTGCCGAGGCCAGCAACGCCGAGCAGGCACTGCAGCTGGCCCTGCAGCACGCACCGGATGTGGTGCTGATGGACCTCTCGCTGCCGGGCCGCACCGGCCTGGAAGCACTCAGCGACATCCGCCTGCGCGCGCCCGGTACCCGGGTGGTGATGATGACCATGCACGACGATGCCGCTCACGTGCGCGATGCGCTGGATCGGGGCGCGGTCGGGTTCGTGGTCAAGGATGCAGCACCGCAGGAGTTGGAACTGGCGCTGCGCGCCGCGCACGCCGGCCAGGTGTTCCTGAGCCCGCAGATCTCCGCCAAGATGCTGGCACCGATGCTGGGCCGCGAGAAGCCCACCGGCATCGCCGCGCTGTCGCCGCGCCAGCGCGAGATCCTGCGCCGCATCGGCAAGGGTGAGAGCAACAAGGAAATCGCCGCCGACCTCGGCATCAGCGTCAAGACGGTGGAGACCCATCGCGCACGCATGATGGAGTCGTTGGGCTGCCGCCGCGCCAACGATCTGCTGCTGCTGGCCGCGCGCCACCAGCACGAGCTGGAGTAAGCGCGAGCCTCGGCGGCGCGAAACGATGGCTGGGTAGAGTG
Source organism: Stenotrophomonas maltophilia group sp. LNF247 (assembly GCF_054083135.1). Lineage (NCBI taxonomy): Bacteria > Pseudomonadati > Pseudomonadota > Gammaproteobacteria > Lysobacterales > Lysobacteraceae > Stenotrophomonas > Stenotrophomonas maltophilia group sp. LNF247. Next base: position 419,977 of record NZ_JBSRQL010000001.1, read on the forward strand.
GGCTGTTGGTAGAGTCGACTGCCAGTCGACTTGCGCGCGGAGCGCGGGACTTTTCCTTGGTCTGATCGGAGAGCAGTCGACTGACAGTCGACTCTACCGGTGATCGTCTCTATCGACAGCCGACGCAGCCAACCCGCACCCAGCGACGAATTCCCGTCGCCCCGACACTCCCTGACAGGAATCCGTACACGGCGCAGCCCGATCAATCCGGGCCTTGCACCGGAAATCCGCAACTTAGCAGCGATCATCGTCAACAATCCGCGTCGATGTAGGGAATACCCCTACACCCTGTCAGGACATTCACCAAGCCCCTCAGGAACCCCCCGATTCCGCCCCCGCCGGATCAAAAGCAAGATGCGTTCCACAAGGCGCCGGGGAGCGGCGCCGGGGAACCACGATGAAGGCTGCACTCTCGACCCAGCTGGGCCAACAACTTCACCTCACCCCGCAGTTGCTGCAGTCGATCCGGCTGCTGCAACTCGACGGCCTGCACCTGGAACAGGAAATCCAGCGCCTGCTGGACTCCAACCCGCTGCTCGAAATCGAAGAGGCCGAAGCGCCTGCCGCCGAAGCCACCGAGGCCAGCGCGACCACGCTGGAAACCGCCGCGTTCGACGAGTTGCCCGAGTCTTCGATGTGGGACGTGGCCGGCGCCAGCTGGCAGGACGGCGACGACGATCGCATGGCGCGCATCGCCGCCGGCGAATCGACCGACCCGCAATTGCGCGTGCTGCAGCGCCTGTCGCTGGACATGGATGACCGCGAACTGGCGGTGGCCGCGTTCTGGCTCGACCACTGCGATGAGGCCGGCTACCTGCAGGCGCCGCTGGCACAGCTGCAGCTGCTGGCCAGCGCCCAGTTCGACATCGCCGCCGCTGGCGTGGAAACCATCCGCCAGCAGCTGCTGCACGGCGAGCCGGCCGGCATGGCCGCACAGGACCTGCGCGAAGGCCTGCAGGCGCAGCTGCGCAGCCTGCACGGCGTGGTGCCGGCCCGCCATCTGGCTGCGCGCATCCTGGACGGCGCGCTCGATGCACTGGCTGCCCACGACTACCCCGCCCTCGCCCGCCAGCACGACGCCGAGATCGACGACGTGCGCGAGGCGGTGCGCCTGATCCTGTCGCTGCAGCCGCGCCCCGGCGACAGCCTGCTGCCCGAGCGCAACGCGGTGGTGGTGCCGGACGTCGTCGCCTGGCACGCCGACGGGCAGTGGAAGGTCGCCCTGAACCCGGCCACCAGCCGCCGCGTGTCGATCAACAGCCAGTACGAACAGGTGCTGGCCGAAACCAGCGACGCCGCCCCGGCGCTGCGCGAGATGCTGCAGGAGGCGCGCTGGTTCAGCCGTGGCCTGTCGATGCGCTACGACACCCTGCTGCGTACGGCGCGGGTGATCGTCGAGCGCCAGGCCGCCTTCCTGGTGCGCGGCGAAGAGGCCATGGCGCCGTTGACCCTGAAGGAAGTGGCCGAGGAAATCGGCATGCACGAGTCCACCGTCTCGCGCATCACCACCGGCAAGTTCCTGCAGACCCCGCGCGGCACCTTCGAGCTGAAGCACTTCTTCGCCGTGCGCCTGGAGGGCGCCAGCGTCTCCGGCCAGGCGGTGAAGGCCATGGTCCGCCGCCTGATCGACGCCGAACCGGCCGGCCGCCCGCTGGCCGACGAGGCCATTGCCGGCCTGCTGTCGCGCCAGGGGGTGAACATTGCCCGCCGAACCGTCGCAAAATACCGAGAACAACTGGATATCGCCCCGGCCCGCGAACGGCGCCGGCTCAGCGCCAGGCAACCCCAGCTGGCCCGGGTGGGCTGAAAAGGATGTTGGACATGAACAAGCTCACGGTCCTGCTGGTCGATGACCACGAGGGCTTCATCAACGCGGCGATGCGCCATTTCCGCAAGATCGACTGGCTGCAGATCGTCGGCAGCGCCGGCAACGGCCTGGAAGCGATCGAGCGCTCGGAAACGCTGCGCCCGCAGGTGGTGCTGATGGATCTGGCCATGCCGGAAATGGGGGGGCTGCAGGCCACCCGCCTGATCAAGTCGCAGGACGATGCGCCGTACATCGTGATCGCCAGCCACTTCGACGACGCCGAGCACCGCGAACACGCGCTGCGCGCCGGCGCCGACAACTTTGTCAGCAAGCTGTCCTACATCCAGGAAGTCATGCCGATCCTGGAAGGCCTCAGGGAGGAACAGTCGTGAGCGAATCGCGCATCCTGGTGCTGGACAACGACGCCGTGCGCGCGGAGCGCACCGTTGCCCTGCTGGAATTCATGGACTTCAACCCGCGCTGGGTGTCCGACGCAGCCGACTTCGACCTGGGCCGACAGCGCCAGAACGACTGGATGGCGGTGATCGTCGGCAGCCTGGACGACAGCCCCGCCAGCACCGCGCTGTATCACTGGCTGGGCGGCAGCAGCCTGCCGCCGCCGGTACTGCTGGCCGACGGTGATGCCGCTGCGTTCGCGCAGCAGCATGGCCTGCACGAAGCCAACATCTGGCCGCTGGAAACCCCGCTGCGCCATGCGCAGATGGAAGCGCTGCTGCGCCGCGCCAGCCTCAAGCGCCTGGATGCCGAGCACCAGGCCGGTGCCGCGCAGGAGCAGGGACCGACCGGCAACGGCCCGGCGGTCACCGCGCTGCGCACCATGATCGAACAGGTGGCCGCGTTCGACACCACCGTGCTGGTGCTGGGCGAATCCGGCACCGGCAAGGAAGTGGTGTCGCGCGCCATCCACCAGCGTTCGCCGCGCCGTGATGGCCCGTTCGTGGCGATCAACTGCGGCGCCATTCCGGCCGACCTGCTGGAAAGCGAACTGTTCGGCCACGAAAAGGGTGCCTTCACCGGCGCACTGACCGCGCGCAAGGGCCGTTTCGAAATGGCCGAGGGCGGCACCCTGCTGCTCGACGAGATCGGCGACATGAGCCTGCCGATGCAGGTGAAGCTGCTGCGCGTGCTGCAGGAACGCAGCTTCGAGCGCGTCGGTGGCAACCAGACCATCCGCTGCAACGTGCGCGTGGTGGCCGCGACCCACCGTGATCTGGAAACGCGGATCGCCGAAGGCAAGTTCCGCGAGGATCTGTTCTACCGCCTCAACGTGTTCCCGATTGAAGTACCCGCGCTGCGCGAGCGTCGCGAGGACCTGCCGGCACTGGTGGAAACCATCGCCGCGCAGCTGGCCCGCACCGGCCGTGGCGAAGTGCGCTTCACTCCCGAAGCGCTGCAGGCACTGGCCGGCTACGAGTGGCCGGGCAACGTGCGCGAGCTGACCAACCTGGTCGAGCGCCTGGCGGTGCTGCATCCGGGCGGTTCAGTACGCGTGCAGGACCTGCCGGCCCGCTACCGTGGCGATGCCGCACTGGCAGCGGTGGCTGCACCGGCACCGGCAGCTACGGTTGCCAACGAAGAACGCCTGGACCTGCGCAGCTTCTCGTTCCACACCCCCGGCAGCGGCAACCAGCCGGCGCTGGAGCACGGCATCGCCGTCAATCGCCCGGCGGCACCGGCCGCCCTGCCCGACGAAGGCATGGACCTGCGCAACCACATGGCCAACATCGAACTGGGCCTCATCAACGAAGCACTGGAACGCACCCAGGGCGTGGTTGCCCACGCCGCCCAGCTGCTCGGCCTGCGCCGCACCACCCTGGTGGAAAAGCTGCGCAAGTACGGCATCGAACGCGAGCAGGCCGAACTGGCCGGCTGAACCGCGCCACCAGCATGAAGGGGGCACGAACGCCTGGGCTCGCCCGGGCGTTGGTGCTTCTGGCGCCGCTGCATGACATCAGTAGATCCACGCCGTGCCTGGACAAGGGGATGAGCCGCAGGACCTCGTTTGCAACTTCTCCTAAAGGCAGCTGCGAAGCATAGGGGTAGCCTTGTCCGGATGGAGAATTCAATCAGACCGCCAACGCTTGATCTCACGCCAATCCGCCAGGAAGAGATTGATAACTCTGCCCTGCTGCGTGAGGCGCGGCAGCTGTCTGACCGTCTTGCGCCATATCCCAACAACAGCACGATGTTCCATCCACGTCTGCAGAAGTACCAGACTGACGATCGCAACCTGGCGATCTTTGGACGTGTACTGGGCGGACTCTTTTTCGTCGATCTCATGAATGGCTCGGTAGGGCTACTTCCAATCGACGATGGAACACCGCTCCAATACTGCAATTCAGACCTGCGCAGTTTCGCAATCTTCCACACCGCGTTGATGGAAGCGATTCAAGCTGCGATCAACTCCCACAGGGACGTGTCAATGTTCACGCTCCTGGAGCTTGAGACTGACTTCCGCAAGTCCGATCCCAGCTCAATGCTGGACGAGAGCAACTTCTGGCCCACGTGCCTTTACGAGCTTTCTGAGGGGTTCTTCCCTCTCTCATCCGAAAAGGTGGAACTGCACCGTTCGCTCGGGATCGATCTCCACTATCCCTGGTAGCTAGCGCCAGGGGTCAGATCCCAAGAGGGGTCGGAGCCCTTTCCACCGGAAAGGGATCCGACCGCTGCGCATTTGCAGCGCCAGAACTCCGGCCGCTGGACTCTGCAGCCCCAGGCCAGAAAACCGACGCCGGATAAATGGCGCCGCCAATGGGATCAGCGCCCGATGCACGGCAACGGGATCCGACCCCGTGCCGACCAGAATGTGTCGACCAAGGTCGACACCCACCAAGGGCAGTCCATACCCGTCCATCAGATCGCAGGAAACTGTCGGAGGCGGGGTGGGTCCGGTTGTGGGGGCGTGAGCCGCATGGATGCGGCGACCGAGCTTACATGGACGTACTTGCAGCGTCCCCCGCAACCGGACCCGCCCCGCCATCCCTCAGTAGACCCGCTTCTGCTGTTGCTCCGGCTCCGGCTTCGGTCATTGCCACTGAGGTTGCCGGCCAGCGGCCGGCACTACCGCGGGGAGCGGGGTGCAACCCCGCACGCACACCCAACCTCCTCACTTCACTGAATCGAAAACCGGTTTCGGCACGGCACTTGCACTGGCTCCAGCAGACAACCCCATCCCTGTTTCTGGAACCGTTGCAGATGTCCCACTCCGTCACTTCGATCCTTTCGCAGATCCGCTCCTATCAGACCCAGATGGGACAGCCGGCGCTCAACCCGCTGGGCGAAACGCCGCGCAGCAACGCCCTGCCGGGCACGGTGCTCGATGCACCGCAGGCCCAGCCGGCCAGCTTCACCGAAACCCTGCGTGGTGCGATTGCCGGCGTCAACGATGCGCAACAGAAGTCCGGCGCCCTCGCCAAGGCCTTCGAAATGGGCGACCCAAGCGCCGACCTGGCCAAGGTGATGGTCGCCTCGCAGCAGTCCCAGATCGCCTTCCGCGCCACCGTGGAAGTCCGCAACCGTCTCGTCCAGGCTTACCAGGACGTGATGAACATGCCGCTGTAAGGAATAGAGACGCATGGCACTGACGCTCTCCAAGGACAGCCTGAACGCCGAAAAGGCCGGGCAATGGTTCGACCGCCTGCAGAGTCTGCAGATCACCCGTCGGCTGGGCCTGATGGCGATGATCGCGGTGGCGGTGGCGGCAGGCCTGTCCGTGTTCTTCTGGTCGCAGAAGCCGGGCATGGTCCCGCTGTACACCGGCCTGGACCAGAAGGCGACCGCTGAAGCGACCGACCTGCTGCGCGCCGCACAGATTCCGTTCGCACTCGACCCGGCCACCGGTGGCATCACCGTGCCGGAAAAGAACCTGCACGACGCGCGCCTGAAGCTGGCCGGCTCCGGCCTGACCGACAGCGGCAAGCTCGGCTTCGAGCTGATGGAGCGCGACCCGGGCTTCGGCGTCAGCCAGTTCGTGGAAAGCGCGCGCTACCAGCATGCGCTGGAAACCGAGCTGTCGCGCACCATCAACACGCTGCGCCCGGTGCGCGATTCGCGCGTGCACCTGGCCATTCCCAAGCCCAGCGCCTTCACCCGCCAGCGTGACGTGGCCAGCGCCTCGGTGACCCTGGAACTGCGTGGCGGCCAGCAGCTGGAACGCAGCCAAGTGGACGCCATCGTGCACATGGTCGCGGCCAGCATCCCGGATCTCGCCCCGGAACGGGTGACCGTGGTTGACCAGAGCGGGCGCATGCTCAGCGTCAGCGACCCGAACAGTGAGGCGGCGGTCAACGCTGCCCAGTTCGAACAGGTGCGCCGCCAGGAAACCTCGTTCAACCAGCGCATCCGCGAGCTGCTGGAACCGATGACCGGCCCCGGCCGGGTCAACCCGGAAGTGAGCGTGGACATGGATTTCTCGGTGACCGAGGAAGCCCGTGAGCTCTACAACGGTGAACCGCAGAAGCTGCGCAGCGAGCAGATGAGCGAGAACACCACCAGCACCCCGGGCCCGCAGGGCGTGCCGGGTGCCACCAGCAACAGCCCGCCGGGCCAGCAGGCCACGCCGGCCACCGCGCAGGCCCCGACCGAAAGCAGCAAGAACGCCACCCGCAACTACGAGCTGGACCGCACCCTGCAGCACACCCGCCAGCCGGCCGGCCGCATCAAGCGCGTGTCGGTGGCGGTACTGGTGGACAACGTGCCGCGCGCCGGTGCCAACGGCAAGGTCAGCCCGCAGCCGCTGTCGGCCGCGGAACTGACCCGCGTCGAGGCGCTGGTGAAGCAGGCCGTCGGCTTCAACGCCGAGCGTGGCGACACCGTGTCGGTGATGAATGCCCCGTTCGTGCGTGACACCACGCCGGTCGAAGGGCCGGCCTGGTGGGAACTGCCATGGGTGCACGATGCCGGCCGCATGCTGCTCGGCGCGGTGGTGGTGCTGGCGTTGTTGTTCGGCGTACTGCGCCCGGCGCTGCGCGCGATCACCGGCCAGAACAGGAAGGACGACCCGCAGGCACTGGAGCCGCACACCGCGGACGTGCAGCTGGTGGATGACGATGGCATGCCGCTGCCGGCGCTGGGCGCCGACCGGGCGAGCCTGGCCGGGCCGGAGGCCCTGGCCCTGCCGGTGGATTCATATGAGGAACGACTGCGGATGGCGCGTGAAGCCGTAAAGACCGACTCCAAGCGCGTGGCCCAAGTGGTCAAGGGATGGGTGGCCAATGACTGAGGCACAACTGACCGGCGTACAGCGCGCGGCCGTGCTGCTGCTGTCCCTGGGTGAGCTGGACGCGGCCGAAGTGCTGCGCCACATGGAACCCAAGGAAGTGCAGAAGATCGGCATCGCCATGGCCACCATGACCGACATCACCCGCGAGCAGGTGGAACGGGTAATGGACCAGTTCGGCCAGGAGCTGGGCTCGAAGACCTCGCTGGGCGTGGGTTCGGACGACTACATCCGCAACATGCTGGTGCAGGCGCTGGGCAGCGAGAAGGCCGGCAACCTGATCGACCGCATCCTGCTGGGCCGCAACACCACCGGCCTGGACGCGCTGAAATGGATGGACCCGCGTGCGGTGGCCGACCTGGTGCGCAACGAGCACCCGCAGATCATCGCCATCGTGATGGCGCACCTGGAAACCGACCAGGCCGCCGACGCGCTGAAGCTGCTGCCGGACCGTACCCGCGTGGACGTGCTGCTGCGCATCGCCACCCTCGACGGCATTCCGCCGAACGCACTCAATGAACTCAACGAGATCATGGAGCGCCAGTTCGCCGGCAACCAGAACCTGAAGTCGTCGAACATCGGTGGCGTGCAGTGCGCGGCCAACATCCTGAACTTCATGGACAGCGGCCAGGACCAGGCGATCCTGGGCGAAATCGCCCGCATCGATGCGCCGCTGAGCAACCGCATCCAGGACCTGATGTTCGTGTTCGACGATCTGGTCGACCTGGATGACCGCGAGATGCAGCTGGTGCTGCGCGAAGTGAGCGGCGAGCGCCTGGGCCTGGCCCTGCGCGGTGCCGACATCAAGGTGCGCGACAAGATCACCCGCAACATGTCGCAGCGCGCGGCCGAAATCCTGCTGGAAGACATGGAAGCTCGTGGCCCGGTGCGCCTGTCCGACGTGGAAGGCGCACAGCGCGAGATCCTGGCCATCGTCAAGCGCATGGCCGATGAAGGCACCGTCACCATCGGCGGCAGCGCGGAGGCCATGCTGTGAGCAACGTCGTGCGCTGGCTTGCCCCGGACCTGCTGGCCCAGCCCGAACCGGTGCTGGAGCAGGAGGATGCATTCGAACTCACCGAGCCGGACCCGGAGCATGAACCCGAGCCACCGCTGCAGCTGCCGACGCTGGAGGAAATCCAGGCAATACAGGACAGCGCCGAGAAGGAAGGCTTCCAGCACGGCCATGCCGAAGGCTACGGCCAGGGGCAGGCCGAAGTGCGCCGCCTCGCCGCGCAGATCGAAGGGATCCTCGACAACTTCAGCCGGCCGCTGGTGCGGCTGGAAAACGAAGTGGTCGGCGCGCTCGGCGAGCTGGCCGTACGCATCGCCGGTGCGCTGGTCGGCCGTGCCTACGAAGCTGAGCCGGCACTGCTGGCACAGCTGGTCGGTGAGGCGATCGACGCGGTGGGTGGCAGCACCCGCGAGGTCGAAGTGCGGCTGCACCCGGACGACATCGCCGCGCTCGCCCCGCTGTTGAGCCTGCCGCCACAGCAACGCCTGGTGCCGGATACCAGTCTCAGCCGCGGCGATCTTCGCGTGCACGCCGAAGCGGTGCGCATCGACGGCACCCTGGAAGCGCGCCTGCGCGGCGCGCTGGACGCGGTGATCCGCCAGACCGGAGCCAATGCATGACCCCCGATCCGCAGCCGACGCTGCCACCGGCCGACTGGGCCATCGCCCGCAACCTGCGCCTGGCGCGTCGGCTCGATGGCCTGCGCGTGGATACCGCCCATGGCCGTGGCCTGATCCGCGAAGGCGTGCTGCGCCGCGCGGTCGGACTGACCCTGGAAGCGGTCGGCTGCGAAGCGCCGCTGGGTGCCAGCTGCAAGGTGGAAGTGGTCGATGGTGGCTGGGTCGATGCCGAAGTGGTCGGCTTCGCCGGCGAGCGCACGTACCTGATGCCGAGCGCGGAACTGCACGGCCTGCTGCCCAATGCGCGGGTGGTGCCGTCCGCACGCCGCGGCGGCGTTGAAGTGGGCGAAGGCCTGCTCGGCCGCGTCATCGACAGCGACGGCGTGCCGCTGGACGGCAAGGGCCCGATCCGCGCCGAGGGCCATGTCGGCATGGCCGGCGTGTCGATCAATCCGCTGGCACGTGAACCGATCACCCAGCCGCTGGACGTGGGCGTGCGTGCGATCAACGCGCTGCTGCCGATCGGCCGCGGCCAGCGTGTCGGCCTGTTCGCTGGTTCTGGCGTCGGCAAGTCGACGCTGCTGGGCATGATGACCCGCTACACCGCCGCCGACGTGATCGTGGTCGGCCTGATCGGTGAACGTGGCCGCGAAGTCCGCGATTTCGTCGAGACCACGCTGGGCGAGGAAGGCCTGCGCCGCGCCGTGGTGGTGGCCAGTCCCGCCGACCGGCCGCCGCTGGCGCGCCTGCACGGTGCCTACCGCGCTACCGCCATCGCCGAATGGTTCCGCGACCAGGGACTGAACGTGCTGCTGCTGATGGACTCGCTGACCCGCTTCGCTCAGGCGCAGCGAGAAATCGGCCTGTCGGTCGGCGAGCCGCCGACCACCCGCGGCTACCCGCCGTCGGTGTTCGCCAAGCTGCCGGCACTGGTCGAACGCGCCGGCAACGGCGCCAAGGGACGTGGCTCGATCACCGCGTTCTACACGGTGCTGACCGAAGGCGATGATCCGCAGGATCCGATTGCCGATGCAGCGCGCGCGATCCTCGACGGCCACATCCTGCTGTCGCGGCGCGTGGCCGACAGTGGCCTCTACCCGGCCATCGACGTCGAATCGTCGGTCAGCCGCGTGGTCACGGAAATCGCCGACGAACCGTGGCGCCTGCGCATCCGCAAACTGAAACGACTGGTCTCGGCGTATTCGGCCAACCGTGACCTGATCGCCATCGGCGCTTACCAGCGCGGCAACGACGCGGCCACCGACGAAGCCCTGGAACGCTGGCCGGAAATCATGGAGTTCCTCGGCCAGGACGTTGCCAAGGCCGCAGATCTCCCGCACAGCCAGGCGGCGCTGCAGCGCCTGGTGGAACAAGAGAGTTAAGCCATGAACCAGTCCAAGCGCATCGATCCCCTGCTCAAGCGGGCCCAGGAACACGAGGACGCGGTCGCCCGCGACCTGGCCGAACGCCAGCGCGTGCTCGACACCCATCTATCGCGACTGGACGAACTGCGCCGTTATGCCGAGGAGTACGCCAACGCGCAGATGGCGGCGACCAGCCCGGCGCAGCTGCTCAACCGGCGTGCATTTCTCGACCGCCTCGACAGTGCGGTCGAGCAGCAGCAGGCCACGGTCAATGGCAACCGCGAGAAGGTGGAGGCCGAGCGCGCCCGCCTGATCCTGGCCAGCCGTGACAAGGCCGTGCTGGAACAGCTGGCGGCCAGCTACCGGGCGCAGGAGAAAGTGGTCACCGACCGCCGCGACCAGCGCGAGATGGACGACATCGGTGCGCGCCGTGCGCGTCTGGTGCAGGCCGAAGACCAGGATGGCACCGAGCAGGGAGGCCGCCCGTGATACCCGCCCCGCTCGCCAGCAGCGCCAACGCGCAGGCACAGACTGCCGGCGGCGCTGCAGCGCGCGCGCCACGCAGCGAGGCCAGCAAGGATTTCAGCCAGCTGTTGCAGGGCGGCGCGCCGGACGCGCCCGCCGGCGCCGCCACGTCACCGCCCACCTCGGCACCGAAGCCGCAGACGAGCGCCGATGGAAATGGCCAGGCGCCGGAGGAACGCAGCATGGATGCGGCGGCGACGGGAAACGAGACGTCGCCCTTGCCGCCGCAAACTCCGCCTGCGGGTGATCGGGCGACGGACAAGGACACGCCGGTGGCCACCGAGGACGCGCCGTGGCCGCCGCTGGGCCTGGCCGGCCTGGTCCTGGCGATGCCGGCCTCCTCCGATCCTGCCGCCACTGCTCCTGCTGCAACGGGTGCGGGCGCGGCGCTGCCGGCCACTGCCGGACCGGGACTGCCTGCCCCGACGCCGACCCAGGCGCCGGGCGCAGCCGTCGCATCCATAACTGACAGCACGCCGCCGGCCGCCAGCGCCAGCGATGCCACGACCCTGCCACTACCGGAGACGGTCCTGCCGGGCAGCAAGCATGGCGACCGCGACAGCAACGACGTGACCGCGATCGGCGACCGTAGCGCTGCCCCATTCCTGCACGCCCCGGCCCCGGCGGCCCTGCAGGACCTCAAGGCTGCGCTCGCCACCGGCACTGCGGTCTTCAACGGCGAACCGACGCCCAGGCCCGTGTTCGGCGACGATGGTTTCGACCAGGCCGTCGGCGCGCGCCTGGGCTGGCTGGCCGACCAGAAGATCGGTCACGCCCACATCCGCCTGAGCCCGGACGACATGGGCCCGGTGGATGTGCGCCTGCAACTGAACGGCGACAAGGTGCATGCCAGTTTCAGCAGCCCGCATGTGGACGTGCGCCAGGCACTGGAAAGCAGCCTGCCGCGCCTGCGCGAACTGCTGGGCGAACAGGGCTTCCAGCTGGCTCATGCCGATGTCGGCCACCAGGCGCCCGGTGGTGACGGCAATGCGTCGGGCCAGGCCGGTGGCGGCGGTCTGCCCGGCGACGGAGAACCGACGCCGGGCGATGGCAGCGTGTCGTCGGCGCAGCTGATCCGCCAGCGCGGATTGCTGGACGCTTACGCCTGACAGGCGTGCCAACCAAGGTTGGCAGCCACCAGAGCGATGCGGCTGGCATCCCGACGGAATTCCGTCGCCCCCCGCTGCCCCGGCTCCGGCACACCCCTTGCATATCCCGGTGAAGCAACCCTCAGGAGCTTCACCCCGTGGCCGCAGCCGCTGACAAAACCAAGAAGACCGCCGAGAAGGACAAGGCCGCCAAGCCGCGCAGTCCGATCCTGATCACCGCACTGGTGGCCGTGCTGGCCGCCGCTGCCGCCGGTGGCGGCGTATGGTTCTTCACCCAGTCCAAGCACGAAGACAAGACTGCGCAGGCGCCGAAGAAGAGCGCCACCCCGGCCCCCGCGCAGTACTTCGCGCTGGACCCGGCGTTCGTGGTCAATCTCAATGGCCCGGTCGATGGTCCGCGCTACCTGCAGCTGGAAGTGCAGCTGATGACCCGTGACCCGGCTGCGCTGGAAGCGATCAAGACCCATGCACCCGCCATCCGCGCACGCCTGCTGATGCTGTTCTCGCAGGTCAGCCCGGACCAGATCGCCGATGTCGCCGGCAAGCAGAAGCTGCAGGCTGCGTCGCTGGCCGAAGTGCAGAAAGTGCTCAAGGCCGAGACCGGCAGCAATGGTGCCGACGACCTGCTGTTCACCAGCTTCGTGACCCAGTAAGGGCCCACCGATGAATGATCTGTTGTCCCAGGACGAGATCGATGCCCTGCTCCACGGCGTGGACACTGGCGCGGTCGAAACCGATCCGGAACCGCCGTCAGGCGAAGCGCGCTCGTACGACTTCGCGAGCCAGGACCGCATCATCCGCGGTCGCATGCCGACCCTGGAAATGGTCCACGAGCGTTTCGCCCGCCTGTGGCGGATCGGCCTGTTCAACCTGATCCGCCGCTCGGCCGAGCTGTCGGTGCGCGGCATCGAACTGATCAAGTTCAACGACTACATGCACTCGCTGTATGTACCGACCAACCTGAACCTGATCCGCTTCAAGCCGCTGCGCGGCACCGGCCTGATCGTGTTCGAGCCGACCCTGGTGTTCGCCATCGTCGACAACTTCTTCGGTGGCGACGGGCGCTACCCGACCCGCATCGAAGGCCGCGAGTTCACCGCCACTGAAATGCGGGTGATCCACCTGCTGCTGAAGCAGACCTTCGCCGACCTGCGCGAGGCCTGGGCGCCGGTGATGGACGTGGACTTCGAGTACATCAACTCGGAGATCAACCCGCACTTCGCCAACATCGTGACGCCACGCGAATACGTGGTGGTGTGCCGCCTGCACGTCGAACTCGATGGCGGCGGTGGCGACATCCACGTCACCCTGCCGTATTCGATGCTGGAGCCGATCCGCGAGCTGCTCGACGCCGGCATCCAGAGCGACCGCAACGATCGCGACGAAAGCTGGGGCCAGACCCTGCGTGAGCAGCTCAACATCGCCGAAGTCACCCTGTCCAGCGTACTGGCCAGCAAGCGCATGACCCTGCGCGACCTGACCCAGCTGAAGGTCGGCGACATCCTGCCGATCGAACTCAGCCCGCAGGTGCCGCTGTGCGTGGAGAACATCCCGGTGTTCACCGGCGAGTTCGGCATCGCCAACGGCATGAACGCCGTGAAGATCACCGCTACCCATCCGCCGGGCACCCGCCCGCGCGTACCCGTCATCCAGGAAGACCCGCAATGAACGATATCGACGCCCTCGAACCCACCCCGGCCCAGTTCAGCAGCCTGCAGGCCGATGAGGCGAACGGCCCGGACCTGAACCTGGACGTGATCCTGGACGTACCGGTGACCCTGTCGCTGGAAGTCGGTCGCGCGCGCCTGCCGATCCGCAACCTGCTGCAGCTCAACCAGGGCTCGGTGGTGGAACTGGAACGGGGTGCCGGCGAGTCGCTGGACGTGTTCGTCAACGGTACCCTGATCGCCCACGGCGAGGTTGTGGTGATCAACGACCGCTTCGGCGTGCGCCTGACCGACGTGGTCAGCCCGAGCGAGCGGATCCGGAGACTGCGTTGAGCCTGCTGGCCTCCACCCTGCTGGCGGTCGGCAAGACCGCCGCGCCCATCGGGCCCCAGGTCGGCCAGCATGCGGCCGCCGCACCCAGCCTGTTCGGCGCGGTGCTGGCGCTGCTGGCGGTGCTCGCGCTGGTCATCGGCCTCGGCTGGCTGCTCAAGCGCATGCCCGGCAGCGGCTTCCGCCCGGCCGAAGGCATGAAGCTGGTGGCCAGCCTGAGCGTGGGCGCCAAGGAGCGCGTGGTGGTGGTCGAGGTCAACGGCCAGCAACTGCTGCTGGGCGTCACCGCCGGTGGCATCAACACCCTGCATACCCTGCCCGAACCGTTGCCGCCCCCGGCGCCGGTGCGCGTGCCGGACTTCAAGAATCTTCCGAATTTCGCCCAGCTGCTGCAGCAGCGGCTGCGCAAGGATCCCTGACATGCGTGTCACCCGTACCCGTCTTGCCACCCTGATGCCGTGGCTGCTGTTGCTTGCCCTGTGCCTGTTGCCGGCACTGGCGTTCGCCGCGCCCGGCGCCCCGAACACGCCGCTGCCGGACATCAACGTCGGCAAGATCGGCGGTGCACCGGTCAGCCTGCCGCTGCAGACCCTGCTGCTGATGACGGCGATCACCCTGATCCCGTCGATGCTGCTGGTGCTGACCTCGTTCACCCGCATCATCATCGTGCTGGGCCTGCTGCGCCAGGCGCTGGGTACCGGGCAGACCCCGTCCAACCAGGTGCTGCTGGGCCTGGCCCTCTTCCTCACCGCGATGGTAATGATGCCGACCTGGGACAAGGCCTGGAGCGCCGGCATGGCGCCGTACCTCAATGGCGAGATCGACTTCCAGACCGCCTGGACGCTGACCACCACGCCGTTGCGCGCCTTCATGCTGGCGCAGATCCGCGAGACCGACCTGATGACCTTCGCCGGCATCGCCGGGCACGGCACCTACGCCAGCCCCGATGCGATCCCGTTCCCGGTACTGGTCGCATCGTTCGTCACCAGCGAACTGAAGACCGCTTTCGAGATCGGCTTCCTGATCTTCATCCCGTTCGTGATCATCGACCTGGTCGTGGCCAGCGTGCTGATGTCGATGGGCATGATGATGCTGTCGCCGATGCTGGTGTCGGCACCGTTCAAGATCCTGCTGTTCGTGCTGGTGGATGGCTGGGTGCTGACCGTGGGTACGTTGGCAGCCAGCTTCAATCCGGCTTGATATCCCGCGCAAAGCGCAGTCGAGCATGGCTCGACTCTACAAGAGCAGATGGACCCCCGAATGTCTCCCGAACTTGCCCTGACTGAACTGCGTGGCGGCCTGATCACCGTGTTGTGGGTGGCTGGCCCGCTGCTGCTCACCGTGCTGGTGGTGGGCGTGGTGGTGGGCGTGGTGCAGGCCGCGACCCAGCTCAACGAACCGACCATCGCCTTCGTCGCCAAGGCGGCGGCACTGACCGCGGTGCTGTTCGCGCTGGGCAGCCTGCTGATCGGCCACCTGGTTGAATTCACCACGCTGCTGTTCCAGCGCATTCCACACCTGATCGGCTAGGACACGCGCTTCGATGGACGCCGCCACCCAGATGGCTGCCGACGGCCTTCAGGCCTTCGGCATGATCGGCACCGTACTGTGGACCATGCTGCGCATCGGCGCTGTGGCCATGGCCATGCCGATGGTCGGGACCCGCGCCGTCCCGTCACGGGTGCGCGTGGTGCTGGCTGGCACCCTGGCCATCGCACTGGCGCCGCTGCTGCCGCCAGTACCGGACTGGACTGGCTTCGATGCCGCCACGGTCCTGACCATCGCCCGCGAACTGGCCATCGGCGTGTCCATCGGCTTCCTGCTACGGCTGGTGTTCGAGGCCGGGGCGATGGCCGGCGAACTGATTGCCCAGGGCACCGGCCTGGCCTTCGCGCAGATGAGTGACCCACTGCGTGGCGGCACCTCGGGCGTGATCGGCCAGTGGTTCTATCTGCTGTTCGGCCTGCTGTTCTTCACCGCCAACGGGCACCTGGCGCTGATCTCGCTGCTGGTGGACAGCTATCGCGCACTGCCGATCGGCGCTCCGCTGCCGGACCCGCACGCGTTCTTCAGCATCGCCCCGACTTTCCTGCTGACCGTGCTACGCGGCGCGCTGACCCTGGCGATTCCGCTGACGGTGGCGATGCTGGCAGTGAATCTGGCGTTCGGCGTGCTGGCCCGGGCCGCTCCGGCGCTGAATCCGATCCAGCTGGGCCTGCCGGTCTCGTTGCTGCTGGGTCTGTTCCTGCTGGCGCTGCTGGCCGGGGAAATGGGCCCGCCGGTACAGCGCCTGTTCGATGCCGCCTTCCAGGCTGCGGACGCGGTCACACACTGACCTGATCATCACGTTTTACTGCTTGCCATGCCTTTGTTTCTGTAGAGCCGAGCCCATGCTCGGCTGTCTTCGGCAGGAGCGGCAGCCGAGCATGGGCTCGGCTCTACGGGGCGCAATTTCACGTTTTACTGCTTGCCCTTCCCCCGGGTCTGCGCGTTAGAGTGAATGCGCGGCAACCGGGGGGATGCCGCACGTGGCCGCCGCCCTGCGTCGGCCTGCCTCATGCATGCCCCACCGTGGTTTCCGTCGACAGGCAGGTCCGGGAGACTGACGAATGCTGGTAGGCACGTACAACCCGTGGCTGGTCGCAATCTCGCTGCTGGTAGCCGTGATGGCTTCCTACACTGCACTGGCAATGGCCGGGCGCACGATTACCGCGCCCGGCAAGGCCGCGGCCTGGTGGTGGCGTCTCGGTGGTGGCTTCGCCATGGGCCTGGGCATCTGGTCGATGCACTTCATCGGCATGCTCGCCTTCGATCTGCCCATTCCGCTCGGCTACGACCTGCCGATCACCCTGCTCTCGCTGGCCTTGGCGATCGCTTCGTCGGTATTCGCACTGTGGCTGGTCTCGCTGCGTACTCTGCCGCATCCACGGCTGGCCGGCGGTGCCCTGCTGATGGGCACCGGCATCGCCGGAATGCACTACGTCGGCATGGCCGCAATGCGCATGCAGCCAGGCATCGACTACGACCCGGGCTGGCTGCTGCTATCACTGATGGTGGCGGTCGCCGCCTCGTGGACAGCCCTGTATGTTGCGTTCCGCCTGCGTGGGCAGCGCACCCGTATCGGCGACCGCTTGGCCGCGGCGGGGCTGCTCGGCCTGGCGATCGTCGGCATGCACTACACGGGCATGGCCGCTTCTCGCTTTCCGGAGGGCAGCATCTGCGGCGCAGCCGTCGGCGACGGCTTGCAGAGCGAATGGCTGGCCATGCTGGTGGTGGTGCTGTCCGTGGCGATCCTCGCGGTGGTGCTGGTGGTGTCCTGGCTGGACCAGCGGGTGGAGGCGCAGCTGCTGCGACTGCGCAACTCCATGCTGAGCACCTCGTTGACCGATGCGCAGCAGGAACTGACCCAGGCCGCACTGCATGATCCGCTCACCCGCCTGCCCAACCGCCTGCTGCTGCAGCGTCGCATCGTGCAGGCACTGGCCGAGGCCGAGCAGGGCGGCAGCCGTTTCGCCGTGATGTTCATGGACCTGGACGGCTTCAAGCAGGTCAACGATGCCTACGGCCACCAGGCCGGCGATGCACTGCTGGTGGCGGTGGCCGAGCGCACCCGCCAGCTGCTGCGGCCCAACGATATGCTGGCACGACTGGGCGGTGACGAGTTCGTGCTGGTGGTACGCATCGAACACGACGAGGACCTGCCCACCCTCGCCCGGCGCATCCTGCAGGCGGTGGGCAGCGGCCCGTTGCTGCCGGACAACGAACTGCAGGTAACCGCCAGCATCGGCGTGGCAATCTGCCCCGACCACGCTGCCAGCGAACGGCAGCTGATGGCGTTTGCCGATGCGGCGATGTACCAGGCCAAGGAATCCGGACGCAACGCCTTCGTGCTGTTCGCCGACTGGATGAATGACAGCGCCGAACAACAGTTCCGGCTGCTGGCCGACCTGCGCCGGGCCATTGGCAGCGAGCAGCTGTTCCTGCACTACCAGCCCAAGATCCGCGTGGCCACGCAGAAGGTGGCCGGTGCCGAAGCGTTGATCCGCTGGCACCATCCGGAGCATGGCCTGATTCCGCCCGATCGGTTCATCCGCCTGGCCGAGCGCAGCGGCGCGATCAACGAGATCGGGCGCTGGGCGCTGGACCAGGCCTGCCTGCAACTGCGGCGCTGGCACGATGCCGGTCACGAAGGCTGGTCGATGTCGGTGAACCTGTCGCCGGTGCAGTTCAGTTCGCCGCAACTGCTGCAGGATGTGCGCGCGATGATCGAACGCCACAACATCGCTCCGCGCCACCTGGTGCTGGAAATCACCGAAAGCACGGTGATGCGCGATACCGACACCAGCTTGCGCCTGCTGCAGGCGCTGTCGGCGCTGGGCGTAGGCATATCCATCGATGACTTCGGCACTGGCTATTCCAGCCTGCTGTACCTGAAGCGGCTGCCGGCCACCGAGATCAAGATCGACCATGCGTTCGTGCGCGACCTGGAACACAGTGCAGAGGACGTGGTGATCGTCTCGGCGATCGTGGCGCTGGGCCATGCGCTGGACATGGACATCGTCGCCGAAGGCGTGGAAACCACCGCCCAGCGCGCCTACCTGGAGCGCCTGGGCTGCGACTACCTGCAGGGCTACCTGCTCGGCCGCCCGGTCGACGCGGCGCGCTTCATGCAGCTGCACGACCTGCCGCGGCCGCGGGTGGAGCTGGCGCAGAGCCCACCATCCAGCGACAACTCTCCCCTGTAGAGCCGAGCCTGCGCTCGGCTGCTCTTCGCGCCCGATCCAAACATAGCCGAGCATGGGCTCGGCTCTACAAATAGATCCGCGCCGCGCGTGGATAGGCAACACCCCATCACGGCACGGTTCTTGCACGCCCTCCGGCAACCCCTGCCGCAGTGCCCGTGATGTCCGAGAACGAATCCGCCGGCGAAAAGACCGAACAACCGACCGAAAAACGCCTGCGCGACGCCCGCGAACAGGGCAACCTGCCGCGCTCGCGCGAGCTCGGCACGGCCGCCGTGTTCGGCGCCGGCGTGCTGGCGGTGATGGCCATGAGCGGCTCGATCGGCCGCGGCGCCACGGCCTGGATGAAGCAGGCGCTGAGCCCGGAACAGAGCCTGCGGCAGAACCCGAAGGAACTGTTCGGCCACTTCGGCGACCTGCTGCTGCAGTTCATGCTGGTGATCGCACCGCTGGTGCTGGTCTGCCTGCTGGCCAGCTTCGTCGCCCCGCTGGTGATGGGCGGCCTGCGCTGGTCGCAGAAGGCGTTGATGCCCGACATCAACCGCATGAACCCGATGAGCGGGCTCAAGCGCCTGTACGGCCCGGAGGCCATTGCCGAGTTCACCAAATCGCTGCTGCGCGTGGCCTTCGTCGGCGTCGCCGCCGGGCTGGTGGTCTGGACCGGCTTTGACACCCTGCGCGGCCTGATCCACCACCCGCTGGAGACGGCCATCACCGACGGCCTCGGCTTCACCCTGCGCCTGCTGCTGGCCACCGCCGGCGCGATGCTGGTGCTGGCCGCCATCGACGCGCCGTACCAGCGCTGGAACTGGACGCGCAAGCTGAAGATGACCCGGGAAGAGCTGCGCCGGGAAATGAAGGAAAGCGAGGGCAGCCCCGAGGTCAAGGGCCGC
The DNA here is from genome assembly GCF_054083135.1 of Stenotrophomonas maltophilia group sp. LNF247. Lineage (NCBI taxonomy): Bacteria > Pseudomonadati > Pseudomonadota > Gammaproteobacteria > Lysobacterales > Lysobacteraceae > Stenotrophomonas > Stenotrophomonas maltophilia group sp. LNF247. Next base: position 439,288 of record NZ_JBSRQL010000001.1, read on the forward strand.
ATCCGCCAGCTGCAGCAGCAGATGGCCAACCGCCGGATGATGGAAGCGGTACCCACCGCCGACGTGGTGGTGGTCAACCCCACCCACTACGCGGTGGCCCTGAAGTACGAGGGCGGCGCCATGAACGCCCCCACCGTGGTCGCCCTGGGCGTGGACGAGACCGCCCTGCGCATCCGTGAAGTGGCCGACGGCAACAAGGTCGCGATCGTCTCTGCCCCACCTTTGGCACGCGCCTTGTATCGGGAGGGCCAACTCGGAAAGGAAATCCCCGTGAGACTGTATTCGGCCGTCGCCCAGGTCCTGTCCTACGTCTACCAGCTGCGCGCGTGGCGCACTGGCCCGATGCCGGACGCCCCGCACATCCAGGTGGATGAATTCGGCAAGGGAGGCCGCCCGTGAGCGCCCAGCCCTCCACCGGCTTCAACACCCGCCGCGCCCTGGAAATGATCCGCCAGGGTCTTGGCGCGCCGCTGATCGTGCTGGCCCTGCTGGCCATGGTCGTGGTGCCGCTGGCCGCGCCGGTGCTCGATGCGCTGTTCACCTTCAACATTGCCATCTCGCTGATGGTGCTGCTGGCGGTGGTCTACGTGAAGCGCCCGCTGGACTTCACCATCTTCCCGATCGTGCTGCTGATCACCACCATGCTGCGGCTGGCGCTGAACGTGGCCTCCACCCGCGTGATCCTGCTCAACGGCCAGAACGGCCACGATGCCGCGGGCAAGGTCATCGCCGCCTTCGGCGAATTCGTGATCGGCGGCAACTACGCGGTGGGCATCGTGGTGTTCGCGATCCTCACCATCATCAACTTCGTGGTGATCACCAAGGGCGCCGGCCGGGTCTCGGAAGTGACCGCGCGCTTCATCCTCGACGCGATGCCCGGCAAGCAGATGGCGATCGACGCCGACCTCAACGCCGGTTTGCTGACGCGTGAAGAAGCCAAGCTGCGCCGCGAAGAAGTCCGCGAGGAAGCCGACTTCTACGGTGCGATGGACGGTGCCAGCAAGTTCATCCGCGGCGACGCCATCGCCGGCATCCTGATCCTGTTCATCAACATGCTCGGCGGCCTGGCCGTGGGTGTGCTGCAGCATGGCATGCCCTTCGGCGAAGCCGCTGCCACCTACACCCTGTTGTCGATCGGTGACGGCCTGGTGGCCCAGCTGCCGGCGCTGCTGGTCTCCAGTGCGGTGGCGATGCTGGTCACCCGCGCCTCGCGCTCGCAGGACATGGCCCAGGCCATGACCGGCCAGGTGTTCGGCCAGTACCGGGCGCTGGCGATCACCGCCGGCATCATCGGCCTGGTGGGCCTGGTGCCGGGCATGCCCAACGTCGCTTTCCTGACGCTGGCGTCGATCCTCGGCTTCATTGCCTGGAAGCTGTACCGCAAGACCCAGGCCCCGGCCGCCGATGCCGCCGCAACGGGCAAGGACCCGGCGGCGCTCAGCGCCCTCGGCCGCCCGGCCGCGCCGGCGCCCACCGCCGAACTGAGCTGGGACGAACTGCGCCCGGTCGATCCGCTGGGCCTGGAGGTCGGCTACCGGCTGATTCCGCTGGTGGACAGCAACCAGGGCGGCGAACTGATGGCGCGCATCAAGGGCGTGCGCCGCAAGCTGACCCAGGATGTCGGCTTCCTGATTCCATCGGTACACATCCGCGACAACCTGGAACTGCCCGCCAACGGCTACCGCGTGCTGGTGCACGGCGTGCCGGTGGCCACCGCCGAGATCCACCCCGACCGCGAGCTCGCGCTGGACCCGGGCAGCGCGCTGGGCACGCTGGAAGGCATCGCCGGCAAGGACCCCGCGTTCGGCCTCGATGCCACCTGGATCCAACCGCACCAGCGTGCCCAGGCCGAAACGCTGGGCTACACGGTGGTCGACCCGGCCACCGTGGTCGCCACCCACCTTTCGCACCTGATCCGCGAGCACGCACCTGAGTTGCTCGGCCATGAGGAAGTGCAACACCTGCTGGCCAACCTGGCCAAGAGCGCGCCCAAGCTCGTCGAAGATCTGACGCCGAAGGCGCTGCCGCTGTCGGCGGTGGTGCGCGTGCTGCAGAACCTGCTGGTCGAGCGCATTCCGATCCGCCAGCTGCGCAAGATCGCCGAGGCACTGGTCGAACATGCGCCCAGCAGCCAGGACCCGGCCGTGCTGACCGCCGCCGTGCGCACCGCCCTGGGCCGCTTCATCGTGCAGGAGATCGCCGGAATGTCGGCGGAGCTGCCGGTGTTCACCCTCAACCCGCAATTGGAACGTGTCTTGCAGGAGTCCACGCAGGGCAACGGCGCCGCGCTGGAACCCGGACTCGCTGAGCGACTGCACCAGAGCCTGGCCGAATGTGTCAGCAAGCAGGAAGCCCGCAACGAGCCCGCGGTCGTGCTGGTACCTGGCCCGGTGCGCGCCGCGCTGGCACGCCTGGTCCGCCACAGCGTTCCGTCGCTGTCGGTCCTGGCCTACAGCGAGGTGCCGGAGGACAAGCGCCTGAAGCTGGTCGGAACGATCAGCTGACGCCGCCCGCCGACGCGCCAGAAAACAGACACCACCTTCGAACCAACGCAACAGACAGATACCAAGGGGAACCCGCACCGTGCAGACCACCGACCACCCGAGTTCCCCGGCCGCCACTCCGCCGTCTTCGCCTCGTGACCACAGCATGAAAATCAAACGATTCGTCGCCGCCGACATGCGTTCGGCCATGAACCTGGTGCGCAAGGAACATGGTCCTGATGCCGTGATCCTGTCCAACCGCCGGATCGAGGAAGGCATCGAGATCGTCGCCGCCGCCAACTACGATGAAAGCGCCGTGCAGCGTGCGCTGGAAGCCTCGCGCCGCGACGTGGCGCCGCCGCCGGCGCCCAAACCGCGCACCGCCGCCGATGCGGTGATCGCCGCCGTCACCCGCCGTCGCAGCGCCACCCCGGCACCGGAGCCGGTCGCCGCCACCACCTCGGCGGTGGCCGCCCTCGCCCGCGCCGCGGTCGGCGCCACCGGCCGCACCCTGGACAGCGCCGACGAGATCGTGCCGACCCGCGGCAGCACAGGCTTTGCGGCCACCCTCGCGCGTGCCGCCGTCAACGAACCGGCGCTGCCGGAACAGATCTTCGCGCCGTTCGCCGAGGCCATCGTTGCACCGGCCGCCGCCGTGCCGGCCAACCGCGCCCGCTTCCAGATCGATCCGCCGCACGAGGCGCATCACGAAAGCGTGGCGCCGGCCGTGCAGCCGCCGCCGCTGCCGACCGCTACCGTCGCCGACGCGCAGCCGGCCAGCGCCGCCAGCGAACCGGCGTTGGCCGATGCCATTGTCGAAACCGCGCCGGCCCCCACCCTGGCTCCGGCTCCGGTGCTGACGGTGGTCGCCCAGGACGACGCCGAGATCCGCCAGTTGCGCCAGGAAGTGGCCGGCATGCGCCAGGTGATCGAGCGCGAGATGAACCGCTTCACCGACGAGCGCCTGCGCGGCTGCCCGGTGCGCGCCACCGCGTTGGACCTGATGGACGAATATGGCTTCGATGCCGGCCTGGCCCGCGACGTGGCCATGCAGATCCCGCTGGAGACCGAAGCCCATCGTGGCCGCGGCCTGATGCTGGGGCTGATCTCGCGCAAGCTGCCGATCGCCCCGGTCGACCCGCTGGAAGAAGGCGGCGTGATCGCCCTGGTCGGCCCGACCGGCGCCGGCAAGACCACCACCATCGCCAAGCTGGCCTCGCGATTCGCCGAGAAGCACGCGCCGCGTGACGTCGCCCTGGTCACCACCGATACCGCCCGCATCGGCGCCCGCGAGCAGCTGTACGGCTACGGCCGCCAGCTCGGCATCGCGGTGCACGAGGCCAACAGCGGCACCGACCTGGACCAGCTGCTGGAACGCCTGAAGGACTACAAGCTGGTGCTGATCGACACCGCCGGGCTGGGCCCGCGCGACCGCGCGCTGGCCGCCCAGCTGCAGTGGCTGCGTGCCGCCCGCCAGGTGCGCACCCTGCTGGTGCTGCCGGCCAATACCAGCTTCGGCGACATGGACGATGTGGTCCGCCGCTTCGGCGCCGCCAACCTGCAGGGTCTGGTGCTGAGCAAGCTGGACGAGACCGGCCGCTTCGGCAACGCCCTGTCTGTGGCCGTGGACCATGCCCTGCCGATCACCTGGGTGACCGATGGCCAGGACGTCCCGGAGGACCTGCACCGGGCCAGTGCAGCCAATCTCGTACTTCGCCTTGAAGATTTGCGCCGAGCGGCCGATATGCCCTGCAACCCGGAGTTGAACCATGCCGTCGCGTGAGTACGCCAAGCTGACCAAGACCTTCCCACTGTCGGCCACCCGCAGCGAGCCGCTCGGCCCTGTGCGCACCATCGCGGTGACCGGCGGCAAGGGCGGCGTGGGCAAGACCAACGTCTCGGCCAACCTGGCTGTGGCGCTGGCGGGCATGGGCAAGCGCACGCTGCTGCTGGACGCCGACCTGGGCCTGGCCAACATCGACGTGATCCTGGGCTTGAACCCCACCTTTACGCTGGCCGACCTGGTGGCCGGCCGCTGCTCGCTGGACGACGTCATCGTCGAAGGCCCGAACGGCGTGCTGGTGGTCCCGGCCGCTTCCGGCCGCCGCCACATGGCCGAGCTGGCCCCGGCCGAGCATGTCGGCCTGGTCAACGTGTTCTCCGAACTGGAACGCGAGCTGGACATCATGGTGGTCGATACCGCCGCCGGCATCACCGACGGCGTGCTGACCTTCTGCCAGGCCGCGCAGGACACCGTGGTGGTGGTCTGTGACGAACCGGCCTCGATCACCGACGCCTACGCACTGATCAAGGTGCTGTCGCGCGAGCGCGGCGTGGACCGCATCCAGGTGGTGGCCAACATGGTGCGCGACCCCAACGAGGGCCGCGTGCTGTACGAAAAGCTGACCCGCGTGTGCGAGAAGTTCCTCGCCGATGTCTCGCTGAACTACCTGGGCTGCGTGCCGCAGGACGACTGGCTGCGCCTGTCGGTGCAGCGCCAGCAACCGGTGGTGAAGGCCTACCCGTCCAGCCCGGCCGCGCTGGCGATCACCGAGATCGCGCGCCGCACCGCACGCTGGCAGGCGCCGACCGAACCGCGTGGCGGCGTCGAGTTCTTCCTCGAGCGCATTCTCAAGCAGCGCGGGGTGGCCGCATGAAAGGCGCAGCCCAGTACCGGGAGGTCCAGCGCTCGGCGGCCAACGAGGTCATCTCCCAGCACTCGGACCTGGTGCGGCGCATCGCCCACCACCTGGCCGCACGCCTGCCGGCGAGCGTGGAGGTGGACGACCTGATCCAGGCCGGCATGATGGGGCTGATCGAAGCGTCGCGCAGCTACGACGCCGACCAGGGCGCCTCGTTCGAGACCTACGCCTCGATCCGCATCCGCGGTTCGATGATCGACGAGATCCGCCGTGGCGACTGGGTGCCGCGCTCGGTGCATCGCCGCGCACGCGACGCCGCTGCCACCATCCGCCGCCTGGAACAGAGCACCGGCCGTGCCGCCAGCGCCACCGAAGTGGCCGCCGCGATGGAGATGCCGCTGCCCGAATACCTGCGGCTGATGGAAGACGCCGCGCGTGGCCAGGTGCTGAGCCTGGAGTCACGCATCGAGGACCAGGGCGAGCTGGATACCGTCGCCCAGGGCGGCCCGACCCCGCAGCAGGTGCTGGAGCGCGGCGAGTTCGGCCGCGAGCTGGGCAAGGCCATCGGCCACCTGCCCGAGCGCGAACAGCTGGTGCTCTCGCTCTATTACGAGCAGGAACTGAACCTGAAGGAGATCGGCGCGGTGCTCGGCGTGAGCGAGTCGCGGGTCTGCCAGATCCACGGCCAGGCCGTGCTGCGCCTGCGTGGACGATTGAAGATTTTCGAGGCGGCCGACGCCGGCCTGGAAGAGTGAACATGCCCGAGGCGGCTGCCCCCGGCCACCCGGAATGAACAACAAAGGAACTCTGCTTTGAACAAGAACATGCGCATCCTGATCGTCGACGACTTCTCGACCATGCGTCGCATCGTCAAGAACCTGCTGGGCGATCTTGGCTTCACCAATACCGCCGAAGCCGAGGACGGGCATGCCGCGCTGTCGCTGCTGCAGAGCCAGTCGTTCGATTTCGTCGTCACCGACTGGAACATGCCGGTGATGACCGGCATTGAGCTGCTCAAGGCGATCCGCGCCGATGCCAAGCTGAAGACCCTGCCAGTGCTGATGGTCACTGCCGAAGCCAAGCGCGAACAGATCATCGAAGCCGCCCAGAACGGCGTGAACGGCTACATCATCAAGCCCTTCACCGCGCAGACGCTGGAAGAGAAGCTCGGCAAGATCTTCGAACGCCTGGCGGCCAGCGCCTGATGGATACCACGGTCGACAAGAACGCCCTGGCCCTGCGCCTGCAGGAAGCCCTGGACGCACTGGAGTCCGGTGACGAAGCTGCCTGGCGGCAACGCATCGACGGACTGGTCGCGCTGCGCACGCAGCCGATGATGAGCGGCCTGTCGCGGCTGGCCCGCGAGCTGGGACAGGCGCTGGGTGAACTGCCGACCGTGCCCAGCGAGGCCGGTGAGCTGGATGACGCCTGCGCGCGCCTGGACCACGTGGTGGCGATGACCGAACAGGCCACCCACCGTACCCTGGACCTGGCCGAGGAATGCCGCAGCCTGACCGAACAGCTGCGTGCCGAAGGCCTGCAGCCAGGCCAGGACGCGCAGCTCGAGCGCATCCGCCACAACCTGACCGAGATCGCCCTGACCCAGAGCTACCAGGACCTGACCGGGCAGATCATCCGCCGCGTGGTCGGCATTGTCCGCCGCGTCCACGAAGGCTTCGGCGCACTCGGCCTGCCGCCGGAACAGCATCGCACCGACCCGGCACTGGCCGGGCCGGCACTGAAGGGACTGGACCGCCACGCGGTCTCGCAGAACGACGCCGACGACCTGTTGTCGGATCTGGGGCTGTAAGCATGAGCGCGGTATCCGACGACATCACTGCCGATTTCATCATCGAGGCGCAGGAGATCCTGGACCGCCTCGGCGAACAGCTGGTGTCGCTGGAGCAGGCACCGCAGGACAGCGACCAGCTCAATGCGGTGTTCCGCGGCTACCACACGCTCAAGGGCGGCGCCGGCTTCCTCGGCGTCACGGCGATGGTCGAACTGTGCCACGCCGCTGAAGAGGCCCTGGGCATCGCGCGTGCCGGGCAGGCGGTGCTGCAGGCCCACCACTTCGACGCGGCCCAGCAATCACTGGATTACCTGCAGTCGATGCTGGACGCCGTGTCGTCCGGCACCGAGCCGGGCTATGCGCCGCCGGACCTGATCGCCCAGTTCGACATGAACGGTGGCACTGCCGCGCCGGTCGCTGCGGCCGCGCCTGCGGCAGCTGGCAGCGACCTGATCACCGACGACGAATTCGAGGCCCTGCTCGACCAGCTGCATGGCGGCAACGCACCGACCGCGGTCGCGCCGGCCACGAAGGCCGACGACGGCCTGATCAGCGAGGACGAGTTCGAAGCCCTGCTCGACCAGTTGCACGGTGGCGCCGCACCGGGTGCCAAGCCTGCTGCAGTCCTGGCACCGGCGCCGGCGCCCGCGCCGCGTCCGGTCGCTGCACCGGCACCCGTGGCCAAGCCGGCGGCCAAGCCGCTGGCCGAGGCCGAACACACGGTGCGCGTTGATACCAAACGCCTGGACGCGATCGTCAACCTGATCGGCGAACTGGTGCTGTCGCGCAATCGGCTCAAGACCCTGCGTGCACGCCTGCGCGATGAAGAGCTGGACCGCGCCGTGTCGACGCTGGATATCGCCACCGCGCGCCTGCAATCGGCGGTGATGCGCACCCGCATGCAGCCGGTGGGCAAGGTGTTCTCGCGGTTCCCCAAGGTCGCCCGCGACGTTGCCCGCTCGCTGAAGAAGGAAGTGGACCTGGAGCTGATCGGTGCCGAGACCGAGCTCGACCGCAACCTGGTCGAGGCCCTGGCCGACCCGCTGGTGCACCTGGTCCGCAACGCCATCGACCATGGCGTGGAAATGCCCGACCTGCGCGAAGCACAAGGCAAGCCGCGGATGGGCCATGTACGCCTGTCGGCGCAGCAGGAAGGCGACTACGTCAGCATCGAGGTGCAGGACGATGGCGCCGGCATCGATCCGGAGAAGCTGCGCGCGAAGGCGCGTGAGAAAGGCCTGATCGATCCGGAGGCCGCTGCCCGCCTGAGCAGCGAGGAGTGCCTGCACCTGGTGTTCCTGCCGGGCTTCTCGACCAAGCAGCAGGTCACCGATATCTCCGGCCGTGGCGTCGGCATGGACGTGGTGCAGTCGCGCATCCGCGAACTGAGCGGCCAGATCCAGATCCAGTCGGAACTGGGTCGTGGCAGCCGCTTCCTGATCCGCGTGCCGCTCACCCTGGCGATCCTGCCGACCCTGCTGGTGCAGGCCGGCGAGGACGTCTACGCACTACCCCTGGCACGCGTGATGGAAGTGCTGCACGCGCCGCGCACCTCGCTGGGCTGGTTCGATGGCCGCGCCGTGCTTGATCGCCGCTCGCACACCCTGCCGCTGGTCGACCTGCGCCAGTGGCTGGATGTGACACCGGCCGCGTCAACCCTGCTGACCATCGTGGTGCTGCAGGCCGGCGAAGCCCGCTTCGGGCTGGTCGTGGACCAGGTGCGCGGGCGTGAGGAAGTGGTCATCAAGCCACTGCCGAAGGCCCTGCGAGGCCTGCGCGGTTATGCCGGTGCAACCTTGATCGGCGATGGTCGCATGGCCCTGATCCTGGACGTGGACGGGCTGCGTTGAACCCCGCCAGGGCCATGCCCGGCAACCCGAAAAACTGTGACTACCGTCTGTACGCGATCTACCGGTGTCTCAAGTCCCATTCATACACGCCGATACCGGAACCATGGATAGACTCAGCCTCATTGGACTCTTTCTCGCCCTGGCCTCGCTGGTCGGCGGCAGCATCCTCAAGGGCGCCGGCCTGGCGTCGTTGTGGTCGCCTGCGGCGTTCGTGATCGTCATCGTCGGCACCGTCGCCGCGATCCTGCTGCATACCTCGCCGGCGGTGTTCAAGCATGCGTTCAAGATCGTGCGCTGGGTCGTGCGCCCGCCACACAGTGATCGCCGCGAACTGATCCAGCAGATCGTCGAGTGGAGCAACATCGCCCGCCGCCAGGGCCTGCTGGGCCTGGAATCGCAGGTGGAAGCGCAGCAGGACCCGTTCCTGCGCAAGGGCCTGCAGCTGCTGGTGGACGGCGTCGAGCCCGAATCGATGCGGCACATGCTGGAAATCGAACTGGGCAGCCAGGAACACCAGGACCAGGCCGGCGCCAAGGTCTTCGAAGCGATGGGCATCTACGCCCCGACCCTCGGCATCATCGGAGCCGTGCTCGGCCTGATCGCGGTGATGAAGAACCTGGCCGACCCGAGCAAGCTCGGCCACGGCATCGCCGCAGCATTCACCGCCACCATCTACGGCATCGCCTCGGCCAACCTGCTGTTCCTGCCGGTGGCTGCCAAGCTCAAGAGTGTGATCTCGCACAACACCCGCGACCGCGAAATGGTCATTGAAGGCCTGATTTCGATCGCCCAGGGCGAGAACCCGCGCAACATCGAAACCAACCTTTCCGGCTTCCTGCACTGACATGGCCCGCCGCAAGCACCACGAAGAGCACGCCAACCATGAAGCATGGGCGATCCCCTATGCCGACCTGATGACGCTGCTGCTCGCCTTTTTCGTGGTCATGTACGCGATCTCCTCGGTCAACGAGGGCAAGTACCGGATCATGGCCGACGCGCTCACCGATGCCTTCGGTGGCGCACCGCGCACGATCAACCCGGTGCAGGTGGGGAACAAGCAGGTGCAGGGTGGCGGCTGGGACAGCCCTTCGGTGATCAAGTCCGGCACCAAGATCGGCCCCTCCGCGCCGGCGCCGTCGCACGACCCGACCCTGCTGCCGTCGATGGCCTCGCAGATGCGCATGCCGGTCTCCGTGCACAACCAGGAACAGATCGCCCGTGCCGAGCGCCAGCTCAACAGCATCGCCGACCGCCTCACCGCTGCATTGGCGCCGCTGATCGACCGCGGCATGATCAGCGTGCGCCGCACCGAGTTGTGGATTGAAGTGGAGATCAACAGCGACATCCTGTTCCCCACCGGCTCGGCCGCGCTGGACGTGCATGCACGGCAGACGCTGGCCAGCCTCGCCGAGGTGCTGCGTGACGTGCCCAACAGCGTGCGCGTGGAAGGCCACACCGACAACGTGCCGATCGCCACCGCCACCTTCCCTTCGAACTGGGAACTGTCGGCCGGACGCGCCGCCAGCGTGGTGCATCTGTTCGCCGACCAGGGCCTGCAGCCGTCGCGGCTGGCGATGGTCGGCTATGGCCAGTTCCGTCCGCGCGAAGAGAACGACAGCGCGCAGGGGCGCAACCGCAACCGCCGGGTGATGGTCATCATCCTGGCCGACACCTCGCATTCGGTGGATCCGCTCGGCCAGCGCCTCAATGCGGCCACCGGCGCCGTCGACAACAGCACCACCGAACAAGCCGCCGCAACTCCGGCCAGCGCCCCCACCTCCCCCATCGCACCGGTGAAGTTGCCGCCGGTGCCGGCTGGCAGCCGCGTCGGCGCCGCCGTTCCCCCGGCAATGAAGGAGTAAACCGATGCGCATCTGGGCAATCGCCAACCAGAAGGGCGGAGTCGGCAAGACCACCACCACCCTCGCCCTCGGCCGCGGCCTGGCCGCGCTCGGCCATCGCGTGCTGCTGATCGATCTCGATCCGCACGCCTCGCTCAGCCGCGCCTTCGGCGTACCGGTGGATCCGCCGCCGGCCGGTGTGCTGGAACTGTTCGGCGCTCCGCCGGCCGATCTTTCCAGCCTGTGCCATGCCAGCAGCATCCAAGGCCTGGACTATGTCTGCGCGCAGTCGGCGCTGGCCACGCTGGAGCGCCGCAGCGCCAACCAGCCCGGCCTCGGCCTGGCCCTGCAGAACGCACTGGCGCGCCACCAGGGCCAGCACGACTACATCCTGCTGGACTGTGCCCCCACCCTTGGCCTGTTGATGATCAACGCGCTGGCCGCTGCCGACCGCCTGATCATCCCCACCCAGGCCGAGCCGCTGGCCCTGCATGGCCTGGACGGCATGGTCCGCACCGGCGAGATGGTCGAGCGCTCGCGCCGCCGCCCGCTGCCGATCTCGATCCTGCCGACCCTGTTCGACCGCCGCACCCGCGCCGGCAACGAGTCGCTGCGCACCATGCAGGATCGTCATGGCACCCGCGTGTGGGAAGACGCCATTCCGATCGACACCCGCATCAGCAATGCCGCAGGCCTGACCCTGCCCAGCGTTGGTGAGGAGTACCCGGGCCGCGGCCTGGCCGCCTATCGCCGCGCACTGAACTGGATCCTCGGTGAGGATGCCCGCGCCCTGGAGCAGGCCGCATGAACAGCACCGGCGTACTGGACGACTATCTGGACGAACTGCTGGGCGAAGCGATCGCTCCGGCGGCCGTCGTGCTTCCAACGCCGGACAGCGTCGCCCCGGCCCCGGCCAGCATATCGCAACCGGAACATGAGCCGACCTGGGATGACCTGCCGGCCGAGGTGATCTACGAGACCGACACCGTCGCCGCGGCGCCTGCCGCGGACAACGCCGCGCTCGAAGCCGCCTTCGAGGCCGCCGCAATGCCGGTCGCCGCTCCCGAGCGGGAACCGACCTGGGATGATCTGCCTGACGAGGTGATCCACGAGACGGCCCCGGCCAAGGCCGGCCCGGAGCCCACCTGGGACGACCTGCCCGACGAAGTGATCTACGAGACCGACGCGGCCGACAGCCATCACCTCGCCCACACTGACAGCCCCGGCCTGCAGGCTGCGTTCGAGGCCGCTGCCGGCGGCGCGGATGTCCCCACGCCGCCCCCGGCCGTGGTAGCGCCCCCAGCGCCGCGCCCTGCACCCGCGCCTGCCCCGGCTGCGCCCGCTGCCGTCGCGCCGCCGCCCCGCGTTGCCGTGGATGCCCCGGCCACCAACCGTCCCGGCACCTGGCAGGAACTGCAGGCACAGGCTCTCCAGCCCGCCAGCAGCCCGCATCCGCAGAACCGCCGCGCAGGCGAGCGCACCTCGCGCTGGCTGCGCCTGCGTTGCGGCACCCAGGCTTATGCGCTGGAACTGCTGAAGGTGCAGGAAGTGGTGCTGCCAGTTCCCCTGCTGCCATTGCGCGGCACCGCACCAGCGATGCTCGGCATCATGAACCTTCGGGGCCAGGTGGTACCGGTGATGGATCTCGGCCTGCACCTGGGTGCGGCCGCTGCCGAAGACGATTCGCAGACCCGCATCGTGGTGCTGGAGGAAGACGGCGAAACCATCGGCCTGCGCGTGTCGGCGGTGGAAGATGTCGCCAACCTTACCGACTCGCAGATCGAGCCGCCTGATACCGCGCGCATCTGCCAGATTTCCAACGACCTGTTCCGTGGCGTCGCCCGGGTCAGCCAGCGTCCGATGATCCTGCTCGACGCCACACGGCTGTTGAGTTGAGTCGGCGCTTTGCGCCGACGCGGTGCCTGTCGGGGACTGCAGGTGCCGATGCGCAGCATTGGCATCTCCCGTCCCCGAACAACACCGCATCGGCGCACCGCGTCGATTCCCCTAAAGAACCCTGCCGGGGTGCCGTTATGGATCACGGAACCGTTTGTCCGGAGCAACGATGAGCACTGTCGAACTGGGTGGGGATCTCGGCATCGAGAGCAGCACCGAGCTCAAGAACCGCCTCGCCCCGCTGGTGGCGCAGGCAGGCGAGCTGACCCTGGATGCAAGCCAGGTCGCCCGCATCCACACGGCCGCCGTGCAGGTGCTGTGTGCATTCGTGCAGGCCCGCCGCGAGGCAGGCCTGGGCACCGGCTTCCACGGTTGCACCGCAACCTTCCGTGACGCCGCGCGCCTGCTGGGCGTCACCCAGGCCCTGGGCCTGGACGCAACCCATGACAACCTGAAATCTGTGGAGAACGCTGCATGAGCGCACGTATCTTGGTGGTGGACGATTCGGCGTCGATGCGCCAGATGGTTTCCTTCGCCCTCACCTCGGCCGGTTTTGCCGTCGAAGAAGCCGAAGACGGCGCGGTCGCGCTCGGTCGCGCCAAGGGCCAGCGCTTCAACGCGGTGGTCACCGACGTCAACATGCCGAACATGGACGGCATCGCGCTGATCCGCGAACTGCGCCAGCTGCCGGACTACAAGTTCACCCCGCTGCTGATGCTGACCACCGAATCGGCTGCCGACAAGAAGTCCGAAGGCAAGGCCGCCGGTGCCACCGGCTGGCTGGTCAAGCCGTTCAATCCGGAACAGCTGGTCGCCACCGTGCAGAAAGTGCTGGGCTGATCGCCCCGCACCGCTCCCCTTCTTCGCTTCCGGACCGCCACTGCCATGAGCATGGACCTGCAACGCTTCCACGCCACCTTCTTCGAGGAGAGCCGCGAAGGCCTCGACGCGATGGAGGCTGGCCTGCTGGCCCTGGAATCGGGGCAGCAGGACGCGGAGATCATCAATTCGGTGTTCCGCGCCGCCCATTCGATCAAGGGCGGCGCCGGCACCTTCGGCTTCGATGCCATCGCCGGCCTGACCCACGTGCTGGAAACGCTGCTCGATGAGCTGCGTGCCGGCAAGCGGGCGCTGGAAGGCCATGCCGTCGACGCCATGCTGTCTTCGGTGGACGTGCTTCGCGCCCTGCTGCGCGAAGCCGAACACGGCCAGGCTGCCGACCCCGCCGCTGTCGCCGCAGTGAAGGCGCGCCTGGAAGCCGTTCTCTCCGGCCAGGCCGCATCGAGCGCTCCGGTCGCGGCAGCGGCCAAGGTGGACGATACCCCTGAAGCCTGGCAGATCGGTTTCACTCCAGCGCCGTCGCTGTTCATGAGTGGCAACGATCCGCTGCGCATCATCCGCGAACTGGAACACCTCGGCTCGCTGCAGGTCGCCGCGCGCATGGAACGCCTGCCCGGCTTCGCCCAGCTCGACCCGCTGGAGGCCCACCTGGCGTGGGATCTGGGCCTGGTCGGCAAGGTGCCGCGCAGCAAGATCGAAGACACCTTCGCCTGGGTGCTGGACGACTGCGAACTGGACATCCGTCCGGCCGCGCCGCCAAGCCTGGCCACCCAGGCCCCGGCCGCAGCGCCCCCCGCTCCGGTGGCAGCGGCGCCGTCGGCACCTGCCGCGCCAGCCGCCAGTGGCGGCGCCAACCAGGAAGCGGAAACCTCGATCCGCGTCAGCGTCGACAAGGTCGATGCGCTGATCAACCTGGTCGGCGAACTGGTCATCACCCAGGCCATGCTCAAGCAGGTCTCGCACGCGCTGGACCCGGTCCACGCCGAGAGCCTGTTCGCCGGCCTGGACCAGCTTGAACGCAACACACGCGACCTGCAGGAAGCGGTGATCGGCGTGCGAATGCTGCCGGTCGATGCGGTGTTCCGTCGCTTCCCGCGCCTGGTCCGCGACCTGTCCAGCCGCCTCGGCAAGCAGGTGCGCCTGCGCACCGTCGGCGAAGGTACCGAGCTGGACAAGGGCCTGATCGAGAAGATCGCCGATCCGCTGGTGCACCTGGTGCGCAACTCGATCGACCACGGCCTGGAAATGCCCGACGTGCGCCGCGGTGCAGGCAAGGACGAGACCGGCACGATCACCCTGGCGGCCTCGCATCAGGGCGGCCATATCGTCATCGAAGTCAGCGACGATGGCCGTGGCCTGGACCGCGCCAAGATCCTGGCCAAGGCTCACGAACGCGGCCTGGCCGTGCCGGACAACCCGACCGATTCGCAGGTCTGGGACCTGATCTTCCAGCCAGGCTTCTCCACGGCCGATGCGGTCACCGACCTGTCCGGGCGTGGTGTCGGCATGGACGTGGTCCGCCGCAACATCCAGGCACTGGGCGGCGAGGTGCAGATCGAAAGCAGCCTCGGTACCGGCACCCGCACGCTGATCCGCCTGCCGCTGACCCTGGCCATCCTCGACGGCATGACCGTAGCAGTGGCCGGCGAAACCCTGATCCTGCCCCTGGCGTACGTGCTGGAGGCGCTGCAGCCGCAGGCCGAGGACATCCGCAGCATGGCCGGCGAGGGCCGCGTGCTGCGCGTGCGTGGCGAGTACCTGCCGATCCTCTCGCTGAGCGAGTACTACGGCTACGGCAACCGCGCACCCGGCAGCGAATCGCTGGTGGTGGTGGTCGAAGGTGATGGCCAGAAGATCGCGCTGGAGGTGGACGAACTGGTCGGCCAGCAGCAGGTCGTGGTGAAGAACATCGAGAACAACTACCGCCGCATCGGCGGAGTATCCGGCGCCACCATCCTCGGCGACGGCCGGGTCGCGCTGATCGTCGACATCGGTGGGTTGGTGCGCTCGCTGCGGATGCCGCAGGCGGCCTGATCCACGCTGCATGCGAACCATGGACCGCCGCCCCTCGGGGCGGCGGTTTTCGTTTGTGTTCGGTCTGCCAGGGGGGGGTCAGATTCCCTTCCGCAGGAACGGAATCTGACTGCGGGACGGCACCCCGAAACCAAATCGTGAACTCCGTCGGCACGATAGTTGCTGTCGCAACCACTTCATCCAATCGAAAACCGCGTCGCTGCAACGCTTCCATGCTGCCCTCCCTACGCATCCGAATGTGATCTGCGTCCATAAAGTCCATCGAGACTGCGCCGCTATTTCGCATTGACGGCCGTCACCGAACCCCACCGGGAACCACCGTTCGCTCTGCAACCACCCCCAAACCGGCGCACAGACGCCGGCACTCTGCCCACCTGGAGCACCCTGCATGAAGTGGTTCCAAGATCTGCCCATCGCCCGCAAGCTGGCTGTGGGGTTCACCCTCACCACGTTGATGACCCTGATCCTCGGCGCGTTCGCCCTGCTGCGACTGAGCGAAGCCAACGCGCAGCTACGCGACATGGCTGGCAACGATATCCCCTCGGTCCAGCACCTGGGCGAGGCGCGCTCGCAGCTCGGGGAGTTCCGCACCTACGAACTGGCCCAGCTGAGCATGCTCGACCAGCCGGAAAAGGTGGCCGACTACAACAAGCGCATGGACGACACCGCCAAGGCCGTGCATGACGAACTGGCGGCGTACGCGGCGCTGCCGGCGCTGGACAAGGAGCGTGAACTGTATCGCGCAGCCAGCGCGCAACTGGATCGCTACTTCGCCGCCAACAAGGCGATGCGCGACGCCGTGACCGCCGGTGACGGCGTCCTGGCGCGGCAGATCTCCGACGAGCAGTCACGCCCGGCGCGCCGCGACCTGTTCGCTGCGATGAAGGCACTGGGCGCCCATATCGCCGGGCAGATGGACGGCAAGATCGCCGACGCCAACGCCACCCATCGCAACAGCATGATCGCCATCATCGGCTGCATCATCCTGCTGTCGCTGGTGGCCGCCGCGCTGGCCATCGTCATCTCGCGCGCGGTCACCGGCCCGCTGGGCAAGGCCGTGCATGCCATTCAGGCGGTCGCCCGCGGCGATCTCAGCGTCAGCACCCAGGCCACCAGCAGGGACGAAGCCGGCAGGATGCTTACGGCCACGGCCGAAATGACCGCAATGCTGCGCCGTTTCAGCGAGCAGACGCAGCTGATGGCACAGATGCATGCCGGCCCGGACATCAGCCACCGTATTCCGGAAGACTTCCCGGGTGTCTACGGCCAGCTGGCCAGCGGCATCAACACGGTGATCTTCGAACACCTCGATGCGATCGTCGATGCCATTGAAGTGCTCAACCAGTACGCCATCGGCAACCTTGCTCCGGACGCCCGCCGCCTGCCAGGCAGCCGCGCGATCCTGCACGAATCGATGGACGCCGCCAAGGCCAGCCTGCTGGCCATCAACACGCAGATCCAGCATCTGGCCTCGGCCGCCGCTGCGGGCGACTTCAGCCAGCGCGGTGACGCGCAGCGCTTCGATCACGATTTCCGCGTGATGATCGAGCAGCTCAACAGCATGATGCAGGTCGCCGACGGCAACCTCGGCCAGCTCTCGCAGCTGCTGCAGTCGATCGCTGCCGGCGACCTGACCGCACGCATGGACGGCCAGTTCAACGGCGTGTTCGCGCGCATGCGTGACGACGCCAACACCACCGTCGCACAGCTGACCCAGATCGTCAGCCAGATCCAGGCCAGTGCCTCCAGCATCACCCTCGCCGCTGGCGAGATCGCGTCCGGCAACAGCGACCTGTCGCGCCGTACCGAGCAGCAGGCCGCCAACCTGGAGGAAACCGCCGCCTCGATGGAGGAACTGACCTCCACCGTGCGCCAGAACGCCGAACACGCCCGCCAGGCCAACCAGCTCGCCATCGGCGCCCATGGCGTCGCCTCG
Source organism: Stenotrophomonas maltophilia group sp. LNF247 (assembly GCF_054083135.1). Classification (NCBI taxonomy): domain Bacteria; kingdom Pseudomonadati; phylum Pseudomonadota; class Gammaproteobacteria; order Lysobacterales; family Lysobacteraceae; genus Stenotrophomonas; species Stenotrophomonas maltophilia group sp. LNF247. The sequence continues at coordinate 456,602 of NZ_JBSRQL010000001.1, forward strand.
CAGGGCGGTGAGGTGGTCGGCCAGGTGGTTACCACCATGTCGGCCATCGAAGCCTCGTCGAAGAAAATCGCCGAGATCATCAGCGTCATCGACGGCATCGCGTTCCAGACCAACATCC